>JBEKQS010000080.1:0-20150 GCA_049519475.1 Bryobacteraceae bacterium | reverse complement strand
CTGGCCTACCGCCTGGTGCATTTCATCCACCGCCATTTCAAAGTGCCGTCCTGCAAGGTGGACCTGACGCGCTTCCATCCGAAGCCGTGCCTGCAATACCACATCCACCGCTGCCTGGGCCCGTGCGTGGAAGGCTTGACCACAGACGCGGCTTACGCCGGCGCGGCGCGCGACGTCAAACTGTTCCTGGAAGGCCGCCACTCGGACCTGGCCCGCGAGCTTCGCGCACGCATCGAAGAGGCCTCCCAGGCGACGCGCTATGAAGAGGCCGCCGGGAGGAGCGGCAGAAAATGTCGGCCGCCAAGGGCGACGATATCGACATCCTGGCCTGCTACGCCGAGCCGCCGCTGGTGGCACTCAACGTCTTCCACCTGCGCCACGGGCAAATCGTCGACCGGCGCGAGCTCTTCTGGGAAGACCAGGCCGAATTCGACGAGCCGCAGTTTTTCTCTTCCCTGCTGAAGCAGCTCTACCTCGACCAGCAGTACATCCCCGCGGCCATCCATGTGCCGGTGGACTTCGAAGACCGCGAGGCGCTGGAAGACCTGCTTTCCGAAAAGCGCGCGCGCCGCGTGGAGATCCGCACTCCGCAGCGCGGGCAGAAGAAAGCCATGCTCCGCCTGGTGGATGCCAACGCCAAACACAGCTTCGACGCGAGGTTCCGCGTGCTGAAGCCGTCGTCGAAGGCCATCCAGCAGGCGCTCGAAGACGCGCTGAACCTGCCGGCGCCGCCCAACCGCATCGAGTGCTTCGACATCTCCCACATCCAGGGCACCGACAAGGTGGCCAGCATGGTGGTGTGGGAAGAGGGCCGCATGAAGAAGGCCGATTACCGCAAGTTCATCATTCGGACGGTGGAAGGCAACGACGATTTCGCCAGCATGCGCGAAGTGGTGGGGCGGCGCTACGCGCGGCTCCAGGAAGAGAAGCGGCCCATGCCCGGCCTGGTGCTGATCGATGGCGGCATCGGACAGTTGCACGCCGCCGCGCAATCGCTGGAAGCTCTCGGCATCAGCGACCAGCCGCTGGCCTCCATCGCCAAGCGGGAGGAAATCATTTACGTCTACGGGCAGGAAGACGAGCCCATCGTGCTCGACCGGTTCTCGCCCATCCTGCACCTGGTGCAAACCATCCGCGACGAAGCCCACCGCTTTGCGGTCACGTTCCACCGCTCGCGCCGCAACGCCCGCCAGCTCACGTCGGAGCTCGACTCGATTCCCGGGGTGGGCGCCATAACCGTGCAGAAGCTTCTGAAGCAATTCGGCAGTTCCGAAATGGTGCGTGCAGCCACCGAGGAGCAGTTGGCGGTGGTGGCGGGACGCGCCGCGGCGCGCCGCGTGCGCGCGCATTACGGCGCGGCGTGAGCGGCCGGTGAGATCTTTTCCAGCGCGTCCGTCAGCTCTTTCAGAAGGATCGGCTTGGAGATGTAGCCGTCCATGCCGCCGGCCAGGAATCGTTCCCGGTCGCCCTTCATGGCGTGAGCGGTCATGGCGATGATGGGGATGTGACGGCCAGTGCCGCGCTCGGCCTGGCGGATGGCTGCGGTGGCTTCGATTCCCGTCATTTCCGGCATTTGCACGTCCATCAGGATTACGTCGTAGCTTTGCCGGTGGAAGGCTTCGCAGGCTTCGCGGCCATTGGCCGCGGTATCTACGCGGTGGCCCCGCTTTTCGAGCAACCGCACCACCAGTTGCCGGTTCACCAGGTTGTCTTCCGCCAACAGCACCCATAGCGCGCCGCCGGAACACGGCGCGGCGGCGACTTCCGGCGGCGGCGCGGGCCGGGGATTTGCCACTGGCATGGGAAGGACGAACCGGAAACAACTGCCTTCGCCGAGCCGGCTTTGCACCCGGATGCTGCCGCCCATCAACCTCACCAGCCGCGAACAGATGGTCAGTCCCAGACCGGTTCCGCCGAAGCGCCGGCTCATGGAACCGTCGGCTTGGGAGAAGGCCTCGAAGATGGTCTGCTGCTTGTCGGCGGCAATCCCGATGCCGGTGTCCCGCACCGCGAATTCCAGCACGACGCCGGCCTCCCCGGCGGACACCATCGAAACCTCCACCACTACCAAGCCGCTTTCAGTGAATTTGATGGCGTTGCCGATCAGGTTGAGCAGCACCTGCCCCAGCCGCAGCGGGTCACCCGCCACGCAGGCAGGCACTTCGGGCCGCACCTCGCACCGCAGTTCGAGCCCCTTCTGCAGCGCGCGCACGCCGAGCAGCGCCCGCACCCTCTCCACGCATTCGATCGGGTCGAAGGGGATCGAGTCCAGTTCCAGTTTGCCGGCTTCGATTTTGGAGAAGTCCAGAATGTCGTTGATGATGGTCAGCAGCGATTCGGCGGAGTTTCGCACGGTGCGCAGATAAACCTGTTGCTCGGGGTTGGTGGCGCCGTCCAGGGCCAGTTCCGTCATGCCCATGATGCCGTTCATGGGGGTGCGGATTTCGTGGCTCATGTTGGCCAGGAACTCGCTCTTGGCGCGATTGCCGTCCTCGGCTTTCTCTTTGGCTTCGGTCAACTGCCCATTCAGCCGGCGCAGTTCCGCGGTGCGCTCGGAGACTTCGTCCTCCAGTTTTTCGCGATGGCGTTCGAGATCGCTTTCGCGATGTTGAATCTCGGCCAACATTTCGTTGAAGCCGTCCACCAGCATTCCCAGTTCGTCCTGGGTGGTTTTGGCGGCGCGGATTCCGTAGTTTCTATAGCGCGTAACGGCGCGGGCCGTCTGCGCCAGGTGGATGACGGGTTCGGAGATGAACTTCTGCAGCCAGGATGCCAGCAGAAAGGCCAGAAAACCGGAGACCGCCAGGATCACGAGCATGGCGCCCCCGGCGCTGGTTTCCTGTTCGCGGACCTCGCGCAGGTCCGATTCCAGGTAGAGTGTTCCCAGCGCCTGGCCGTTGAAGGCCACCGCGTGAAACAGCCGCAGGCGGCCGGAGGAAAACCAGCTTTGGTCGCGGCGCGGCGGGGGAGGAGTAAACGCTCCCTTCGCATCCGGGCGCACATAGGTGGCGATGGCCGTGCCGTCGGGCGTGTAGAAACAGGCCGCCACCACCGCGGTCTGAGCCTGAAGCCCTTGCAGAAGTTCGCGGAGCGATGTCGAGTCGTCAAAACTGAGCGCCGCGGTGCTGGTGACCCCGAGTCCCTGCGCCATGATCTCCAACCGGCGTTTCAGGGAGGCGCGGGTTCGAGCCACTTCGTCGCTCAGCAGCGCGCTACAGGCCAGCAGCAGTGCGGCCGATACGGTGAGCATGATGATGGCCCGCAGCTTTTGCTTGAGCGAAACCCTGCGCCAGAGGAGTGGCAGGCTCATTGCGTTCCGCCGTGCACGATGCCGGCCAGGCTCAGCAGTTTGGAACTCACCACCAGACGCGCCAGTTCGGCGGCCTCGGGGTTGATTTGAAAATGGACGCGGTTGTCCGCCAGCTCGAGATTGACGATGCCGCCGTCTTCGCAAAAGCCGGGCGTGTCTCCCACGGTCAAGATGGGTTCGCGGCGGAGCCGGTCGAGGATTCCGCGCAATACTTTCTTTTCCGAGGAACTGACAAAAACAATCTGACAGTTTCCGGTCTCCTGACCGGTCTTGAACCGCTGGATGACGAAAGGCCTCCCGTTGATGGATTTGCCCTGGATGGCCTGATCGAGCGCCGGGCCGAAGGGATCGTGCCCAAGAACGCCGATGCAAAGCGGCGCACCGGCGGGCGCGGCCGGCCACTCGACGAAGCCGGCGAACTTATAGAGAATGGCGGCCTTTACTTCGTATTCCTTGAAGACCTGGGCGGCCACGGGGACGCGCGCTGCCAGCAACAGGGCCACCGGCACGAAGAGTGCCCGCCCCGTTCGACCGCGGCCGCGCTGGATCAGAAATGCCACGTGACCTTTCCGAAGATGCTGCGCTCGAGCGCGGTGTCGACGATTTCATAAGCGCTGGCGCCGAATTCGAGAAACCGCGGCCCCACCAGGTTTTGGCCCACCAGGCTGATTTCGGTGTGCTCGCCGGCCCGCCAGCCGATTCGCATGTCCAACCGGGCGTGGTGGGGAACCGCGCCGCTCTCGGCCTTGGTGGTCCAGTAGAAGGTCTGGTCCCACTCGACACGGCGCGTCAGATTCAGGAACGATCGAAGCTGGAAGCCGGATTCGGGCACGCTGTAAGCTAGCGGTGTCACGGTGGTATCCCCCGAGTTGCGATCCAGGCGGGGGTTCACTTCCACTAACGTGTAGGACGGGCTGATGCGCCACCACGCGGCGGCGCTCCAGTTCAGCGCCAGCTCCCCGCCAGGGCTGAAGGCGTGGGCACGGTTGTAGTACATGAAGGGCATGACCATCTGGAGCTGGGAAGCAGTCTGCACGAGCGACGGAGGCAGCGGTTCGACGGTGGCCAGGTGATGGTAGAAGCCGGCGAATCCGTCGACATCGAGCGAGAGACCACTGGTCCACTGGAGGCGGTACCCCGCTTCGTAGTCCCGCAGTTGCTCGGGCATGAGGTGCGGATTGCCTTCGATAAAAGTATTCACGACCAAGCCGGGTCCGGCGGGTGTGGAAGAGGTCTGCGCGTCGACGCTGGTCTCCGCGCGAGTGGGCTGACGAATGGCTTGGGATGCCGCGGCCCACAACGTCTGGCGCGGGGTGGGCGTCCACGCCAGGCGAAGGCTCGGCTCCAGTCCGGGATCGGCATGCGACTGGTGTTCGATCTTGGCTCCGATGGTCAACCAGAGGTTGTTGGCGACCTGGATTTCATCCTGAAAAAAGGCGCTGAAGAGCCGGTCGGTCTGGACGGGCGGATGAATCGCAATCTGGTATCCCGCGGGAACGGCCGACTGGAACGCGCGGAAACCCAGTCCCCACACAATGTCGTGGCGGTTCCCGGCCCGCAAGTGATGTTGAAAGTCCAGATCGAAGCTCCGGAGTGACTCGGGCTGGCCCATTTCGGTGCGGCGGTAGGTATCGTAGTAAGCCTGAAAAGTGGTGTCCGATCCGCCGGCAAAGGTGTGGTTCCAGCGCGAGAAGAGGCTGCCTCCGGTGGCGTCGAACCGTTGCGCGAAGGGAACATCGGTGGGAGACGGGGTAAAGAACTGGTATCGGGCTTCGCTTTCGCGATTGGAAAACAGGTCGCCTTCCGTCATGAGGGTATCGGTGGGGGAGAAATCCCAATCCCATCGGAAGCCGCCATGCACCCGCCACCAGCCATCGTCCCCGCTCGAGCCGTTGGCCTGAACCGAATCGCCAGTTTGGAAATACTGGGCATAGGCGCGGTACGTGCCGGCGTCCGGGATGGCGCCGCCGTACTGCAGGCGGGCTGTGCCGCTGTGGTTGCCGCCGCGAACGGCTCCGTCCCCGCCCGGCGTCGCCTGGGAAGACTTGGTGATGATGTTGATCACGCCGTTGACGGCGTTGGCGCCCCACACCGACGCCCCCGGACCCCGGATCACCTCAATGCGGTCGATGTCGTCCAGCGGCATTTCCAACTGATCCCAATAAGGACCGCCCCAGTCGGGCGTGTATACCGAGCGGCCATCCACCAGCACCAGCACTTTGTTGGAATAGCGCGAGTTGAATCCTCGAATGGAGACCGCCCAGGTGTTGGCATTGATCTGCGCGACGTTGACCCCTGGCGCCATGCGCAGCAAGTCCGGCAGGGTGGATGCGCCGGAGCGCCGGATATCTTCCTGGCTGATGACGAAGACGGCGGCCGCGGTGCGCGCCAGTTTCTGTTCTTTCTTGGAGACGGAGGTGACTTGCACCTGAAGGAGCTGTTCCAGGCTGACATCGGAAAGGCCGGTCTGGCTCCAGGCGGAAGCGGCCGCCGCGGCAATCAGCAGCAAGGACCGACACGAGGCGCGGGCAAGAAGCATAAGACTCTACTCAAAGTCCCAATCGGCAGAAACGGTCGGAAAGTTTAGACACCTGTAGCGTGAGAGTGGGGAAAGAAAGAGGGCGTTGCGGCGGCTGGGGCTCGCGGACTTTTCGCCGGGCGTGTCTCCGGATGAATTCGGACCCAATTACGGGCGGCCGCCAATGATTTGAACCGCATCTTCGCGGTTTATAGCGCTGGATCGCGCGACGCGCCCCGTTACGATGCCTGATTCTCTGAAAACCTTACTTCATGCGCAACATCAGCCATGTTTCTGGATTGGTTATCGGCTGGGGGAAACTTACTTCCCCCGCTTTGCCAGCTCCTTCCGATACTCCTCCAACGAACTCTCCACCACCCCCCGGTTCCGTGGCGACGGCTTCCCCGCTTCCACCGGTGCGAACAATGTCAGCGCCTTCTCCTCCACCTCCACCGCGCGCCGGTAATCGCCCAACTCCGAATACGCCTGCGAAAGCACGTGCAGGCACAGCGGATCCTGGCTCTTGCTCAGTTCCACGGCTTTGATGGCGTAAGGCAGAGCCCCGGTCGGATTTCGCAAATCCGCCGGGTCCACCGTCACCGCCAGCCACGCGTAGTTGTACATCTGCTCCCCGGTCGCGCCCGGCCGGTCCGCCACTCCTTTCGCCAGTTCGAGGCCGCGCTGGTCGTAGCTCCTAGCTTCCTGCACGTGGTCCGTCGCCACCAGCCCGCTCGCGATGTCCGTCAGAATCTCCGAAAGGTTCGCCCGCCACGCCACATTGCCCGGGTCGGCCTTCACTTGCAGTTCCAGCAGTTCCGCCGCCCTCCGGTAGCACCGCAGCGCTTCCGGCATCAAGCTCAATGTGTAATAGTAAAGATCCCCCAGGTTCTTCAGCGTCACAATCACGCCGCTCCGCGCCCCTTCGTCGTTCGGATCCCCGGCCAGCGCTGCTTCGTCGATCTCGACCGCCCTCTGAAAATGTTGCAGCGACCCCGCCCGGTTCCCCAGGGCCCCTTCGGTATACGCCAACTTGTTGAGCAGGGCCGTCACGATGCCGCGGTCCTTCGCGCTGTTCGGATTGCTTTTATACAGCGCTTCCGCCGTCTCCAGGGCGCTCGCATATTTCTGCACGGCGTCTGGCGCGTTGCCGGCTCTTTCCAGATCCGCCAGCTTGGTCAGCAGCACCGCCTTCGCTCTGGTCGCCCGCGACGCCAGGGCATCTCCCGCCGGCAACTCCGGAACCATTTCCAGCGCTTTCTGGTAGATGGCCGCGGCTTCCTCCCTCCGGCCCAAGCTGATGCCGCGGTTCCCTCCCAGAACATCGCCTTCGCTTTCGTAGGCGCGGTCCAGGTCCAGCTTCAATTCCGCGCTGCGAGGACGGCTCTCCAGCACTTCCTGCCGCAGCTTGACCGATTGCCGCGCGTGCTCCAGTCCCTCCGCGGCCTTGCCCTCGAACGGCAGCACCGTCGCCAACCCTTCGTGGCTCGCCGCCAGCACTTGCCGCGCTTTCTGGTCCTTGGAATTTCGCGCCGGTACGGCTTGGGCAATCGCCAGGGCTTTGTTGTAGCTCTCCAGGGCTTTCGTCCGGTTGCCCAGGTTGGGCCCGTATGGATTCCCCTGCACGTCCCCAATCTTTACGTAGCCCTGCGCCAGCTCCAGTTCGAGCCCCACATCGCCCTTGGAATTTCCCGCCAGCCGGTCCAGATACTCAGCGCCTTTTCCCGCGATGAGCGCCCGCGCCGACGTGGTCCCCGGCAAGTCCGCGATGGAATCGTATACGTCGAACAGGAACGCATGCGCCAGTTGCCGCACATCCTCAAACCGGCGCGCGGCCACGCGGGCTTCCCACAAGGTCGATGCCAGGCCGCCCGCCAATGTCATCAGCAACACCGCGGCAGCCGCCACCAGCAGCTTGTGCCGCGCGAAGAACTTGCGAGCCACATACGCCGCCGTGCTCTTGCGGGCCAGCACCGGTTGCCCCGCCAGGTGTCTGCGGATGTCTTCCGCCAGTTGATCCACCGAACCGTACCGGTCGCGCGGCTCCTTGCGCAGCGCCTTCAGCACGATCGCGTCCAGGTCCCCGCGCAGCCGCCGCCGCAACGTTTGCACGTCCCGCTCGCGGCTCTCGCTCACGGTTTGCGGCGTCACCGTCTCCGCCGGCCGGTCGCCGTCCGCCATCGTCTCCGTCACCCGTTGGATGGCCGTGCTGGGCGCTTCCGCATCCGTCTCGCATACCGACCGGATCCAGTCCGCCAGAGATCCCGCCGCCGTCCGGTACGGGCTGTGCCCTGTCAACAGTTCGTACAGCACCACACCCAGGGCGTAGATGTCGGTGGTGGTCGTCACTGGCTCCCCGCGCAGTTGTTCCGGGCTCGCGTAGTCCGGCGTGAACGCCCGCTGCTGCGTCATCGCGGCCTGCGCTGTAATCCCCATCGACGCCGGGTCCAGCAGCTTGGCGATTCCGAAGTCCAGCAGCATCGGCGTGCCATCCGGCGTCACCAGGATGTTGCCCGGCTTCAAATCGCAATGCACAATCAGGCTCTGGTGCGCGTGGTGCACCGCCTCGCAGACCTCCACGAATAGCCGCAGCCTCTCCGTGATGCTCAGCTTGTGTTGGTCCGCGTAGCGGTCGATGGGCGCGCCCTCGACATAATCCTCCACCAGGTACGGCAGCCCTTCTTCGGTGGCGCCGCCATCCACCAGTCGGACGATGTGCGGGTGATTCAGCGCCGCCAGCGTCTGCCGCTCAATCACGAAGCGCCGCACCACTTCCGGGCTGGCCATCCCCGGCCGGATCAGTTTCACCGCCGCGCGCTTGCGGAATTCGTCCTCGCGCTCGGCCAGGTAGACTTCTCCCATCCCGCCTTCGCCGATGCGTTCCCGCAGACGGTAATGCCCGACCAACCGGCCCTGGTAAGGAGAAGCTTCGTTTTCCGGCACGCTACGAGAATACTACACGCCACCCGCACCGGCTTGACCCGCCGCGCCATCTGTATCACACTGAACGTTCGCTCCCGCGCCCGACCATGAGCCAACCCTCCGCGCCACCTCAAAAAACCGGCTTCGCCCTCACGGTGGTCACTACCGTCTTTTTCATGTGGGGATTCGTCACCGTCCTCAACGACATCCTGGTCCCTCACCTCAAGGCCCTATTCGAGCTGAATTACACCGAGACCATGCTCATTCAGTTCACCTTTTTCTCGGCCTACTTCCTGATGTCCATCCCTTCGTCGCGCATCCTCGCGCGCATCGGCTACCGCCATTCTCTCGTCGCCGGCCTGGCCGTCATGGGTCTCGGCGCGCTGTTGTTTTATCCCGCCTCCATGGTGCCGTCCTATGGCCTTTTTCTCGGCGCTCTGTGGGTTCTCGCCTCCGGCATTACTCTCCTGCAAGTCGCCGCCAACCCTTACGTGGCCCAACTCGGCCCGCCCGAAGGCGCCTCCAGCCGCCTCAACCTGGCACAGGCCTTCAACTCGCTGGGAACCACCATCGCTCCCGCGCTGGGCGGCCTCATCATCCTCTCCGGCGCCGGCGTCTCTTCCGTCCAGCTCCCCTACTTCGGGATCGCCGCGCTCCTGTTCTCGCTCGCCTTCGCTATCTCGCGCTTCCACCTGCCCGCGCTTCCCGATATCGAAGAGCACCACGGCATTTCCGCCGGCGACAGCATCTGGAAGCACAGCCATGTCGTCTTCGGAGCTATCGCCATCTTCGTTTACGTCGGCGCGGAAGTCTCCATCGGCAGTTTCCTGGTGAATTATTTTTCCCAGCCTTCGATCGGCGGCCTCACCCCGAAAGTCGCCGCCGGCTACGTATCCTTCTATTGGGGCGGCGCCATGGTTGGCCGCTTCATCGGCTCCGCCGTCATGCGCACCCTAACGCCCGCCAAAGTGCTCGGCGGCGCCGCTGCCTGCGCTTTCCTCCTGGTCTCAGTCAGCGTGGCTTCCACCGGCTCCATCGCCATGTGGAGCATCATCGCGGTGGGCCTGTTCAACTCGGTCATGTTCCCCACCATCTTCACTCTGGGCATCGCCCAACTAGGCCCCCTGACCGGCAAAGCCTCCGGACTCCTGATCATGGCGATTGTCGGCGGCGCGCTGGTGCCGCTGCTGCAAGGCGTCCTGGCCGATTCTATCGGCATCCACACCGCTTTCCTCCTGCCCGCCGTGTGCTATCTATATATAGTCTTTTACGGCTTCCGCGGCTCGCGCGTCTTGCATCCGGCGGTACGCTAAGTACCCTTTCCGAAACTTTCGTGGATTTCCCGCGTCTCTTAAGACAGGAGGACCGGATATGAGCACCGTGAAAGACCGGCTGGAACTCTCCGAGGCGATCCTGGCCCTCATCGAGAAGAAGCGCATCGAGGCCCGCGATGAATCGCTCGGCGCATCCATCGAACGCGTAGTCATCGAAAGCCAGTTTCAGGAACTCGAGCACGAAATCCTCGACAATCCCGGCGCCATCGAGCCCTGGCTTGTCCGCCGCCGCCGCGAAGATTAGCCGCCAAGGAGGGCGGACGCCCTCTTCCGCGCGCGACCCCCTGGTCGCGCTTTTCCTGGTCGCGCTTTTCCGTTCCCCGACCATGTACCATAAGTAGTTCGGAGAACCTCGCGTGTTCACTGCCTCCACCACCCGCTACGATTCCATGTCCTATCGCCATTGTGGCTCGAGCGGTCTCCTCCTTCCCGCCGTTTCCCTCGGCCTCTGGCACAACTTCGGCGGCGTCGACAGCTTCGAAAACTCCCGCGCCATGCTCCGCCGCGCCTTCGACCTTGGCATCACCCACTTCGACCTCGCCAACAATTACGGGCCGCCCTACGGCTCCGCCGAAGAGAATTTCGGCCGCCTCTTCCGTGAAGATTTCGCCCCCTACCGCGATGAACTGATCATTTCCACCAAGGCCGGTTACGATATGTGGCCCGGTCCCTACGGCAACTGGGGCTCCCGCAAGTATCTGCTCTCCAGCCTGGATCAAAGCCTCCGCCGCATGGGCCTCGAATACGTTGACATCTTCTATTCCCACCGCCCCGATCCCGATACCCCTATCGAGGAAACCATGGGCGCGCTCCATCAAGCCGTGCGTTCCGGCAAAGCCCTCTATGCCGGCATCTCCAACTACAACGCCGAGCAGACCGTCGCAGCCTCAGCCGTTCTCCGCAGCCTCGGCACACCTTGCCTCATCCACCAGTTCAAGTACTCCATGTTCGAGCGCTGGAGCGAATTGGGCCTCCTGGAACGCCTCCGCGCCGAGGGCATCGGCGGCATCGCCTTCTGCCCCCTTGCCCAGGGCCTGCTCACCGACCGCTACCTCGACGGCATTCCGGCCGATTCCCGCGCCTCGAAGCCCCACTCCTATCTCAAGCCCAGCCAGGTGGATGAAGCCCACATCTCGAAAGCCCGCGCGCTTCAGGAAATGGCCCGCGAGCGCGGCCAGTCGCTTGCGCAAATGGCCCTCGCCTGGGTTCTCCGCGATTCCGTCGTGACCAGCGCGCTCATCGGAGCCGGCCGCGCCGAACAAATCGAGCAGAACGTCGCCGCTCTTCAAAAGCTGCAACTATCCGCCGAAGAGCGCACCCGCATCCACGCCATCCTGGCCTAGCTGCTAGACGTAGACACGCTTCACCCGCGCGCTGATGCTGCACAGAATGTTGTAGGAGATGGTGCCCGCCACGCGCGCGATCTCCGGCGCGTACAGGCTGGCCTCGCCTTCCGCCCCCAGCAGCGTCACATCGTCGCCTTCCCGCAGCGCGGTGGTGTGGCTGAGGTCGATGGTGGTGAGGTCCATCGAAATCGTGCCGAGAATCGAAGTGATCTGCCCGCCGGCGATCACCTTGCCGCGGTTCGACAGGCGGTGGAAGATGCCGTCCGCGTAGCCGGCGCCCAGGACTCCGATGCGCATGGCGCGCGGCGCGCGGAACGTGCCGCCGTACCCCACCAGCGCCCCTTCCGGCACTTCCTTCACCGCCAGCAGTTTGGCCTTCCAGGTCAAGGCGGGCTTCACGTCCAGCAACTGCGGGGGCGCCTCGCCGCGGGCCGGCGAAACGTAGCCATACAAGGCCTGTCCCACCCGGACCAGTTGGTGCCAGCCCTCGCGCCGTCCATAGCCCACCGCGATGGTGCTCGAAGTGTGCCGGTATGGCGGGTTGACTCCGGCCTGCTCGAGCCGCGCGCAGATTCGCTCGAAGTAGTCCAGTTGTTCCCCGGTTTGCCTCTTGGTGTAGTCCGCCGCCGACGCGAAATGCGTCATCAGGCCTTCCAGTTGGGCGTCCGGCGCCTGGCCGAGCGCCGCCAGAATCTCTTCCGCCGCGGCCCGCGTCCCCAGCCGTCCCATCCCCGAATCGATCTTGAGGTGGTAGCGGACGGCCCGCCCTGAGGCTCGCGCCAGCCGCTCCACCTGCGCGATCTGGCCGAGAGAATGCACCGCCGGCGTCAGATCGTACTCCGCCACGGCTTCCCCTTCGTACGGTAGAAATCCGCCCATCACCAGAATGCGGATTCCTTCAATGCCGCCCCGCCGCAGCGCCACGCCCTCTTCCACCGAGCTCACCGCCAGCCAGCGCGCGCCTTCCCCGGCCAGCACGCGCGCCACTTCCAGCGCGCCGTGCCCATAGGCATCGGCCTTCACCACGCCGGCCACTTCCACCCCGGCGCCTACCACGGCCCGCACACTCCGGTAATTGCGCGCGATCTGCTCCCGCGAAACCAGCACGTAGGAACGGTAGGGACTCGACACTTTCTTGCTACCCCTTGCCCGGCATGAATCGCTTGATGAAATTGGTATCGAATCGTCCGGCCCGGAAATCCTCATCCGCGAGAATCTTCTGCTGCAGCGGAATGGAAGTGTGAATCCCTTCCACGATGAACATCCCCAGGGCGCGGCGCATGCGGTCGATGGCCTCCGCCCGGTCCGATCCATGCACGATCAGCTTGGCCACCAGCGAATCGTAAAACGGCGGGATGACGCAATCCGTATACGCCCAGGTGTCCACCCGCACGCCGATGCCGCCCGGCACATGGAACCCCGTGATGCGCCCCGGCGAGGGCACAAACGTCTCTGGATTCTCCGCGTTGATGCGGCATTCCATGGAATGGCCGCGCAACTCCACCGGCCCGGGAAGAATCTCCGGGAGCCGCTCGCCTTGCGCGATGCGGATCTGGCTCTTCACTATATCGATGCCCGTCACGAATTCGGTCACGGGGTGCTCCACCTGCACGCGCGCGTTCACTTCGATGAAGTAGAGCTTCCCGGTTTCGTCCATCAGGAACTCCACCGTGCCGGCGTTGGTGTAGCCCGCCGCCGCGATGGCCTTGCGCAGGACCGCCGAAATCTCCGCCCGCAAGGCGTCCGTCATGGCCGGCGAGGGCGATTCCTCCAGCAGTTTCTGGTGGCGCCGCTGGATGCTGCACTCGCGCTCTCCCAGAATCTCCACGTTGCCGTGCTCGTCCGCCAGAATCTGGAACTCGATGTGCCGCGGCGCCCCGATGTACTTCTCCAGATAGACGTCCGCGGAGGCGAAGGCCGCGCCTGCCTCGGTCTGCGCCTGCGCGTACAGGCCCGGCAAATCCCCGGCCTGCGTCACCACCCGCATGCCCCGCCCGCCGCCGCCGGCCGAGGCCTTCAGAATCACCGGGTAGCCGATCTTTTCCGCCAGCTCCAAGGCTTCTTCGGCCGTCGGGAGCACGCCCGGCGAACCCGGCAGCACCGGCACGCCCATCTCCCGCATGAAGGCCCGTGCCCGCTCCTTCACGCCCATCAGCCGGATCACCTCCGGCTTCGGCCCGATGAAGTGGAGGCGCGACGCCTGGCACACTTCCGCGAAGCCCGCGTTCTCGCTCAGGAATCCATACCCCGGGTGGATCGCGTCCACGTTGGTGATTTCCGCCGCGCTGATGATGGACGCGATGTCCAGGTAGCTGCGCGCGCTCTTGGCCGGCCCGATGCAGATGGCCTGGTCGGCAAATCGCACGTGCGAGCTGTAGCGGTCGGCTTCCGAATACACGGCCACCGTCTCGATCCCCAACTCCCGGCAGGCGCAGATGATTCGAACCGCGATTTCGCCGCGGTTGGCGATGAGGATCTTCTTAAACCGTGCGGACGGCAAACAGCGCCTCCCCGTACTCCACCGGCTGCCCGTTCATTACCAGCCTGCTCTCGATGATGCCGGAGGTCTCCGCCTCGATCTCATTCATGAGCTTCATCGATTCGATAATGCAGAGGACCTTGCCCGGCTGGACGCGCTCGCCCACTCTGACGAACGCCGCGGCGCCGGGTGACGGCGACTCGTAGAACGTTCCCACAATGGGAGATTTCACCAGTACCAGGTTGGGGTCGGCGAGCTTTTCTTTGGGGGCTTCGTGCGGATTTGGGGGTGGCGCGGCGCCCGGCGCCGTGGCATACGTTGGCGGCAGAACAATTTCCGGAGTTCCCGCGAACGCCGCCCGCCGGATGCGCACGCGGTTTTCGCCGCGCTGCACTTCCAGTTCGGCGATCCCGGTCTCCGCCGCCAGATTGATGAGCTCTCGGATTTCGTCAACAGTCACAATCTACTAGCTTAACAAAGTCTCCCGCCGGATTCCGCCGCTCCCTGCCCCAAAGAAGCCGGGTCACCCACCCCAAACGAACAAACTCCTTTACCGGGTGTGGACCCCAATCGGAGCCGCGACCGTAAGGGAGCGTTTGCCGCCCACGTTTAATTAAAGTTCGCGAGACTCGAACACGCTCACGGAATCGACGAATCATCCGCCGTGGTATCCCGGAACGTAGCGCGCTGGGAGAAGACCGTGACCCGGAGCTCCTATCACTCACTACGGAATTCGTCAGTCATCGGAAAAGTTGTCGTGGAAACCGTGCCGGCGTGAATTAAACGGGCACAGTACCTACAGTACAATTTCGTTAGATTGAGCTGCGACAGTACTCACAGTACAGTTTTGTTGGATTAAGTAGAGAATTCGATTGACCGGACAAACCGGCTGGTGTAATGTAACAAACACTGGGCCCCCCGGTTGTAAGTTTCACGACGGCCTATCAGTGTTGGCAGTCAGCGAAATTAAAGCGTAGGGTTCGGAGGAGGATAAGTAATTTACGATGTTCAAATTCAGATTGCAGATTCTGTTGGGTGCTTTGCTTGCTGCGGGTGTGGCGCATGCGACGCCCATACTCATTGTTGCGCCAGGGGGGTTGAACTCCGATACAACGGTCAATTGGGCGCAGTTAGGCGGCGACGGGACCCTTCTCCTCAGCACCTTTACTGCGACCCCAGCGGGAGCGTTAACGGGAGCTAATACGATTGGCGGCTCGCTGAGCGGGCCAAACAGCATCCTGGCGGTGGAGTGCTCCGCCTCGCCTTCGTGCAGTTGGGGGCCCGAGTCGGTTGGATTCGTGGCTGGGCAAACCCTGATATGGACGTCGGACGCCGGTAGCGGAGGCAACGGACCCCTGGTCCTCACCTTCCCGGCCGTGTACGGAGCGGGCCTTTGGCTGCAGGCAGACACAGCCGGCGCATTCACGGCGAGTATTACGGCCACCTATGCGGGAAGCCTGACCCAGACATACACGGAGGCAAGCGACGCATCGGGCGATCCGATATTCATCGGGGAGCGGAATGGGGCTGGCAATATTACGAGCATCAGTTTGACCCTGACGACGGTGGGGCTCGGCGGGAACCTCAACGACTTCGCGGTCGACCGTTTGCTGCTCAATGATACAAACGCATCTTCAGTGCCGGAGCCGGCCTCCGTGCTGCTGCTGGGAACCGGTTTGGCGGCGCTCGCGCTGCGCAAGCGCTTGAGTAAGGTCGCGAAGGCGGCGTTTCGCATAAAGACCGGCCTGTCGGTGTTGCTGGTCGGCGCGCTGGCGATGGGCGTCTGCGCTTCGGCCTTCGGCCAGAGAGAGATGCAGGTGGCGCCGGGATCGCTTCGTGTGTTGGATGACAATCATGCGGTCCAGAAGCTGCACGCTTCCGGGACGGCGCAGCCCGCATTCACGCCGACGGGGCCACCCCTGCCGATCTTCCTGTACTCCGTCATTGCCGCCGACGCAAGCCTGAATCAGGGTGAGATGGTGGGCCGCAGTCCTTTCGCGAACGGAAAAAGAACCACCAACATTCAGATGGTGCTGATCCCGCTCATCATCGATACAAAAGTCAACACAAACACTTTTGTATTCGATCCCATGCAGGGGGACCCGGGTTGCCTGGGCGCCAGTCACTCGGCTTTTGGCCTGACCCAGAACAGCGCGGAGTTGAACGCCCCGGCGTCTCCGTTCGTCATCAATGGCGTCACGGTGGGAGGCTTGAATTTCGCGGATGCCCACCTGCGCGCCGAATTCTGGTCATTGGTTCAGCCCACCGGCAACGCTTTTCATCTGGGGCTGCCGTTCATCACGGAGCCGGCACAGACGATTGACCTCACGGCTGTAGCCGCGACGAATGGGGACACTCTCAGTTACGGGGGCACTTGCGGCACCAATGCCGGGGTAACGAACAACAAAAGCCGCCTCGGAGTCGTCAACATCAACTACCTGGATCCGCTCTTGCAGGGGATCATCGGCACGCTCGGCCTGACCGAGAACCAATTCCCGTTCTTCGTGTTGTATCGGACGGTGATCTCGGATGGCGCCGCCAACGACCCTGCTGATACTTGCTGCATTCTGGGCTACCACAGCTCCACCAACGGTACGGCAACCGGCGACCCGGGGCAAACTTATGGCATTTTCGAGTTTGACACCGGCGACGTATTCACCGGCGTGGCCAATACCTCGGTGATGGCGCACGAAACCTCGGAGTGGGTGAACGATCCGGGCGGCTCCAATCCAACGCCCGTGTGGTCGTCCGGACAGTCGGCCACTTGCGCGGGGGGCGGCCAGAACAACCTGGAAGTGGGAGATCCACTGAGCGGAATCTCGAACGATCACTTCATCACAATGCCCAACAACTATACCTACCAGATGCAGGAACTCGTGTACTTCTCGTGGTTCTATGGCGCCGATGGTATCGCGTCGCTGGGCGCGGGTACCTGCTCGTCGTCGCCGCCCAGTTCGAGCACGCCGTTCGCCACCACCGGCAGCGGCTGCTTTTCCACGAACGGCACCTTCAAGGGTCCGGCACGGTATTGTCCAGTCGGCGGGACCTACCCGAACTAAACAACACGTCGAAAAAGGCCGTCTCCGGTATCGCACCGGGGGCGGCCTTTGTAGTTTTCGGGACCGCCCGCCTCCATCCGGCTATAGTGAAAAGAAGCATGCCAGCCCCCTTTTCTCACATGTGGCCCGATGACGTGGCGCACGCACTCGTGCGTGCCGTGTCGAGACTCTTCTCGACACTCTGGCGGTGTACGGGCAATCTGCCGGGACCGGGCGTCGGCATGAGTGCCGGCGCGGCACGCACGAGTCGCCGCACAGCCCCTCTGCTCGCAGTCCTCATTGCCGCAGTGGCCTACGGCGCCACTCCCCCGCGTCTGACAGTCCCCTTCGACCCCAATTGGCGTTTCTTCAGGGGCGACGCTCAGGGGGCGCAGGACCCGGATTTTGACGATCCCTACTGGGCGATTCTCAATCTCCCTCACGACTGGAGCATCGAAGGACCTTTCGACCAGAAGAACCCGGCCGGAGGCGCCGGCGCGTTCCTCCCAACCGGCGTCGGCTGGTATCGAAAGCACTTTCTTCTGCCGGGCTTCCACGAAGGGCAACGGCTGTTCCTGGAATTCGACGGCGTCATGGGCGTCAGCGACGTGTGGGTGAATGGCGCGCATCTCGGCCACCGGCCGAATGGGTCCGTGAGTTTCCAATATGAGCTCACGCCGCATCTCCATTTCACCGAGCGCGAAATGAATGTCGTCGCCGTGCGCGTTGACAATTCGGCGCAGCCGGCCTCGCGCTGGTACGCCGGTTCCGGCATTTACCGGCACGTCCGCCTGGTCATCACCAGGCCGATTCATCTCGCGCACTGGAGCACCGTGGTTACCACCCCGCGCGTCGGCGCCGCCGAAGCCGCCATTCACGTTGCGACCACGGTGGTGAACCAGTCCGCTGAAGCCCGCGACGTTTCTCTGCAGATCGCGATTCTTGGTCCCGATGGGCAAACCGTAGGGACGGCCGAGACGGGCAGCCAGTCCGTGGCGCCCGGCGGATCGGCCGGCTTCCAAAAAGATCTCGTGGTCCGGAACCCACAACTCTGGGACCTGGAGCACCCGGCGCTCTACGGGGCGGTCGTCAGGGTTCGTTCGGCCGATGCGGCTTGGGATGAGGAAACCACGCCGTTCGGCATTCGCGAATTCCACTTCGATGCTGCGACCGGCTTCCATCTCAACGGGAAACCGCGGAAAATTCAGGGCGTCTGCCTGCACCAGGACGCCGGCGGCCTGGGGGTTACCGTTCCGCTCAGCACGTGGGAGCGGCGCCTGAAGTTGCTCAAGCAATTCGGCGTGAATGCCATCCGCACGGCCCACAACCCGGCCGCGCCGGAGTTTCTGGATCTGTGCGACCGCATGGGCTTCCTGGTGATGGAAGAAGCGTTCGATACCTGGAAATCCGCCAAAACGCCCTACGACTATCATCTGTATTTCGACGAATGGTCGAAAATCGACGTCCGCGACATGGTTCTTCGCGATCGCAACCATCCCAGCATTGTTCTGTATAGCGCCGGCAATGAGATTCGCGACACGCCCAACGCGGAATCGGCCAAGGCGACACTGCAATCGCTGCTCGACGTGTTCCACCTGTACGATCCGGCGCGGCCCGTGACGCAGGCGCTCTTCCGTCCGAATGTCAGCCACGATTATGACGACGGCCTGGCCGACATGCTGGATGTGGTGGGCCAGAATTACCGGGAAGACGAGATCCTGGCGGCGCATGAAGCCAAACCGTCCCGCAGGATTATTGGAACCGAGAACGGGCACGATCTCAAAGTCTGGCTGGCCCTGCGCGATCATCCCGCCTACTCCGGCCAGTTTCTCTGGAGCGGATTCGATTACCTGGGCGAGTCGCGTGCGTGGCCCGCCATCGGCGCCGGTTCCGGCCTCTTTGACCGCACCGGCAGGCCCCGGCCACGCGCGTTTCAGCGAATGAGCTGGTGGTCGGCGGAGCCCATGGTGTATATCGCGCGCCGCGCCGGCCCCGGTCCTGCCACGCCCGCCGATCCAGGCTTCAATCCCCTGGAGCGCCGCCCGGACGTCTTATCCGATTGGACACCCTCCGATCGCTCGCCACACCTCGAAACCGTCGAGGTGTACAGCAATTGCGAAACGGTGGAGCTGATGTTGAACGGCAAGTCACTGGGCTCCCGGCCCAACCCGGCCGACGATTCCCCGCGAACCTGGAGCGTCCAATTTGAGCCGGGCGCCATCCAGGCGATTGCCAGGAACCAAGGCCAGGTGGCCGCGAAATTCGAGTTGCGCACCGCCGGAAAACCGGCCCGTGTGGCACTGGCGGCGGATCGTGAAACCCTGAGCTTCAACTGGGACGACACGGTCTATCTGACCGCTACGATTGTGGACGAGAACGGCGTGCCGGTTCCTGGCGCGGCCAACCCGGTGACGTTCCAGGGCAGAGGTCCCATTTACTTCGCCGCGGTCGACAATGGGGACAACTCCAGTCATGAGTCCTTCCGCGGGCTGGAACGGAAGGCGTATGATGGCCAGTGCATTGCGATTCTGAAGGCCAACGCTCCAGCGGGGAAGGCCACCATGACGGCGTCCGCGGCCGGCTTGGCGGCTTCCACCGTGACGTTCGAAGTGGCTACGCCGCGGCGATGAAATGCGGGCTGGCAAAGGCCCAGGCGCGCACAAACAGCTCGTGCAGATCCTGGCGCGGCCGCGCCACGCGCAGTTTGCTTACGGGCAGCCGGTAGCCTTTGACCAGGTCCGACGCGGTCGACTCCGAATTCGCCACGCAGCCCGCCGGATGCGCACGCGGTTTGCGCCGCGCTGCACTTCCAGTTCGGTGATCCCGGTCTCCGCCGCCAGGTTGATGGGATCTCGGGTTTCGTTCAACAGTCACAATCTACTGGATTCGGCGGCGTCCGGGCAAAAAAAACGCGAGGCCCGAAGGCCCCGCGCTCTTGAAACCAGATCCCGGCAATTCCCCGATGATCTTGCAACCGTAAACGGGCCGCACTGCCGCAAAAATTTCGATCCCGGACTCTGTTACGGCACAATATTAACCAGATAACTTGCCAGCGAAGGAGAAAGTGGAACACCTAAGCCGGTTGTTTGATCCCACCCGAGACCCGCCGCAAACGAACCGGCAGTACCAGTCGTAACGTCGTAGAAGCGATAGCGGTAAAAGGGGCTGGCTGCCGCGGCGTATATGAGGCTAACCAGGTTTGGACC
>JBEKQS010000079.1:0-19904 GCA_049519475.1 Bryobacteraceae bacterium | reverse complement strand
TTGAAGATAGTTCGTCGGAAAATCGACGGGCGTGTAACGAAAGAGGCCGGCTACTTCCGCTTTAATGATTTCACGATCAAGAATCTCCTCATCAACCACACGAAGCCGGTACTCTTCGAGACGATCCTGCGGTTCCGGACAGATCTCGCCCAGCTGCTCTATACCCATCTCGACCTCATCATGGCCGACAAGAGAGTATACGAGCGCCGAACCCGCGATCTCTGCGGGGATCTGGGTCTACGTGGGACGGAGTTCAGCCGCGTTTATGAACGAAAACGATCGTTCTTGAGAGCGATAGGCGAGCTTCGCGGCGTGATGCTCACGACCGGGATGATCACAGCGATCGAGATCGAGAGGACGAAGGACAACACCGACTACAAACTGACAGTAAAAAAGGGCAGCCGCGTTTTCGCCGGTCTGGAAGAGAAACCGCAGCCTGTGGCCGCGAAAGCCGCCGACAATATTGAGCATGCCGCCGCCGCCCGCGATGTCGTGCTCCATTTCCATAAAACCTTCCACGGCGTCAACAACGGCAATCCGCAATCAAAGGAGGTTGCACAGGCAACGGCATTAGTCGCCCAGCATGGTTTCGGCTGCGCGAAATATATCATTGACTACGCCCATACGGCCGCCGCAGAAACCAAGTACCGTCCCCAGACGTTCGGCGGCATTCTCCAATACGCGACGCGGGCAGTGACCGCTTTCGACGATATTCGCCGCCGGGAGCAGGCCGCAGCCAAGCTCCGTGCCCATGCGAAAACCCGCCGCGAATTCGAGGTTCTCGACGCCGACCTCGCCGAAAAGCGGCGTGTCGCGGCGGAAGCGCGATTGGAGGCGCTCCCGGCGGCGGAACGGCAGAGCCTCCGCGCGCGGGTTCGAGCCGAACTGTTGCAGTATCATTGGGTCGATGAATCGTCGCCGGTTTTCGAACAGATGTTGCACCGCAGGATGCTTTCCGAGGTCATGCAAAGACTCACGGAGTAGGGAAGTGCCATTTTGCGCCTCCAGCGCTTCAAAAAATTTACGTTCTGGCTGGGCGCGTGTACACGATTTTGTACAGAGAAACCGCCGAACCCGATCACTATGCGCACTGTGCGTGTAATAGAATCAATAACTTACGCTGGCTCAACGCCCGGTCGAAAAACAAGTCCCACCTCCGGCACCATCCCCGCCGCTCTTTTCTGGCGTACAATACGAATGGAGTCCCACGATGGAGAACGGCCACGAACCGGCCACGAAGGCCGACCTGCAGCAGCTTGGAGAACAAGTACGCTCCGAGTTCCAGCACGGCTTTGATGACCTGAAAGAGACGATGCGCGACAGCCAGACCGAGCTGCTGAAGGTGTTCTACGGCTTCGCGGACTCGAACCGGTAGCGCGTCTCCCAGCTCGAAGGCAACCAGGGAGCACTCATCACCCGCATCGGCGTCCTGGAAGACCGGATGCTCGAACTTGAGCGGAAGGTCAACTTCCCGCAGCAGCCCCCCCCGCAGTAACACCTTGCCTCCCGCCCATTGTCGGCGGCACGAGGAGCAGGATGTTCTTAATGCGGATTGATCGCGACGGTCTGGTTGCCATCGAAATACACCTGGTAGTGCGTGCCTGCCGGAGCCAGCACACCCTTGTCGTGTTTGCCGGGAGGCTCGAGGAATTTATCTTCCTTTGGCCCGCGGCCGGCCGCGGCGGTGCCGCGGATCTTGAGTTTGGTGCCGTCAGAGGCTTCGACGTCGGTGACCCTGAAGGTTGGCTTGCCGCGGATCACCAGTAACTTTCTGCCGCCGGCGCCGGCTACCTCTCCGGTGACCTTGGTGCCCTTGGCAACCACCACCACATCATCCACGCGAAAATCCCGCGCTACCACGAAGTGCAGCGCCTGCCCGGCCGCCGGATTCGGTGGGACATCCTCGGTCAGAGTGATACCGAGCGGCATGTCTGCGTAGATGGTGATTGAGCGGCTCTTGCCCGGCGTGCCCGGTGTGGACCCGGCCGGAGTTGGCGCAGCCTCGGTTGGCGCTGCACCCTGCGGCGGGTTGTCGGCGGGAGGCGCTGCCGGTGGCATGGCCGGCGACCAAGTGGGCGCGGGCGCCGGCTGGGTGGGCCGCGCGGCCCGCGCGGCCGCCGAACTCGAAGCGGCCTTGGGGTTGCGCATGGTTTCGATGAGTTCCGCGGTGGCGCCAGCCTGGCTTAGCCGGATAATCTCCGCCGTCGAGAGATCGAACTTGCTGTCCTTCGACGATTTCACGTGGCTGACAATCACCGGGTTGGGGACCTTGGCCTGCAGCATATCGAGCACGCTCTGGTTGGTCAGCGCCGAATCCGCCGGTGGTGGCACAGCCGTGCTATCCGGCAGGGCCGGCACGGCAGTATCGGCCGTCGCCGGCGCCCACGCATTCTGGGCCGGTGCGGGCGGCGTTTGGTCCGCCTGCGTAACCGGCACGGGCGCAGGCACCATCTTCCGATGCTTCCACCACCAACCGCCGCCGGCCGCCGCGCACAGCAGCAAACCGCCCGCCGCCGCCAGCCACAGGACTTTGGGCAGCTTCTTTGTGGCACCGGCCATCGCGGGTCGGCGGAGCACGGCCGAATCCGCGCGCTGCTTCAGCGCCGCCAGTTCCGTCCGCATTTCCTGCATGCTCTGCCAGCGCTCGCCCGGATCCTTTCGCATGGCGCGGCGCACAATCTGATCCAGCTCCGCCGGCACGCCTTGCACGATCTCGCCCATGGGTTTGGGATCGTCGCGCAGGATGGCCGACAGCGTCGAGACCGTCGACCCCGCGGCGAAGGCTTTGTGCCCGGTCAGCATCTCATAGAGCACCACGCCGAATGTGAAGATGTCGGAACGCGCATCCACCGGCCGCGCGTCGGCCTGCTCCGGCGACATGTAGCTCACCGTGCCGAGGATGGAACCTTCCACGGTCATGGGCGCGTTGAGGGGCAGCGTGGCGTCGTTCTCTTCCACCACCATGGTTGGGCTGGTCAGTTTGGCGAGCCCGAAATCCAGAATCTTGACCAGGCCCGTGCCAGTCACCATCACGTTGCCGGGCTTCAGATCGCGGTGTACGATGCCGGCCGCGTGAGCCGCCTCCAGGGCGCTGGCCATCTGCACCGCGCAGTCGAGCACCTTCCCCACGGACATGCCCTCTTTGGGAATCAGCGCGTCGAGCGTGGAGCCGGCAATGTACTCCATCACCATCATGCCCACGCCGTCCTGGGAGAGCACATCATAGATGGTGATGATGTTGGGGTGGTTGAGCGCGGAAGCGGCTTGCGCCTCTTGAATGAAGCGGCGTCGGCGCTCGGGATCGCCGGACGTACCGCTGGAGAGAACCTTGATGGCGACGAAGCGGTTCAGGCGCGTGTCCTGCGCTTTGTAGACGTCACCCATGCCGCCGGCTCCCAGCTTTTCCAGAACCGTGTAATGGGATATCGTTTTGCCGATCATGTGCCCGTTCCGAGTACTTTTAGTGTGTCACAACTCCCGGCTAAGGCGTCAAGGAAGGCGGGGCCGCGGCGCCCCCCACTCAGGCCCAAGGCTCCGATGGGAACCCCGGCCATGAGGGAGGGTTTGCGAAAGACACCAGGCTGCCCGGTCAGAAACCTGGACCGGGCTAGACCGGCTTTTTGCGTGACCGGCTGGGCCGCTTCTTGTTGCCATCCTCGCCGCCGGAAGATTTGCGCGGCACGCGCGGGCGGCGCTGCGGCTTGGGCGTCGGCGCCGGAATCGGAATTTCTCCGGTGGCCGTAGGCTGGCCCGGAACCAGCGGCTGTGGCTCGTCTTCTTCCTCTTCCTCCATCACCGCGACAGGTTCCGGTTCGGGCGGTGCAGCGGGCGGATGGAACTCGGTGCCCAGGTAGACAATCAAGCCCTTTTCTTCGTCGGCCTGTATGCGAACCAGGCCCTTGTCCTGCGCATAGTTCAGCAGTTCGCCGAATTCCTGGAAGCCGTAGCGATGCCAGTCGAAACCGGGCTGGTCCTGATGAACCCACTCGGCCAATTCGTCGGCCACGGCCCCGTTGTCGATGTCCAGGCGGTGCGTTTCGAGAACGTCGCGCAGCAGCGGGATGGCCTCTTCGGGTTTGGCGCCGGGCTTTTCGGGAGCTGCGCCGCCCTTCAGGCGGATCATGTAGCGGCCTTCGCCCCCGGAGACTTCCACGTAGTCGGCCTTTTGCAGCTTCTCCACGAAATCGGTGAAGGAGCTGGCGCCGTATGCCTTCTCGTTGAACGTGGAGTCGAGCTGCAGCATCGTCGATTTGAGCAGCCCGAGCTGTGGCCGAACCTCGCGCCGTTCCAGCACCCCAAGCGCGCGCTCCACCAGCGGCATGGACTGCGCCAGATCCAGCGCCACGCGCTTGTGCGGCTGGCGCTGCTGCTGTTGCTGTTGCTGTTGCTGCTGCTGCTGTGGCTGTGGTTGTTGTTGTTGTTGTTGCTGCTGCGGTTTCTCGGAATGCGGTTGCTGCTGCTGCGGTTGTTGTTGCTGGTGCCCGCCGCCCTGCCGGGGCCGCGGATCGTCGATGATCGATTCGTAGGCCACGAACTCGTGGCAATTCTTCTGCAGAATCGTGCTCGTGAAAGCACGCCCGCCGACTACGAAAATCCGCTTGTCGTACTGCTTCAGTTTGTTGACCAACGCAATGAAGTCGCTGTCGCCGCTGACAATGGCGAAGGCGTTGATGTGGTCGTGAGTAAAGGCCATCTCGAGTGCATCGAGGGCCAGGTTGATGTCGGCGCCATTCTTGTCGCCGCGCGGCGAGGGATCGCGTTGCACCATCTGTACGGCGTGCTCGGAAAGCGCGCGGGTGGCGGATTCCTGCCGCCCCCAGTTTGCATAGGCAAACTTGGTGACGATTTCGCCCCGTTCTTTCAATGCGTCGAGCACTGCTGCCACGTCGAATTCGCGGTGCAGCGTGGATTTGACGCCGATTTCGATATTGTCAAAATCGATGAACACGGCGATCTTGAGTTTCTGTTCCATTTTGAATTCCTTAAATTCGGCATTTGGTGCGTAGGACCGCGAGGTCCGCCGCGCCTGAAAGGCCGCGGGTCCACCCCCGGACTCTAGGTCCGTCGGTGTTCGAGGTACGATTAAGCGCCTCATGGGTAGTTTATCCTAAATTGGCGCGGAGAGTCAGACTGCCCCGCGCAGACGGCCGGCGACTGCGGCGCCGCGTTGAAATTCCTCCTGGAGTTGCCGCGTACGAAGGTTTTCGCGCATGTGCTCCAGCATCTGTATATACAAGGCCAGCGACCGCTCGATGTGATCGGTATTGGTGGCCAGAATGTCGCGCCACAACTCGTAGGAGCTGGCGGCGAGACGGGTCATATCGTACAAGCCAGGGCCGGAAATTTCTATATGGGCCGAACCGGCGACGGTAGCGGCCAGAGCCGTGGCAGCCAGTTGCGGCAAGTGGGAGGTGAGGGCCACCACGCGGTCATGCTCATCGCAGTCCATCACCGCGACGCGGGCGCCCATGCGCTCCAGCCACTCCCGGAACTGGCGCGCCGCCGGGGTTTTTAGTTCAGCCGGCTCATCCGGCGTCAGCACCCAGGTGCGGCCGCGAAACAAATCCGCATCGGCTTCCGCGGCCCCGCGTTTCTCTTTCCCCGCCATCGGATGGCCGCCCAGAAATTGCGCGCGGCGAATGCTCTGCCGCGCCAGGTCGACGATCTCGCACTTGGTGCTGCCGGCGTCGGTGACCAGCGCTCCCGGTTCCACCAGCGCGTCCAGATGGCGAATGGTATCCAGGATGCGGCCGATGGTCTGCGAAAGGAAGACCAGGCCGGCTTGCGCCACGGCTTCTGCCAACGGCGCTCCGCGATCGATCGCTCCGGCTTCGAGCGCCCCGGCGATCGCCGGCGGGGAACTGACGCCCACGATTTCGCCCTGGTAGCCGGCCCTCCGCAACGACAGCCCGAAGGAGGCGCCGATGAGCCCGGTTCCAACGATGGCGACTTTGTTCACCGGGCTAATGTCCTCGCAGTCAGCCAGGCTTGTGGGGCAGACCCCCTGGTCTGCGGCCGACGCCCCCGTCGGCCTGTCCGAGCTTTGCAGAGTCCCAATAGCGTTGTTCCGGCAGCGGGACGAGGGCGTCCCGCGCAGACCAGGGGGTCTGCCCCACAGATTCCGGGACCTCCGGAAATTAGAACCGGCCGCATGCTAGATTTCCCTTTCTACCGCGGGGGCAATGATGCGCAACTGGCGCATCAATTCCTCAAACTGCTCGGGGCGGAGCGATTGTGCGCCGTCGCTCAACGCCCGGTCCGGGTCGGGATGCACTTCCACCAGCAGGCCGTCGGCGCCCGCCGCCACCGCCGCCCGGGCCATCGGGACCACCTTGTCGCGGCGGCCGGTGCCGTGCGACGGGTCGGCCACGATGGGCAGGTGCGAGAGCTTTTTCACCACCGGGATCGCGGAGATATCCATCGTGTTGCGCGTATAAGTCTCGAAGGTCCGGATGCCGCGCTCGCAGAGTATCACGTCGTAATTGCCTCCCGCCAGGATATACTCAGCCGAAAGCAGCAGCTCTTCGATAGTAGCGGAAATACCGCGCTTGAGCAGAACCGGGGTCCGCTCGCGGCCGAGTTCGCGCAGCAGGTTGAAGTTCTGCATGTTGCGCGCGCCCACCTGCAGGATGTCGGCATACTGCCGGACCAGCGGGATCTGCGCCTGGTCCATCACTTCGCTCACCACCAGCAATCCGTTGCGGTCGGCGGCCTCGCGCAGCAGGCGCAGTCCTTCTTCGCCCAGCCCCTGGAACGCGTACGGGGAGCTGCGAGGCTTGAAGGCGCCGCCTCGAATCACGCGCGCGCCGGCCGCGGCCACCACCTCGGCGCAGCGATTGATCTGCTCGCGGCTCTCCACGCTCGAAGGGCCGGCCATCACGACCACGCGCGGCCCACCGATTTGCAAGTCGCGAATTTTGACCACCGTGCCGCCCGGACGGAAGCTGCGGCTGGCCAGTTTATAGGTCGAGACGATGCGGTGCGCTTCCTTCACGCCTTCCATCACCTCGAAGACCGCCAGGTCGAACTCTTCCTTGCCGCCCACGCCGCCCAGAACCGTGTGGATCACGCCGGTGGAACGGTGAACGTCGAAGCCCACTTCCACCATGAGGTTGATGACCGCTTCGATCTGTTCCTCGGTGGCTCCCTGCTGCATGACGACAAACATCTATTTCTCTCCCTCGGACACCATGCGCAGGCGCTGGATCTTGCGCATTTCGTCGATGATGCGCTCGAAGATGCCGTGCAACGCCTCGTGGGTCATTGGCCCGTGGTTGGATTGGGCCACGTTGGCGAATACCTGGTCCTCGCGTTTGGGTTCGTAGATGGGGAGCGCGGCCTCACGCTTCACGCGGCCGATATTTTCGACTACCCGCGTTCGTTGGTTCAACAGCTCCACGATGCGGCCATCCACGTCATCGATCAGGACGCGCAGTTCTTCCAGCCGGTCGCGGGCTTCATCCGGGGTCATGCGTGCGCTCCAAACCCGCGCTTCAATTCGCGGACAAACGATTCGAGCTGGATTTCGAGCGAAGCATTGTCGGCGTTCCGCTCGATCAGGCGTACGATGGCGCTGCCCACCACCACCGCCTCCACCTGGCGCCCCAGTTCGGCGACGTGTTCGGGCTTTGAAATTCCGAAGCCCACGGCCAGCGGCAGGTTGGTGACGGCGCGTACCGCTTCCACCAGCGGCGTGATGGCCGCGGAAAGCGATTCGCGCTCGCCGGTGACGCCCGTGCGGGAAACCAGGTAGACGAATCCCGTCGAGTACTGCGCCACCAGCTTCAGCCGCCGTTCGGTGCTGGTGGGAGCCGCCAGAAAAACGGTGTCCAGCCCATGGCGGTGCATGGCGGCCACGTAATCGCCCGCTTCTTCCACCGACGCGTCGGTGAGCAGGCAGCCATCGATGCCGGCGGCCGCCGCGTCGCGGGCCAACTGCTCCAGGCCGTATCGCACCACCGGGTTGAGATAAGTGAAGAGCAGCAGTGGCACTTCGGACTTCGCGCGGATCTCCGCGGCCACTTCGAGCACGCGCCGCAACGTGGTGCCGGCCTTGAGGGCGCGCTCGCCCGCGGCCTGGATCACCGGGCCGTCGGCGATGGGATCGGAAAACGGGACGCCCAGTTCGATCAGGTCGGCCCCGCCACGCACCAGGGCTTCGACGAGCGCCGGTGTCCGGTCGGGCGACGGGTCGCCGACGGTCAGGTAAGCGATCAGGCCTTTGCGGCCTTGGCGCGCGAGCGTTTCGAAGAGATGGCCGATGCGGGTCATGACTGGTCGAGTTCGGGAAAATTTTCGCGGTAGATGTCGATGTCCTTATCGCCGCGCCCGGAGACGTTCACCAGCAGCACTTTCCCCTGTGCGGCCGGTGCCCGGCGCACGGCCTCGGCGACGGCGTGCGCCGATTCGAGCGCCGGTATGATTCCTTCGCTACGCGAAAGCAGCCGCGCCGCTTCCAGCGCTTCGGCGTCGGAAACCGCCGTATATTCGGCCCGGTTCTCGTCGTGCAACCATGCATGCTCCGGCCCGATCATGGCGTAATCCAGGCCCGCCGAAACCGAGTGCGTGAGGGCGATCTGTCCGTCATCGTCCTGTAGCACGTAGCTGTAGGAGCCCTGCAGCACACCCGGTGCTCCGCCGCGGTAGCGGGCCGCGTGCTCGCCGATCCCGGAGCCGCGTCCGCCGGCTTCCACCCCCACCAGTTCGACCGCCTTGTCGTTCAGGAACGCGTGGAAGATGCCGATGGCGTTCGATCCGCCTCCCACGCAGGCGAAGATGGTGTCGGGCAGGCGGCCTTCCCCCTCCAGGATCTGGCGGCGCGCCTCTTCGCCGATGATCTTGTGAAAATCGCGCACCATCATCGGATAGGGATGCGCGCCCAACACCGAGCCCAGCAGGTAATGCGTGTCGCCGACATTGGTGACCCAGTCGCGCATGGCCTCGCTGATGGCGTCCTTGAGCGTTCGGCTGCCGCTGGCGACGGCCACCACCCGCGCGCCCAGCATGCGCATGCGGAAGACGTTGAGGCGCTGCCGGCGCATGTCTTCTTCGCCCATGTAGACCACGCACTCGAAACCCAGTAGCGCGCAAACCGTCGCGGTGGCCACGCCATGCTGACCGGCCCCCGTCTCGGCAATGATGCGGCGCTTCCCCATGCGGCGCGCCAGCAGCGCCTGCCCCAGGCAGTTATTGATCTTGTGCGCGCCTGTGTGCAGCAGATCTTCGCGCTTGAGCCAGATGCGCGCGCCCAGTTGTTCGCTCAAGCGGCGGGCGAAGTAGAGCGGCGTGGGGCGGCCGGCGTATGTGCTGAGCAGTTCGCTGAGCTCGCGTTGGAAAGCCGGATCGTCGCGCGCGGCCAGATAGGCCCTTTCCAACTCCTCGATGGGAGCCATCAACACTTCGGGAACGTAGCGGCCGCCGTAGGGTCCGAAATGGCCGGCAAGATCGGGCTGCGGCGTCATGCTCCGAGCGCCGCCTGGGCCGCCTGCAGGAATGCGTTCATTTTCCGGTGATCCTTCTTGCCCGGAGCGCTCTCGATGCGCGAGCAGGCATCCACGCCCCACGGGTGCGCGAGTTCAATGGCGCGAGCCACGTTCGAGGCGTCCAGGCCGCCCGCCACCACGATCGGCTTGCCGATGCCGCTGGCGAGCCGCCAGTCGAAACTCCGGCCGGAGCCGCCGTACAGTTCGGCGGCCGGCCCGTCCAGCAGCAGCGCTTCGGCGGGGCACGTTTGATAAAGTGCGAAATCCACGTCGCCGGTGACGCGCACTGCCTTCCACACGGCCAGCGCCGCAGGGTACCCGGCAGGCTGCTCGTTGCCGTGCAACTGGGCCACATCGAGCTGCGCGATGCGCGCGATTCGCTCGACGCGCGCGGGCGGCGAATCGACGAACACGCCCACGCGCCGTACGCCGGGCGAAGTCGAAATTTCCGCGGCGCGGCGCGGCGCGATATAGCGCGGGCTGCGCGGGTAAAAGTTGAAGCCCAGCGCGGTGGCGCCGCCTTCCATCGCCGCCGTGGCGTCCGTCTGGTTGGTGATGCCGCAGATTTTGAGGATCATGCGCCCACCAGTGCGCCGAGCGCCGCGGCCGGGTCGCCCGACTTCATGAGGTGCTCCCCCACCAGGAACGCGGTGTAACCGGCGGCGCGCAGCTTGGCGATGTCGCGCGCATCGTGAATGCCGCTTTCGCTGATGCGCACCACGCCCTCCGGCATGTGCTCCGCCAGCCGCAGGGAAGTTTCCAGCGTGACTTCGAAAGTGGCCAGATCGCGGTTGTTGACGCCGATGATGTCGGCGCCGGCCGCGATGGCGGTTTGGAGTTCGCGCCGGTTGTGTACTTCCACCAGCGCGGGAAGCGCGTAGCGCGCCGCCAGTTCGCGGAAGTCGCGGATTTCGCGCTCCGTGAGGATGGCCGCGATCAGCAGAATCGCGTCGGCGCCATGGGCCGCGGCTTCCACCACGTGCGAGGCTGCAATCGTAAAATCTTTGCGCAGCACCGGCAACCGGACGGCGCATCGTGCGGCTTCCAGGTCCGCCATGCTCCCTTGAAAAAAGACTTCGTCCGTGAGCACGGAAAGCGCCGCGGCGCCTCCCTGCTGGTATTGGCGGGCGATACGCGCAGGGTCGAAATCCGCGCGGAGCAACCCCTTGCTGGGGGAAGCCTTCTTCACCTCGGCGATAATCGCGGGCGTGCGCGCAGAGAGCGCAGCCCGGAAATCGCGGCGCGTGGCAAGGCGCAACGCAGCCTCGCGCTCCCAGTCGTCGAGATGCTGAGCGCAGTGCGCTAGTTCCTCGCGTTTCTTAGCGACAATACGGGCCAGGATGTCTGGAATCGTGTCGATCAAGGGTGATTCTTTATCCTAGCAAGGATCAGTGGGGCAGACCCCCTGGTCTGCGGGCGCCCCCCCGGTCGCCCATCCCGCCCTACCGCTCCCCCGCCGCGGCTTGCACGCCCTTTCTCAAAAGCACGCCCGCATAACTCCCCGCCAACCCCAGCGCAATCACCACGCCGGTCAACAGCAGCAGACCGCCGGTGTGTGAGAGGTCCGGTTTTGCCGTTCCAAAGTTGAGCTGCCATAGATCCGCGGCCGGCGCCCAAGGTCCCACCAGCAGGGCCCACTGCCAGGCGTGCCGCGGCTGCCAGCATCCCAGCACAAACGTGAACAGCAGGATGATGAACACCTCCACGCCTGTATCGTCAGTGTGCAACTCGAAACTGGCCAGGAAGAGTCCCGCTGCCAGGCAGAACAGATAGGCCGCGATGGTGTTGAACTTCATGGCTTTCAGTATATGAAAAGTAATTTTCAATGTAAAGTACTATTAACGGAGTCCGGCTACTGGTCGGGCGCGGTATAGCCGGTGCGCCAGTGGGCCTGCAGCGGAGGCAGGCCGCGCGGCGGCACCACTTTCACCTGGATGTGATGGTATTTCCCATCGTGCGCCTGGCTGGTGGGCGCAAAGGCCAGGATGTAGCGGTTGCGCAGCTCGATGCCGATTCGTTTGGCGATATCCGGCATGTCGGCCGAAGCAGCTACGAACATTCGCCCGCCGGTGGATTCCGCAATATGACCGAGTAACTCCGGGCCGCCGGCCTCTTCCGGCGAGTTGCCGCCGCCGAATACGCCGATGGCATAGATCAGCACGTCGCTTTCCTGGATCAGTTTCTTCACTTCCGTCACGGAGTAGCGGCTGTTGTTGTCGCCACCGTCGGTAATCAGCAGCAGCGTCTTCTTGTTCTTCCGGGACTTCCGCATTTCCTGCAGCGCCAGGTAAATGGCGTCCAGCAGGGCCGTGGAGCCTTTGGAGCGCGAAAATGTCAGCTCCTCTTCAATTCTTCCGAAATCGCGCGTAAGCGGCACAACCAGTCTCGGTTGGCTGTCGAACTCCACTAGGAAGAATTCATCCTCGGGATCGGAGATTTTGAAAAACACCGCCGCAGCCATGCGCGAGCGCTTGAGCTTCTCGCCCATGCTGCCGCTGGTATCGAAGACCAGCCCGGCGGCGATCGGCTCGTCGTCCATGGCGAACTGCGTGATGGTCTGCTCCACCTTATCGTCGTAGACGCGGAAGTTTTCCTTCTCCAGGCCGGAGACCGGCCGGTTGAGCGGATCGTTCACCGTGACGGGGATCAGCACCAGGCGGGATTCGACCCGTATATTGGGGGTCCGCTGCCCCTCTTCCTTCGGCTCGGGCTTTTTAGGCCGCGGCGTGATAGTCACCTGCGCGCTCGCCGCCACCAGCGCCATCAAGCCGAGCGCCAGAGCCACCAGCAGCATTCCACGCGAAGCACGCACGACTAGCATTGTACTCCGTGAACCCCACAGAGCCGCGGCCGTCAGGGAGCGTTTGCCCTCAGGAACCGTCAACCGGCCGCCGCCACAATCCTCTCAAGCTGTCCCAGATGGTTCAAGTCGTGCCCGGCCATCGTTTCAATCACCGTCTGGAACGTCATCTCCCCGCGCTCCGGATGGCTCAGCCGCTTCCGCCACGCGCTCGCCGGCACCGATTCCACCAGCCGCACATTCCACTTTCTCAGGGCGGCAAATACGACCCACGCTTCGCGGCCGTCGTAAGCGCCATAATTGCGGGCCCAGGCGTCCTGGTCGAACGGCTGGATCATGTGGTCGTCTTCAGCCAATGCCTGGCGAAGCCGGAAGGCGAACGCGATCTCGCAATCGGCCAAATGGCAAAGGATCTGCCGGGCGCTCCACTTTCCCGCAGCTAGGGCACGCTCCAGCCCCTCGTCGCCAAGCGCCTCCAGCAGGTTTCTCAATCGTTCGGGCGTCTCCGTAATCACCGGCAGGGGTTTCCGGTCGCCTAAGAAAGAAGCGTAAGGGTTCATGGCCCACTCTACCGTGCGGCGCCGCCGCGCTTCAAGTCCACGCCCGTGCGGCGCCTGGGCTGCCGGCGGGAACCGGCAGCACCTCCGGCGTCAGCACGTGCGCATTCGTCCAACCGGCCTCCGCAAACTGGCGGGCGTGCGGCGTGAATACGATCTTGTAACTCGTGTCATCGAGCGGCACTTCCGTCGCGTTAGTGCCCTGCGGATAAACCAAAGCCAGGTACCTCAAGATCGCGTAGATGTCGCCGTCTTCCGGCTGGCGGAACTCAAAGCCGTTGGAGCGGAAGTGAATCGCGGCGCCCTGGTTGGAAAGGCGCCATGCCAGAAAGGCGCAACAATCCACCGCATGCTCAAACCAGGCGTCGAGCGAGTGAGGAATGTTGCGGTCCAGGAAGACCTCCACGGTCTGCTCCTGCTCACGGGCGAATTCCCGCACCTGCAAGGCGCCCGTGTGGGCAGACGCCTTCCAATCGAGGTGGCGCGCGCTCTCCAGCGCTTCGTACGGCCGGATCCGGTAGAAGTCCCGGCCCAGGCCGCGGATATGCGTTTCAATCTCCCCCGCGATCCCGGCCAGCAGATCGTCGAACCCCGGCTGCGGGTCGATCGATGGGTAGACGATCATCTCGCGGCGCAGCGTCACCCGCGCCGATTTTTCCAGGAACCCGAAAGGGAAAGCGGTGAAGAAGGCGAAACTGTTTTCCCGGTAGGCCCCACGCCGCGGGAAGCGAACTTCCACGGTCTCTTCCAGCGTGGCGCGGGCGGCGATCAGGGGAAAATAGACGCCCGATTTCAAAGCCGGGCTGGCCGCGTCGTGAACCCCTTCCACGCGAATCGAGAAGGATGGCATCAGCCACTTTTGGTTTCGCACGTATAGCTTTCCCGGCACCGCGCGCCCCGCCGGGATGTGCTCCGGCACCAGGAAATCCAGTTCCAGCGCGGCCAGGCACAGACGGCTCACCAGGCCGGAGACCAGCAGCGTGGCCATCATCGCGGCGGCAATCAGGAACAACAGATTATTGGTTGAGATCAGGGCGGCCAGCGACACCACCAGGATGGCGGCCGTGAACAGCATTCCGCCCCGCGTGATCTTGTAGCGGATCCGCCGTCCCAGCGCGCCCCGGATCTGCTGCCAACGTTTGCCCATGCGCCGCTTTCATTCTACAGCCCGCATTACCTCTGGTTCCATGATCGCAGCCTGCACATCCACGTCGCCCGCGAGGGACCGCTCGCGCCCCAGGACCTCGCGAAAATGGACGCCCTCTTCACCCTCCAGGACGGCAAGCTGGTGCTGTTAAAGTAAGCGGCCTACAGCGTGAACCCCGACTTCGCCGCGTCGTCGGCGAACATCTTCACCGTGTCCAGCGAATACTCGGCCAGATCTTTGCCCACCAGCGAGAGCTTCTTCAGAACGTCTGGCGTGGCCGTGATGATGTGGCATCCGATGGCGTCCGCCTGAAACACATTGAGAAGCTCCCGCGGGCTGGCCCAGATGAGCTCGATCTGCGGATGCGGCCGCAGCATCCGCACCGCTTCCTGCATGACGGGCACCGGGTCGACTCCCGTGTCCGCGATCCGCCCCGCAAAGACGCTCACATTCGAAGGCGCGCCGCCGGCCAGCGATTTCGCCACTGCGCTCACCTGGTCGAGTGTCAGAATGGCCGTCACGTTCACTTTGATGCCGGCGTGAGAGAGCCCCTCGATCAACCGGCAGGCCGATTCGCGCCGCGTGTTCGTGACGGGGATCTTGACGTACACGTTCGCGCCCCAGGTGGCGATCAGGCGGGCCTGGCGTTCCATTTCGTCGAACTCGTCGGCGAAGACCTCCAGGGAAATCGGGCGGTCCGTAATCACCGACAGAATATCGCGCGCGAACGCCTGGTAGTCCGTGATGCCGGCCTTGCGCATCAGCGTCGGATTGGTGGTGAAGCCGCGGATCAACGGATCGGCGTAAAGCTCCAGCATGCTTTTCTTCTCAGCCCCGTCGGCAAAGAGCTTGACCTTGAGATTGATTGACGGTTTCACGATTGATTCCTCTCCTTAATGAGTCTATTCTGCCAGAACCGGCGGAAACGTGCGGGCCATACCTTCCTGGATATCGATCCGTGAGGTCCAGCCCAGTTGCGTATGCGCCGCGCTGCAATCGCATGGCCCCACCGGCGTGAGCGACCGCACGCGATACGGAGTGAGCGGCACGGAGCGCTTCAGGATTTTGCCCAGCAGCTCGACGCCCCAACCGGCGAACTTCAGAAACCAGATCGGCACGTACCATACGCGCACTCTCCGGCCGCTGCGCCGCACAAACTCGACATAGTCCTTCTGGCGGATGCCTTCCGGATCCACCAGTTGGAAGATGGCGCCGTTGGCGACATCCACCTGCGCGGCCAGTTGCAGCGCGTCCACCACGTTGTCGATGTAAACCAACTGGGCGCGATTGCGGCCGGAGCCGGCCACCAGCCAGCGGCCGGCAATCGCAATCGTGCCGCCGGGCGGCGCCTTATCCAGGCCCGGGCCATAAATCTGTCCAGGCCGCACGAGCACCGCGTGGATGCGGTTTTCGGCCGCCGCCGCCAGCACCATCTTCTCCGCTTCCAACTTGGTTTGCGAGTAGAGGCCGCGCCGCTCCGCATGCGGCTCATACGGGGCTGACTCGGTTACCGTCACGCCCCGCTTGTGGCCGGCTTGATCCACCACCGCCATCGAGCTCACGTGCACCAACTTGCGCACGCCGTGCCGCGCGCAGGCTTCCACAACATTGCGCGTGCCCCACACCGTGCCGCTCTGATACTCGAACGGTCCGCCCTTCATGGCGGCCCCCACGTGGTAGACAATCTCCATCCCATCGACGGCCCGGTCCACCACCGCCGGATTGCCCAGATCGCCGTAGACCTCCTGCACATCGTCGCCCAGCGGCGTCCGCGGCGGCCTTCGCAACAGCACGCGCAGCGGCTCCCCGGCGCTGCGCAGCCGCCGCACCAGCGCCCGGCCCAGGTAACCGCTCGCGCCCGTCACCAGGATGCGCGGCTGGCGCACTGGTTCGCGCTCGGCCAGAAAGCGCAACTTATCGGCATCGGCTCTCCGCGAGACGTCCTCCAGCAGAGCGATGATGCGCCGCCCTTCCTCGGCCGGAACCGGTGGCGCTTCCTTTTTCCGCAGCGCCTCGTGGAACTTCACCACCGAAACCACGATGCCGGGCGAAGGCAACAGCCGCTTGGTGGCGAAGCGGATCGTGTTGATTGTCACGTCCCACAGCATCGCGAGCGAATTCAACCCCGCCCCCAGAATGCGCTGCACGGGCTTGGGAGCCGGGTAGACCTTGCGCACGGAGAGCGTCTGCAGGTAGCAATCCACCAGCATCACGCCGCGCGTGCACTCCACCACAAGTTCGTTTTGAATGGGCCGCACATTCCAGGAAATGTACATCTGCCCGGTGCCCTTCTCGCATTCCACCAGCGTGCGCCACTCGTCGAAGACCAGGTTGGGGTCGCCCAGTCCGCTGGCATAGTACCTCGTCTCGGCGTTGCGGATGGGGCCCAGAAACGCCTCCAGCAAGTACAATCCGTGCACACCCAGATCCTGGAACGGATACGAGCCGTTGCGGAATTGCGGCGGGATCGCCGGACCGCCGGAATATGCCGCGTAGTCGGAACTGCGCAGGAACTCGACGCCGGTGATCTCACCCAGGGCTCCGCTGCGCAGCAATTCCAGCGCGCGCAGCACGATGGGATCCATGCGCGCCGAATGATTCACCGAGAGCACCAGGCCCTTCTCGCGCGCCCGTTCGATCATGCGGTCGCAATCGGCTGCGGTTTCCGCCATGGGCTTCTCCACCAACACGTGGCATCCCATGTCGAGCGCTTCCAGCACCAGCGCCGCGTGCGTCGCCGGAGGCGTCAGGACGTGAATCACGTCCGGCCGCGCCTCCGCCATTGCCTGCAGCGACGCGTAAACGTGCGGGATCGAGAACTGCTCCGCCAGCTTCCGCGCGCGCTCCGCATCCGGATCCGCAATGCCCACGATTTCGACGTATGGCAAACTGCGCAGCGCCCTGGCGTGGTGCGCCGCGACATATCCGGCTCCGACCAAGCCGACCTTCACCTTGCTATTGGGTTCCATCTTCTTCCAAATCGATCTGTTTGACGATCCACTCCACCGCTTCGCCCAGCGAACTCACTCGCGCATCGGGCGGCTGCGCCGGTCCCCGCTCGCGGTATCCGCGGTCGATCCACACCGTCCGGCAGCCGGCCGCCTGTCCGGCTTCAATATCGCGCCAGCGGTCGCCGATCAGAAAGCTGCGGGCCAGGTCCGCGCCGAAACGCGCGGCCCCTTCCAGCATCAGCCCCGGCTTGGGCTTGCGGCACTCGCAGCCGTCGCCGTCGTCGTGAGCGCATACCAGAATCTCGTCCAACGGTAACTCGCGGCGCAGCCGCGCGCCAATCGCATTCACGGCTTCGGCGGTCTGCGTTCCGCGCGCCACATCCGGCTGGTTCGTCACCACGATCAGCGGCAGCCCCCGCTGTTTCAGCCGCTGCAACGCCTCCGGTGCGCCCGGCACAATCCGTACCTCGGCGGCGGTTTGCGGCGGATACGGTTTGCCATCCCGTATGACGGCTTCGTTCAAGACTCCGTCGCGATCCAGGAACACAGCTCTCTTCAGCGGACCGATTCCCATTTGGTTTCCGCCTGCTTCACGTCGGGATGCGAGACCAACAGGTGCCAGACCACCGCCTGAAAGGCTTCGGCGTGCGGCGTGGTGTGCACCGGGTTGACAGTCGGCACAATCACGCAGGCGTCCGCCACCTGTGCCGTGAACCCGCCGTCCCGGCCCACAATCCCAAGAATTCGCGCGCCCACGCTCTTGGCGTATTCGAGTGCCTTCACCAGATTGGGGCTGACATTTTTCTCCAGGTTGCCTCCGCCCACGGAAAACACCAGCACCGCGTCTTCCTTCCGCAAGCGGCTGCCGCGCAGCCAGCTCTCGAATACCGTGGCCCAGCCTTCGTCGTTGGTGCGGGCCGTCAGCTCGGAGACGTTATCGGTGGGCGCGTACGCTTCCATGCCGGCGATCTTGCGGAAGTCGTTCACCGCGTGAGACGCATTGGCCGCGCTTCCTCCCACGCCCAGAATGAACAGCCGCCCACCCGCCGCGCGCGTCGCCGCGAGCAGCGCCGCCGTCCGCTCGATCTGTTCCAGGTCGAGTCCGTCGATCACCTCTTTTGCCTCGGAAAGAAACTGCTGCGCAAAGCTCATTCGGTAGCCGCCTTATTCCCCGCCAGATAGCCGGAAAGCTCCTGAATTCCCGCGAACGATCCGGTTTCGTAAAAACGTTCCTTCACTTCCAGGCCCGCCAGTTCTCCCCGCGCCAGCAGGTCCTGGTAGAGGTCCGCCAGGTCGTGCGCGCCGGTTTCCGGGACACCATCAAACGCCGCGCCGCGGAAAACGCCGAGCCCGTAATCGATGTAGCGCATCTCCGGTGTGCGGAGCTTCTTATTGTAGGCGAGGATGCGGCCGCCTTCAAAACGCACATTGCTCGAGTCCCACCGGTCCTGGTTGGGGAACACCGTCATCAGCCCCGCCTGGCCGCTTCGTTCGAACGCGCGCTCCACCGCTCCGTAGTCGCACGGCAGATAGGAGTCTCCATACAGCACAAAAAAACTCTCCCCCAATAACGGCCGCGCGTGCGCCACGGCGCCCGCCGTTCCGCGCAGATGCGGTCCGTCCGGCGCGTAGGTCAGTTGCAATCCGAACCGGCTTCCATCGCCGGCATAGGCTTCCAGCATCTCGCCCAGGTATCCCACGCACAGGGTTGCGCGCTTCACTCCCTGGGAAGCCAGCAGTCTGAGCTGGTGCGCCAGAAAGGGTTCCCCGTTGATCTCCATCAACGCCTTCGGAATCTTTTCCGTCACCGGCCTCAAGCGCGTGGCCAACCCGCCTGCGAGAATTGCGACTGGCAGCATGGAATAGTGGCGCTAATCCGCATCCCATCCGCGATCATGTGGATCGCCGCCCATCGGATTCCTGTCCTCTGCGCCTCCGCGTCTCCGCGGTGAATTCTTCATCTGAATCGTCTTGCTACGACTGCACAATCACCTGGCTGCCGGCGAAATCGAACCGGAAACGCACTTCGCGCAGCCCGGCTCGCGTCATCACGTGCCGAAGGCGCGTCGTGTCTTCGGTATAGAACATCAGGAACCCGCCGCCTCCGGCGCCGATCAACTTTCCTCCCAGCGCGCCGTTGGACCGCCCTAACTCGTAGTAACCGTCGATCTGGGAATTACTCATCCCCTGCGTGCGCTTCTTCTTGTGCTCCCAGTGGACGTGCATCAACTCCGCGAACCGGCGCAGGTCGCCACGCTCCATGGCGGCTTTGCTTTCAAAGGCAATCTCCTTGATGAAATGCAGATTGTCCAGCATTCCCTGGTCCTTCTGGCGGCTGCGCGAATCCTGGTCCTTGAGTATCTCCGAGGCGCTGCGCGTATATCCCGTGAAGAACAACATCAGATTGTCTTCCAGCGTGTGCAGCGTCTCGGGCGCCAGGCGGAGCGGTTCCACCGCGACGTGTCCGTCCGGCTGGAACGTAAAGCACGTGATGCCGCCGATGGCCGCGATGTATTGATCCTGCTTGCCGATGGGCTCTCCCAATATGTCCAGCTCGATGTGGCAGGCCTGTTCCGCCAGCTCCCGCGCCGGCACCGAGTTCTTTTTCAGGCAGTGCAGGGCTCGCAGCAGCGCGGTGGTGAAACTGCCCGACGAGCCCAGCCCCGTTCCCGCCGGTATGTCGGACATGCTGGTGATTTCCAGATGCGGATGCTCGTCCGTTCCTACCAGCTTCAGCGCCTCCCGCACGATCGGGTGTTTGATTTCCTCCGGCGTCTGCACCGTCCCCATCTTCGAGTACTTCACGATGATTTCTTCGGAGAAGGTTTCGTGCAGTGTAATATAGACGTACTTATTGATCGCCGCCGAGATCGCAAATCCGGTATGTTCGCGGTAGTAAGATGGCAGATCGGTTCCTCCGCCTCCCAACGAGATGCGCAGCGGACTACTGGTGATGATCACGGCGAG
>JBEKQS010000078.1:0-20126 GCA_049519475.1 Bryobacteraceae bacterium | reverse complement strand
CATATACGAAGTCAGCGGTCATGGCAGTGTGTTAACACACTGCCATGACCGCTGACTTCGTATATGATAGAAGATTAAGGAAATTTCCATGCAGAACGCGTTGTTGACGAAATTCATTAGCAAAAACAAGCGGGCCGACGCCGTCCCCACCTTCCGACCCGGCGACACCATTAAGGTCCACGTAAAGATCAAGGAAGGCGACAAGGAACGGCTCCAGGCCTTTGAAGGCACCGTGATTGCCCGCAATAATACAGGGTTGGGCGAGACCATCACCGTTCGCAAGGTCAGCTTTGGCCATGGCGTGGAGCGCATCTTCCCCATACACGCCAAAGTGGTCGATCACATCGACGTCGTACGCACCGGCCGCGTTCGCCGCGCCAAGCTCTATTACCTGCGCGCGCTCAAGGGCAAGGCCGCCCGTCTCAGAGAGCGCGAATAAGCCGGCCAAACTCCATGCGGCCCGACCGGGCGGGTGGCAAATTCCGTTGTGAAGGAACGTTTGAGCGTGAGTTGCGCGCGCGCGGTTTTCAGGCCGTGGCGGGCGTCGACGAAGTGGGCCGCGGCTCGCTGTTCGGCCCCGTGGTGGCCGCCGCCGTGGTGTTGTCGCCGGACCGCCCCATCCGCGGTTTGAACGATAGCAAGCAGCTCGAAGCCGGTCGCCGCGAGATCCTCGCCGAACGCATCCGCGAGCGCGCCGTCGCCTGGGCCATCGCCGCCGTCGACGCCGCCACCATCGATTCCATCAACATCTATCAGGCTTCCCGGCTCGCCATGCGGAAGGCCGTCAGCCAGCTCGCGCCCGCGCCCGATTTCCTGCTGGTGGACGCCGTCTCGATCGAACTCCCGCTGCCGCAGCGCGCCCTCATCAAGGGCGATGCGCGCTGCCACGCCATCGCCGCCGCATCCATCATCGCCAAGGTGTATCGCGATGCCTGCATGCGGGCCTGGGACGCCGTCTTCCCGGCCTACGGACTGGCCTCGCACAAGGGTTACTGCACCGCCGGGCACTGCCGCGCCATCCAGGAGTTCGGCCCCACTCCGCTCCATCGCCTCAGCTTTGAGCCGGTGCGCGCTCGTTCGTTGTTCCCGGTGGATTACAATTCTCAGATGGAGCTGTTTGAAACGGCGGGCGCCGCATGATGCCGCCCGACCCGGTTCCCGGGGAAACTCCGCCGCCATCGTCCCCGGCTCCGGTTACCGCCGAGGCGACTCTCCCGCCGCCGCCCGAGTATCGCTGGTATCACAAAGCCGGCGGGGTTTTATTTGTCACCTTTTGCGTGGAGATCGGCTTCTTCCTGCTGATCTTCCCCTGGACCGACGGCTGGGACAAGTTTGCCTCCTTCGTCTCCCGGCTGCGCCCGTATTGCGACAATCTCTATGTGCGCGGCGCCATCAGCGGCATCGGGATTGTGAATTTGTACATCTCGCTCACCGAAATGTTCCGCCTGCGGCGCTTCGCGAAGCGCTGAGCATTGCAAAATCACATCGCTCAACCGCCGCCGCGCCTGGTGTTCCCAGCACTTCGTGGCAGCCGGGCGGAAAAGTAGTAAGCCGCGGTTAGAACCAGGACCACGGGTGACAGAAGCGGTACCACCAGCCGTGCCGTCACCCAGAGCTTAGAATCGTTGGGGACGAAGATCCACACTGGCAGCAGGATCACGATCATGACGGCGGACATCCGTGAAATCTGAAGCCACAGCTTATAACAGTAGCGTGCGGTCGTCGCGCCATCGGGCAGGTCCGGGTCTTTAACCCGGAACAACCAGCCCGCCAGCGCCGCGGACAGCAGCATGGCCGCCGGAAATCCGATGGTGAAACAGGTCACGAGCATCAGGCCGAACGCCAGATAAAGGAGCGAATCGGGCGTATTCGCCATATTCTGCTCGCCGCCGGTGGCGTAGGTCAGGCAACTGAACCCGGCGAACATGATGACGCCAAAAAACGCGATTGCGGCCACTGCGGCTATCCCCACCCACGCGAAGTATTCGCGGCCGGGGAATTTTTCGGAGATCGACCGCATCTCCGCCTTCTCAGTGTCGGTGTAGCCGAATCCCGGCCAGCTTTGCCCCCGGTTGTGAATCAGCGTCATGTTGGCGGCCCAATAGCGGACTACCAGCGCGAGCCAGCGTTCCAACGCGGGCCGTGAATCGGGAAGCGCGTTCATGTTGGGTCTCCTTGCGGCCGGCGCCAGTCCCGGCAACCCGCTCAATTCCGGACGTTGGTTTGCAGTGTCCAGTTACCTTTGAGCAGGCCATTCGGATTGTAGTTGATCTCGTTGGTCTGCTTGCGCTCGCCGAATTCATTGACCCAGGTGTAAGAATATGCGTTCGAATCCGTGGTGATTTTGCCGGTGTTCGGGTCCATGCGTTTCTGCTGATCGAGCGCATAATCGGCCCAATCGTGCGCGATCCCCGATCGGGCATTCATGGCGTCATTAGCACCTTTCATCGCGATGTCTGTTCCGCGTCTGGTGACGTCCTGCATTGCCTGTTGCTGCTTAATTTGCACGTCATGGGCCGCGGTCATCTGGGCATTTAGTCTGAGCAAGCGCGCCTCATCCTCCCTGCCACCAGCCCTGGCGCGCGCTCCGGCCGCTTCCACGGTGGCGGTCCACTTCTGCATCCATTGCTGATTGAGGACGGCGGATTTTGAGACGGCCTCGAACACGGGCCTCATTGCCTCCAGGCCGCCCTGGCGGGCCCGGCTACGGATTACGATACCGGTACAGGTATGGATGTGCCCAAAGCCTCTCGGGATGAGGACCTGGGGCGAGTCATTGCATAATACCGTCGCGTTCAGCAGTTCCTCGACGGGAGTGCTGTTGATTTTGTACCGCACGATGGCGGCTGCGCGGTCGCCCTTCGACGTGAACACCGGCTGCCCCGGGGGCGTCCGGGCGGCGAAACTCTGGTTGTTATTCCTGATCTTCTCCTGGAACTGCGCCATCTCCGGCGCCGGAACAGGCTGGTCCCTGACGTACTCCACCTGGAGCACGCCGATCATATACTTCAGGAATTCGGCCGCCGGCGCCTCCTTAGCCCACTCCAGGCAATCGGTGGACTTTTGCGCGGGAGCGAAAGCCTGCGGGGTACGGCCCCACGACCAACTGACTCCCGGCAACAATTTCGTCTGGGTGATTCCGTCCGGGCTCACGGCCCGATAGACGGCGTTCTGCAGCGGAGCGCAAGATGGCCCCGGGACCATGGTTGCTTCAAATATCCAGTCCGCGGGGATCTGGAGCGAATAGGCCTCCATCTGAAGAACCGGGTCGATGATGCTGACCTGCCTGGTGGCCTTCGACGGCGAAGCCGCCTTCGGCTGCTGGCCGCATGCCATCCCAACACCTGCCAGGACGATAGCGGCCCGTATCAACGGGCTCGCTGAAATTCGCTTCATCGTTTTCTCCATGTGGGTCTCCTGGGTTCGAAACGGTCCCTTGCTGATATATGTGCGCAGTTCGGTATAGACAAGACCGAAGAATTCGTCGGTGTCCGGGCTGGGCATCGGATACATATTATCAGAAGGTTTTTCGCAACACTTGAAAAGGGCTGGCCGCCGATGAACACCGATGAACGCGGATTGAAAACACTAACTCATCTGCGTTGATCTGGGTTTATCGGCGGCTCAAGTGGTTTTTCTTGAGCATCCCGCTAAAACGTGATCCCCAGCAGAAACTCTCCCTGATTCACGTTGCTGTGCAGCAGGCCGTTGACGTCGAAGAAATGTTGCGCGCCCCAACGCGTGTAGCGGATCTCCGGCAACAGGTGGATCACCAGGAAGTGAATATCAATCCCGCCGCCGATTACGAAGCCGCGCGTGCTGCTGTTGTGCAATTCGCTTGGATTCGAAATGCCGGACTTGTATATGATGCCGTTCAAGACCGTCGTTACCTCCTGCTTCACGCCCGCCAGCGAATCGAAGGCCACCCCCGCGTCCACGAACGGGTGCACCACCTTAATCATCGGGAAGCGGTACTTTCCCAGCAGCGGAAACTCGAAGTCGCTGGCAGTGGTGCCCGCGATGGTGCTGCCGCTGACGATGTTGACGATGTTCGAGTCTTCCTGGTAGTTCAAATGGCGGTACAGCGCGTCCACCTCCACTCCCAATCCGAAGGGCAAATGCAACTCCGCCGTCACACCGCCGATGTAGCGGTTGGTAGCAGTGACGTAACTGACGTTTTGGCTTTCCGCGGCGGTGAGAAAATCCGTAAGCGGCACGCCAGCCTTCACGCCGAAACTGAAAGGCTGGCAGAATGCGCCCGCCGCGCCGGCCATCAGAAGAAAAAAGAGCCTCATAGTTCTACCATACGAACTTTTCGGCTCCGTCGTTTCCTTACAGTTCGAAAGATTCGCCGAGATAAATACGTTTCACTTCCGGATCGCGCCCCAGGGCTTCGGGACTGCCCGCGCGGAAGATGCGGCCGTTGTTAATGATGTAGGCGCGGTCGGTCACCGAGAGCGTCTCGCGCACGTTGTGGTCCGTCACCAGTATGCCGATGCCGGCGCGCTTCAGGTCGAAAATGATGCGCTGCAGTTCCAGCACCTGGATCGGGTCGATGCCCGAGAACGGCTCGTCCAGCAGCAGGAAGCTGGGGCTGATCACCAGCGAGCGCGCGATCTCCACCCGCCGCCGCTCGCCGCCCGACAGCATGTAGCCCTGGCTGCGCCGCACTTTTTCCAGCCCCAGTTGATCGATCAGCCGATCCAGTGCTTCGCGCCGCTCGTGGTTGGTCATGGCCAGCGTTTCCAGAATCGCCATCAGGTTTTCTTCCACGGAGAGCTTGCGGAAGACCGAGGCTTCTTGCGGAAGATAGCTGATGCCGCGCCGCGCCCGCTGGTACATCGGGAGGCTGGTAATATCCTGGCCGTCCACTGAAATGCGCCCCGAATCCGGGCTGATGAGTCCCACGATCATGTAGAACGAGGTCGTCTTGCCCGCGCCGTTCGGCCCCAGCAATCCCACCACTTCGCCCTGCTGCACGTGCACCGTCACGTCGTCCACCACGCGGCGGCCGCGATACGATTTGGAAATTTCGTGGGTTTCGAGAGTCTTCATGCGCTCTACTTGCGCTTAGGGGGGATGCGGGTATTGATTCCCTGGGGATCGCCTTTCATCAGCAGCCTATCATCGTTCGCCCAGTAGGTCAATTCGCTGCCCTCCATGGTGGTCGGCGAGCCTTTGATGGTTCGAACCAGCTTCGCGCGGCCTCCGTTCAGCAGGAGTTTCGACTCGATGCACGGTCCGATTCCCGGCACGATCTCCGGCGGGCAAGGCACCTTCGTGTAGTATTCGGCGTGCTCCGAGTTGCTGTGGTACGTGCGGCCGTTGGAGCTGCCCAGGATGTCTACGGCGCCATCTGCGAACGCGTGGTCCAGGCTCGAATCGGAGCCGGAATCCGCCATCCACGCCCGCAGTTCGCGTGACTGTAACAGCATCCCGGTGCGGTCCAGTTTCACGCCCCCGGAATAGACTGCCAGCCGGTCGGTATCCGTGTACACCAGGTCCGGCGCGCGCACCTTGGTGAGAACCGGCGAAGCGGTCTTCTTCTTTTCGTCATCCTTGGGCTGCTCCCAGAGATTGCTCACCACATTGCCATGGGCCTTGAGCGTGTGCTTGTCTTTATCGATATCGATGACGTCGGCCTCAATGCGGTTGGCGCCCTGCCACAGGGCGGCATTGCCCTGGTAGCGCGTGTGGCCCTCGCCTTTTTTCCCTGCCTCCTGGCGCGGGCTGGTGTATTCCATGCGGCGCGCCTGGGCGTGCAGCGGCGTGTCGGAAGAGAGCATCTGCGAGTTCTTGTTCTGGTCTTTGTCCGGCATGCGGATGGAGTTGACGTTGCCTTCCGCCGTGAAATCGCCGGTGGTCTGATCCATGCGGATATGGTCGGCCGCCGTGGAGCCTGTCGAATCGCTCACGGACGCCGACGTATCCAGAGTAATAATGTTCTGCTTCCCGTCCAGACTGGCTTTGGCGGCGTGCGCTTTGCGGTCGCCTTCCTGGTAGGTGAAATTGCCGGTCTGCTCCATCGAAACCAGCTTGCTCGACTGCGGATCGAAGTGCGCCAGCATGTCCCGGCTGGCCGTCACCGACTGCGCGCGGTTGCGGCTGCGCTCTTCGTCGTTCGGGTCGGTGGAAGTTTTTACGTCGCTCGCCTTGAAGCTGTCGATGCGGCTCTGCGCCGCATAAGCGATGAACATCTCCCGGCCTTCCAGAATCCGGTGGTGCTGCGCCGGCAGGTTGGGCAGAAACTCGAGCGTCGCCGGAGTGCGCGAAACCACGCTCTCAATCTCTTTTCCGCCAGGCCGCATCTTCATCTCAATCGACTCGCTCCGCATGATGTGCGTCTCGGAGGGCTCATGTCCCGGCGCCGCGATCGGTTTGGAAGTGACTACCGCGTGCTGGTTGCAAACCGCGCTAGTGAGCACGCTGTCTTTCGGGCCCGGGTCGAAGTAAAGGTCCACCCGGTTGGCCGCCGCGGTGGTTTCGGAATACTCGGCCGTCGAAACCACCCGCGAATTGCCTTCGCCCGCGATCTTCTTAACCTTGCCCTTCTCGTTGTAGTCCACCCACACCCGATCGGCCGAATAGTCCAGCTTGCGGTTCGGCTGCACTTCCGTTCCGCGAGCCTTGCTCGCATCCACTTCTTTAATGGTCCGGTGGCCCCGGCCGTCGTCTTGCAAGTGGATCACCGGGGTGTCGCCTTCAAAGGTCGCTCCGTCCCGCGTCAGCTTCCCGTTCGGCAGCATGTCGATCTGCTGTGACGCCTCGTGGTAATACAAGCTGGGAGCTTCGATGTGCAGCTCCTTGGCCTCGGGCGTGGCCGCCTTCCAATCGATCTTCACGTCGTTCTTCATGAAGAGCTCGCGGCTCGGCGGATCGTAGGTGGCGCCCCTGGATTCTCCGGTGCCATTCTTGAAAACGTATTGGGTGGGCCGTTCCGTGTCCGCGTGTCCGGTTTCAGTGTCGAAGGTAACCCCCGAAGTGGTGATTTCGGCCAGCGACGCAGGTGTTTCACTGTCCGCCCGCTCACCCAGCGAAATGCGCACTTCGCCCTCGGAATAGAGCCGCTTATCCGAAGGATAGAAGCTCGCCGCGGCGCTTTCCACCACGTCGTACTTCTCTTCGCACTTATGGTAGATGTACAGCTTGGCGCCTTGCAGATCGTCGCGCCCGGAGTCCTTCTGTTCGCTCATGGTGTCGGCGAGGATTTTGACCGTGGTGCAACCAGTGTTCTGGTCCTTCTGGATCCAGATGGGTCGCTGGGAGGTCCCGGCGATCTCCGGCGGCAGCGGCTGCGGCGTGGGCAGCACTTGAGACTGGATCGCTTTTTTTTTGGTCAGGTAGGTGAAGCCTACGCCGTAGAGGACGGCGGCAATCACTACCAGCAGGAGCCAGCGCATTCCTCTCATAGGATTAATTTCACTATAGCGCGCTTGCACCGACCGCGATTTGTGCCACGATAGTACAGTGTGGCCATCTCTCCACACCGCATGAACCAGCAACGCATCCAGATTTTCGTCACTGGCGGCACCTTCGACAAGCAGTACAACGAGCTCACCGGCGAGTTGTTTTTCAAGCAGACTCACATCGCCGACATGCTCAAGCTCGGCCGCTGCCGCCTCGACCTGGCCATCGAAACCCTCATGATGATCGACAGCCTGCAGATGACCGACGCCGGCCGCCAACTCATTCTGGAGCGTTGTGAAGCCGCCGCCGCCACGCGCATCGTGATCACCCACGGCACCGATTCCATGGAGCACACCGCCGCCGTGCTGGGCCGCGGCATCCGCGGCAAGACCATCGTCCTCACCGGCGCCATGGTCCCCTACCAGTTCGGCAGCTCCGATGGTTTATTCAATCTCGGCACCGCGCTGGCCTTCGTCCAGACCCTCGACCCGGGCGTCTACGTGGCCATGAACGGCCGCTGCTTCCCCTGGCGCTCGGTGCGTAAGAATCGCGAGCACGGAATCTTCGAATCGGTGCCCGGAGGGCAGGAACCCAGCAGTTGACCAACTATTGTCGATTCCTGTAAGTGTTATTATTAACAATTAGTTACAGGCAAAGCTTGTCACTCTTGAGTCGAGTGTGCTAATATTATCTTAGAGTTTCGAGGGAAGCCACGGGGCTCACCCGAAACGAAACTCGGAATATCCAAATTATTTCTTACCAGGGAGGTAGACGATCAATGAAAATACGTCCGCTCTATGATCGCATTGTGGTCAAACGGATCGAGTCGCAGGAACAAATGCAAGGCGGCCTGTATATCCCCGATACCGCGAAGGAAAAGCCCCAGGAGGGCGAAGTGGTGGCAGTGGGCAAGGGCAAGCGCCTGGAAGACGGCAAGATAATCGCGCTGGACGTCGCCGTGGGCGACAAGATTCTGTTCGGCAAATACTCCGGCAGCGATATCAAGCTGGATGGCGATGAGTTTCTGATTATGCGTGAGGACGAAGTCCTCGGGATTCTGGATGCCCAGCCGAAATCGGCGCAGAAGGCGTCCTAAGGAAAGTCGAGAAAAAACGAAATGGCGAAACAGATTATATACTCAGAAGCATGCCGCCAGGCGATCCTGCGTGGCGTCAACCAGCTCGCCGATGCGGTGAAGGTTACCCTCGGTCCCAAGGGCCGCAATGTGGTCCTCGAGAAAAAGTTCGGCGGTCCCACCATCACCAAAGACGGCGTCACCGTCGCCAAGGAAATCGATCTCAAAGATCCGCTGGAGAACATGGGCGCACAGATGGTGCGCGAAGTGGCCTCCAAGACCAGTGACGTGGCCGGCGACGGCACCACTACGGCGACCATTCTGGCCCAGGCCATCTACCGCGAAGGCGTGAAGGCCGTCGCGGCCGGCGCCAACCCCATGGCCCTCAAGCGCGGCATCGAAAAGGCCGTGGAAGTGGCCACCGAAGAAGTCAAAAAGCTCTCCAAGCCCGTGTCCGGCGACATGATCGCGCAGGTCGGCACCATCTCCGCCAACAGCGACAAGCACATCGGAGAAATCATCGCCGACGCCATGAAGAAGGTGGGCAAGGACGGCGTCATCACCGTGGAAGAGTCGCGCACCATGTCGACGGAACTAGATACCGTGGATGGCATGCAGTTCGACCGCGGTTATCTCTCCCCCTATTTCGTGACCGACCCCGACCGCATGGAAGCGGTCATTGAAGATCCCTATATCCTCATTCACGAAAAGAAAATCAGCAACATGAAGGACCTGCTGCCGCTGCTCGAGCAGATCGCGCGCGCCGGCAAGCCGCTGCTGATCATCGCCGAGGAAGTGGAAGGCGAAGCGCTGGCCACCCTGGTGGTCAACAAGCTGCGCGGCACCCTGAACGCCTGCGCCGTCAAGGCTCCGGGCTTCGGCGACCGCCGCAAGGCCATGTTGGAAGACATCGCCACCCTGACCGGCGGCAAGGCCATCACGGAAGACATCGGCGTGAAGCTGGAAAGCGTCAAGCTGGAAGATCTGGGCCGCGCCAAGCGCGTCACGGTGGACAAGGACAACACCACCATCGTGGACGGCGGCGGATCGCAGAAGGCCATCGAAGGCCGCATCAAGCAGTTGCGCGCCCAGATCGATGAGACCACTTCCGATTACGACCGCGAGAAGTTGCAGGAACGCCTGGCCAAGCTGGCCGGCGGCGTCGCGGTAATCAAGGTCGGCGCGGCCACCGAAACCGAAATGAAGGAAAAGAAGGCTCGTGTGGAAGATGCCCTGCATGCCACCCGCGCCGCGGTTGAGGAAGGCATTGTGCCCGGCGGCGGCGTAGCTCTGCTGCGCGCGTCCAAGGCCCTGGCCCACCTCAAGCTGGATGGCGACGAGCAGATCGGTGTCACCATCGTGAAGCGCGCCTGCGAAGAGCCGCTGCGCCAGATTGTGGCGAACTCCGGCACGGAAGGCGCCATCGTGGTCGACAAGATCCGCGAGCACGCCAACCCGAACTTCGGCTACAACGCCCAAACCGACAACTACGAAGACCTGGTCTCGACTGGCGTCATCGACCCCACCAAGGTAACCCGTTCGGCGCTGCAGAACGCGTCGTCGATCGCCTCCCTGATGTTGACCACGGAAGCCATGGTGGCCGAAATTCCCGAGAAGAAGTCGGCCCCGGCCGGTCCCGGCGGTCACGGCCCCGAGATGGATTACTAAGCCGCACCTTTCTCCGGCGACTTACAGCCGCGTTCCCCGGGCAACCGGGCAGCGCGGCTTTTTTTGTGGGAGGGGCTTCCTGGCTTGTCATTGGCGATGTGTGGCACCACCAAGGCCGCGGCTTCGTGTTGTTTTGTAAAGACTGTCCCCCATTCGCAACCCAATAGACCTCCGCGGGATCTAACTCAGTAGGAAAGGAGATTTCAAATCATATGTTTACAATATGGAAAACGACTTTCCGAACGATTGGAATCGGACTCGCCGCGGGGGCTTTGGCGGCGTACGGGGCCACGGCACGACCCGGTACCGTGAACTACATCGAGGGTCAGGTCACCTTGGACGGCCAGTCGGTTGGAGCGCAAGCTATGGGATCGACGGAGGTCCAGCCGGGGCAAATGCTCGAGACGGGTCAGGGCAAGGTGGAAATGCTGCTCACGCCGGGCGTGTTTCTGCGGTTGGCCGATCAAAGTGGGGTTAGGATGGTATCGCCCTCGCTGATCGATACCCGCGTGGAACTGATCCGCGGCGAAGCCATGGTAGAGGCGGACCAGGTTCTGCCGGGGAATCATCTGGTGATTTCCGACCATGGAACCGATGTTCAGATTCAGAAGAACGGCGTCTACAAATTCACCGCCGAGCCGGCCATGGTGGCGGTGTATGACGGCAAAGCGGAGGTCTTTCGAGACGACCGCACCACGGAAATCGGCAAGGGCAAGGAACTGACGCTGGCTGCCGCCACCGGGCAGAAGCCCGGCAACTTCGATCGTAATAACGTAGACAGCCTCTACCAGTGGAGCGACGTGCGCTCCGAATACCTGGCGGAAGCCAACCAATCCTCGGTGCAGACGATTGTGACGGGCAACCCCGGCTGGTGGTATGGCACGGGCTGGTATTGGAACCCGTGGTTTAGCTCGTGGGCCTTCGTGCCCGGGAATGGCTTTTTCTATAGCCCGTTCGGCTTCGGCTTCTACTCGCCGGCCTATTGGAACTACTATCCGCCGGTGCGCTATTTTGTGCGGCCCGGAGTGTTAGCTTCCACGGCGCGGGTGGCCAGTTCCGCTTCGCGCGCGTCGATGAGCACCGCATCCGCCATGCGCGCTACTGTCGGCGGCGGGATGCGCATGGGCGGATTCGGCGGACGCCGGTAAATTTGCCGTCAGTTCGACTCCTTTCTCCCCCGGGACTGAGCCTCCCGGGGGATTTTTTTGACCCGGGTCCGGGTCGGTTGGCTCGGGCTAATCCTTTTCCTCCGTGCCGCCGATATCCAGGTCAGAATGGCGGAAGACGATCTGGTCGAGCTCGAGCTGATGCTCAATCGCTTCAAACGGCTCATGGGCGAAGTGATGCGCGGCGTCATCGCCCGCAATTCTTTCCAGCCCTGGGAAATGGAAATCCTGATGGATATGGAAAGCTGCCAACTGGATCGGCGGCGCCGGCTGGACATTCTGCGCCAGTACCAGCGGGCCGTGGAGCGGCAGATGGTTATCGGCCCCGGTCCGCCCATGAAGCTCTCCCAATTCCTGGCCATGCGCGAGCAGCGGCCCGGCGACGGCCTCAAGTCAGCATGACGCGGCGGCCTTCCATCCGGTAGTTACCGGCGAGCACCAGCCGGATGGCTTCCGAATAGATCCGGTGCTCTTCGCGCAAAATGCGGGCCGAGAGCGTTTCGGCGGTATCGCCGTCCAGCACCTCCACGGGGGATTGCAGAATGATGGGGCCGGCGTCCAACCCCTCATCCACGAAGTGTACGGTGCAGCCGCTGATCTTGACTCCGTGATCGAGCGCCTGGTGCTGTGCGTCCAGGCCCGGAAAGGACGGCAGCAGCGACGGGTGGATATTCAGGATGCGGTTGGGATACTGGCGAATGAAAGTAGCGCTGAGCAGGCGCATGTAGCCGGCCAGGCAGACCAGGTCCACCGCATTCCTGCCCAGTTCCTCCAGCAGCATGCGATCGTAGATCTCGCGGTCGAGACCCTTCGACGGAATACAGACGCCGTTCAAGCCGAGGCGCAGAGCGGTTTCGAGGCCGCGCGCCTCCGGGCGGTTGGCGATCACCACGGCAATCCCGGCCGGAATGGAACCTGCGGCGATGTTTCTCGCGATGGCTTCAAAGTTCGAGCCGCGTCCGGAGATCAGAATGCCGAGCCGCTTCATCGGTACTCCACGCGTGGCCGCCCGCGCTTGTGTTCCGCCACCTGGCCGATGCAAAATGGCGATTCGCCGAGTTTGCGCAGCACCATTTCCGCTTTGCCCGCGGAGCGCGCCGGGACTAAGAAGATCATCCCCACGCCCAGGTTGAACGTGCGCCGGTAATCGTCCAGCGGGATGTTACCGACGGCGCGCAGCACTTCGAAAATCGGTGGAATGCGCCAGGCGCCGGTGTCGATGGCCGCGGCCAGGCCCTTGGGAAGAACCCGCGGCGTGTTGTCGGTGATGCCGCCGCCGGTGATGTGAGCCGCGCCGCGCAACAGGCCCGCGGCCAACAGGGCGCGGATAGGTTTCAGGTAGCTGCGGTGAACCGCCAGCAGCGCATCCCCCACGGTCGAGCCCACTTCCGGCAATAGCGTCTTGGGGCCGTACCCGGCGGTTTCGAAAAGCAGTTTGCGCGCCAGCGAGTAGCCGTTGGTGTGCAGGCCGGTCGAGGGTAGCGCGAGCAGAATATCGCCAACCCGAACGTGGCGGCCGGTGATCAGTTGCGACTGTTCGGCGGCGCCCACAATGAAGCCCGCCAGGTCATATTCAGACTCCGCATACAGGCCGGGCATTTCGGCTGTCTCGCCGCCGATCAGCGCGCAGCCGTTTTGCCGGCAACCGCGCGCGATTCCCGCGACGACCTCGGCGGCCACTTCGGCCCGCAGTTTGCCCACGGCGAAATAATCCAGGAAGAACAGCGGCACGGCGCCCTGCACGGCGATATCGTTGACGCAGTGGTTGACCAGGTCCTCACCCACGGTGTCGTGGCGGCCGGTGAGGAATGCCACCTTGAGCTTGGTGCCGACGCCATCGGCCGAGCTGACCAGCACGGGCTTGCGAAAGCCCGTCAGCTTGTACGCGGCGCCGAACGAGCCGATGTCGGTGAGCACGCCGCGGGTGAAAGTCTGCCGGGCCAGCTTCTTAATGGACGACAGCGCGCGATCGGCCTCGTCGATATCGACGCCGGCATCGCGATAGCGAACGCGTGGGAGGATGGGCAAATCCCAGTATAAAGCGGACGAGGGTAACCTTGGCGCGGGGCGGTGGTGGGCGAGTTTACAATGAAAGCTGGTGAAGGTTCGAGATTTGGTGCGGCTGGTCGAGGCCGATGGTTGGCGGCACGTTCGGACGACAGGTAGTCATAAGCACTATAAGCACGGGACGAAACCAAACGTCGTCACCATTCCAGGTCATCCCGGAGATGACCTACCCACGGGAACGCCGAAGTCGATTCTAAAGGCTTCCGGGTTGGAGACAAAGCCATGAGCCAAAGATACGCCGTCATTTTTGAGCGCGCCGAGAACAATTGGGCTGCTTACGTTCCCGATCTGCCAGGGTGCATCACGACCGGAACGACCCTTGAGGAGACCGAGCGAAATATCCGGGAAGCGATCCAGGGCCACCTCCAGACGCTCCGCGAGTTCGGCGAGCCCACACCACCGCCCATGAGCTTGGCCCGCGAGATTGAGATCCCTCCCGCCGCATAGCGAGCTGCGGATCACAGTGTACGACGGGAACGGCGTGCCACGAGGAATGGTTGGAACAGCGCTCTGGGCCGGAAAGTGAGCAGAGGTAGTAGACGCAAGCCAGAAAAACTATTTCGCCCCGGTGTCCGCGTTGTCCGGGTCCCATTTCGACGGGAACCTCTTCAGACCAGCCTTGCCCGCGAGAGCACTAAACCCGTCCTTCATCACCCGGTAGATCGATGCGGGAATATTCTTGACAGTGATGTTCACGGAACCATTTTGGAACCATTTGCTCTCTCCGCGCAAGCGGAGTCCTGACCGTCCTAACTCTAAGCGGTTCGCTGCGCCTGCACGTTTTCTCACCGAAGGGTTATTCTGTTACGGGAGGGGTAGCCATGTACGACATGAAGAATCTGAGTAAGCTGAAGAACCTCGAGGCCAATGCACCGGATGCCGTCAAGGCGTTTTGGGCCTTTGACAAAGCTGCTATGGCGGCTGGAGCCATTCCGGCCAAGTACAAGGAACTGATGGCTGTGGCTGTTGCCTTGACGACGCAGTGCCCCTATTGCATTGAGATTCACTCGAAAAAGGCGCGAGAAACGGGAGCTACCGAGCAGGAGATCGCCGAGACGGTCGCCGTCGCCGCGGCACTCAGGGCCGGAGCTGCCATAACGCATGGAACTCATGCGTTGGGACACGCGGCGGCCGGAGTGCCGGCGGCGAGTAGTTAAGGAACACTTCTCACACGTGGCCGAGGAGGTGGCGCCCACGCTCGTGCGGCGGGCTAACAAATACTGTTCAGTTAAGTGGGACAGGCCATCGTTTTCGTGGCCTGTTATGCTTCGCTGAAGCACGGGGGCTGGACAGGACGACAAAGACCGAACGTCTATCCCACTCTTGCGAGCGCTGGACAGACGACCAAAACCGATCGTCTGTCCCACCTTTGCGGCTTGGCCGCGCCTCCGCGTTGAGGACGAGCTCAGGGGCTGATGGCGGACACCTTGCGCCATTTCCCGCTACACTCCAAAGGCTATATAATACCGGGATTGCCTTATGAAGAAACTACTATTGAGCGCGTTGCTTGTGTTGTGCGCATCCGCCATCGCCGAGGTGCCCTCGACCGTCGCGATCCGCAATGCAAAAATTGTGACGGTGAGCGGGCCGGTGATCGCCAAGGGCACGGTGATCGTGCGCGGCGGATTGATCGAAGCCGTCGGTGAGAATGTGACGGTTCCGGCCGATGCCTGGGTGGTGGACGGGGAAGGCATGACCGTCTATCCGGGCTTGATCGATGGACTGAGCACCGTAGGAATTGCGGGCGCAGCACCGGCGGCGGCTGCCACAGGCGGCGGACGCGGCGGGCGCGGCGCTACTGCGACGCCGGCGACGCCAGCCGCTCCGGCGGCTCCCGCGGAACGGTCCATGGGACCGGAAGACCGGCCGCAGACCACCAGTTGGCTTCTGGCGGCGGATGAAATCCAGGCCGGCGACCGGCGTGTCGAGACGGTTCGCGGCGCCGGGTTCACCACCGCGGTGACGTTCCCGACACGCGGCATCTTCGGCGGGCAGGGCTCCATCATCGATTTGGTTTCGGGCGAGAAGGCCGCGGAAATGATTCTGGTTCCGGCCGCCGGGCAGTACATCGCGATGGGCCGCGGCGGCGGTTTCGGAGGCGGAGGTGGTGGCGGCGGATTTCCCAGCTCGCTGATGGGCATCATCTCCTACGTCCGGCAAATCTATCTGGATGCCGATCACTACCGGCTGGTGAAGGAAGCCTATGCCAAGGACCCGCGCGGCATGCAGAGGCCGGAATATGACCGGGCGCTCGAAGGCGTGCTGGCCTCCAAGCGGATTCTGCTTCCGGCCAATCGCCTGGTGGAGATCGACCGCATGCTGCGGTTCGGCGCCGAGTTGAGGCAGCCGATGATTCTCTACGGCGCGCGCGACGCCTATCTGCCGGAAGCGGCCGATCTCTTAAAGAAGGCCAATGCCACCGTGCTGCTGAGCTTGAAGTGGCCCACGGCTCCGGCGCGCTCGCCGGACGCCGAGGATACGGATACGCTGCGCGTTCTGGAAGAGCGCGACAAGGCCCCCACGGCGCCGGCGGTGCTCCAGAAAGCCGGCATCAAGTTCGCCCTCTACTCCGACGGACTGGATGCGCCGCGCGATTTCCAGCGGGCCGTGAAAAAGGCCATCGACAAAGGGCTGTCGCGGGAAGACGCGCTGCGCGCGCTGACGCTCTCGCCCGCCGAAATCTACGGCGTGGCGGATCGCGTGGGCAGCATCGAGAAGGGTAAGATCGCCAACCTGGTGCTGACCAAGGGAGATATTTTCGACGACCGCACCACCGTGGTGATGGTGTTCGTGGACGGAAAGAAGTACACGCCGGCGGAGACCGCCGCGCCGGGCGGCCGCGGTGGCGCGGCCACCGACGATCCGGGGCCGGGAGGAAACCGATGAAAAAGACATTACTGGCAGTCCTGGTGGCATTCGCTCCGCTGTGCGCGGAGACCATCGTCATTCAGAACGCCACCGTCATGACGGTGAGCAGCAAGGGCGCGTTCAAGGGTTCGGTGGTGGTGAAGGATGGCAAGATCGCCGAAGTGGGCGAGAAGGTGATGGTGCCGCAGGGCGCCACGGTGATCGACGCCGGCGGGCAGTACCTGATCCCCGGGATCATCGATTGCCACTCGCACATCGCCGGCGACGGCGGCATCAACGAAGGCAGTGTTTCGGTTTCCTCGATGGTGAACATCCGGGACATCATCAACCCGGACGACATCGCCATCTACCGCGCGCTGGCGGGCGGCGTGACCACCGCCAACATCCTACATGGTTCGGCCAACGCTATCGGCGGGCAGACGCTGCCTCTCAAGATGCGGTGGGGCAAGAGCGCGCAGGAAATGATTTTCGCGGGAGCTACGCCGGGCATCAAGTTCGCGTTGGGCGAAAACCCGAAGCGCTCGGGCAATCCGCAGGGCGGGCGCGGCACCGGCACGACTCCGGTGGCGCGCTATCCCGCGACCCGCATGGGCGTGGAGGATGTGATCCGCGAGGCGTTCAACGATGCCAAGGTGTACAAAGCCGAATGGGACGCCTACGACGCCCAAGTGGCGCGCGGCGAACATCCCCTGGCCCCGCGCGTCGACCTCAAACTGCAGGCACTCAAAGAAGTGCTGGAGAACAAACGCTACGTGCACGTGCACTGCTATCGCGCCGATGAGATCCTCATGATGATCCGCGTGGCGGACGATGTGGGCTTCAAGGTCCGCACGTTCCAGCACGTTCTGGAAGGCTACAAAGTGGCCAAAGAAATTGCGGCGCATGGCGCCGGCGCGTCGACGTTCAGCGACTGGTGGGCATACAAAATCGAAGCCATCGACGCGATTCCGTTCAACGCGACCCTGATGATGAGAAAGGGCATCGTGGTCAGCCTGAACAGCGACGACGCCGAACTGATGCGCCACCTGAACAGCGAAGCCGGCAAGGCCATGAAATATGGCGGCGCCACCGAAACCGAGGCGCTGGCCATGGTCACGCTGAACCCGGCCAAGCAGTTGGGAATCGATAAGACCGTGGGCTCGATCGAAGTGGGCAAAGACGCCGACCTGGTGCTTTACGACAGCTTCCCGCTTTCAGATTTCGCCAAAGTGCAGAAGGTGCTGATCGACGGAACGGTTTACTTCGACCGCGACAAGGAACTGGTCGCGCAGGCCGCCAAAGAAGCCGAGAAGAAAAGGCTCATCGATAAAGAGAAGGCGAGCCAGCAAAGAACGCCGCCTGTGAGGAGGCCGAACCAATGAAACTCCTGGGAATTCTGATGGCGAGCGCGGTAGCCGCTTTTGCGGCGGGCGATGTCGTCCTGATCCAGAATGCAGATGTTTATCCGGTCAACAGCGCCCCCATCAAGGGCATCTCGTTATTGATTCAGGATGGCAAGATTCTCGATATGGGAGCCAAGATTGTGGCCCCCAAGGGCGCCATGGTGCTGGACGTCAAGGGCCTGCGCGTGTATCCGGGGATGATCGATTCGGCGACCGACCTGGGGCTCGAAGAGATTGAATCCATCCGTGAAACCGTCGACACGGGCGAGATCGGCGACTTCATGCCGCAACTGCGCGCCTTGTCGGCGGTCAACCCGGACAGCGAACATTTCGGCGTGGTGCGTGTAAACGGCATCACCGGGGCGGTCACTCTTCCCTCGCTGGGCGGACGCGGCGGGGGTGGCGGCCAGTTGATTTCGGGCCAGGCCGCGCTCCTCCATACCGACGGCTGGACCTGGGAGGAGATGGAGATCAACCGATCAGTGGCCATGTGCCTGAACTTTCCGAGCGCGGGCGGCCGCGGAGGGCGCGGCGGGGGCGGAATGCCGGCGGATATGCAGGACCTGCTCCCGGGCGCTGTGGGAGCGGCCGGCAACGCGCAACGTGCCGTCCTGGACCAGATCGCCAAGCTCAACACCTTCTTCGAAGATGCGCGCAAATATCAGAAAGCCAAAGCCGCGCACCTGCCCGATTTTCACCCCGACCTGAAGTTCGACGCCATGATTCCGGTGCTCGAAGGCAAGATGCCGCTGGCGGTATCGGCGGCGCGCGCCAACACCATTCACGACGCCATCGCGTGGGCCGAAAAGCAGAACGTCAAGATCGTGATTCTGCAGCCGCGTGAGATCGCCAAGGCCGGGCCGGAACTCAAAGCCAAGAACATCCCCGTGATTCTGGGGCGCGTATTGGCCTTGCCGGACAACGAGGATGCCGAATACGACCAGGCATTCACGCAGCCGTTTGAAGCGTACAAGGCCGGAGTGAAATTCGCCCTGGGCACCTTCACCAACGAGTTCGTCCGCGACCTGCCGTATCAGGCGGCGACCGCGGTAGCATACGGACTGCCTCACGACGAAGCGCTGAAAGCCCTCACCATCAACCCGGCGGAGATTTGGGGCGCGGGCGATAAGTTAGGATCGGTGGAAAAAGGCAAATACGCCGATCTGCTGATCACCGACGGCGATCCAATGGACATACGGACCCAGATCCGGCACCTGTTCATCAACGGCAAGGAGATCACCTTGTCCAACAAGCAGGTGCGGTTGTACGAGAGATACAGCGGGCGGCAGTAAGGGGACGGCCCTAACGCCCATCAACGCGGATTGAATTGAAGATCACGGGCCCTTGTAGTCACGAATGTCGCAATTTTGCGCCGGAAAGTAACTAACTGCTTAGGAGAGTGCGATGCAGACTGATCCAACCCGCAATACGGTAACCATCAATATCGAAGCGAATGGAGAAATCGGGTTCTCGGTAGATACGGAAACCGGGAAGCCCCCCCAGATTGTGAACACTATCACAGCGAGGGGCGGCGACCTTGTCAGATGGCAAATCGGCAAGAACCGGGTCGCCGCGAATAACCCGATCTACAAAGTCACGATTGCCCTCATGGAAGAGCAGCTTTTCTATGGCAACGACAACTGTTGGATCTTAACTCCGGAAAGCAAGAAGCCGACCCAAGCTTCCGTCATTCAGGGGGCCGCGGCTGGTAGGGAATTCGGCCTCAGCGTCAACGTTATTCTCTGGGATCAGACCTCGCCTAAGGCCCGAGTGTTCATAGTCGACGTTTCGACCCAAAAGCGAAAACGAGTTAAATAGATGACCGAATCGGCCGGAACAACCCCGACCCCAAGTTCCGACGCTCCTCGCAGCGCGCGCTCGGCGAGGCTCTCTGCAACGGCGACACCAAACCGCCGAAGCGGACGCGGTCTGGCGTTCGCTAGTCAGGCCAGCGTCGGACCAAGCCACACAGGAGGCGAACCATGAAGTCCGAGACCCCCAACGAGTTCTTCGCTCGGAAGATATCGGAGATCCAACAGCGTGATCCCCGGTCCGTCGTGCACGGGCTCCTCATCAAGGAAGTTATGGTGAGCAACGGGATACTGGCGCATCTCGTTACGCCGCCGAACTCCGACACCCGTGCCGAGATCCAGTTGTTTGGCTCCGCTTACTACGGCAACCAGATCAAGAGCGGGCGGATCATTTTCCAGGAGGAAGACATCAGCGATTATCGTCCGGCGTTTGATGCGGCGACCGGGGAGGTGCTATTTCGCGCCCGTGCGTCGCAGATCGCTGCCTACATCGCGTGCCTGCGCCCCAACAAGCCGATGCTCCTGTTGTACACCGAGTCTCCCAGCGTGGATGAGGTTTCCGCGTCGATTTTAACCAACGACCAGGTCTGAGTCACAAGACTTCGCTGCCGCCCGCGCAGCGATCACCGGCCGGTGCTGGCGGGCTCCTCGTATTTCCAGAACTCTTTCAGGTTGAAGGACA
>JBEKQS010000077.1:0-20129 GCA_049519475.1 Bryobacteraceae bacterium | reverse complement strand
GTAGTCGACGCCCATGCGAATCGACTGGTCGGAGAACTTCTCCGGATACCGGGCGTCGTCGGCCCACTCCCACGAATCGCCGATGTCGGAGTTGTACGAAATGGCCACCATCACGCGGCCCTTGTCGTCGTAAATCGCGCGCCAGTGAGCGCCCTTGCCATCATCGCCCTCGGGATACCGCGGGGTTTTGAATCCCTGGCGGCGCCACGACCAGCCGGGAATCTGCGCGCGCGTGCTCAGATCGTAGACCGTGTGGAAGATCGGGTCGTCGTCGGCCACCTCGCGGATTTCGCGGTCCGGAAACACCTGCCTGATGGCTTTCTCGAAAACGTTCCATTCGAACCTGCCGTGGAAATCGTCGGCCATGAAAAAGCCGCCGCGCAGCAGGTATTCGCGCAGCGCCTGCGTCTGGTCGCGCGTGAGGCCCCATTCACCCACCTGCACCGCGTAGAGCCACGGCCAATCGTAGGCATCGCCCTCGTCGAGGTTCACGCACTGCTCCGCGGAGCGCACGTCGAGCCGCGTGAGGCGCCGCACAGCCAGCGAAAAGTGCCGGTCGGCGCGCGGGAAATCCTGAGTCCACAAGGAGACTCCCACGTGCCAGTCGAGGTCGCGATATTGGTAGCCGTTGATGCCGCCTGCGCCCGGCGGATACATGAGCCGCGCGAAGGCCCACTCGGTCCTTTCCCGATAGTCGTCCGGCAGGGGAATTTCGCCGATGCGGTATTCGACGCCGTTGAATTGCCGGAACGGGCGCTGGAAAGCGTACAGCACACCGGCCAACGTCAGGCCGCAACCGAGCAACGCCAGTGCCTTCGGGAAATTCATCCCCTCGCCGTTACTCCGAGAATATCATGCCGGGTCTTGCGCGCAATCAGGGTCGATCACGTGAACCAATTGTCCTGGACTCACGTGTTGGATCTGCCTAACCAACTCATCCAGCAACCTCTCGTAGGAGGGCATCTGGTTGTTGGCTGTCGTCAGCACGATAATCCCGAATGATAGCTTCTTGAGATCGTGCTGAAACTCGAAACCCTTGTCGATGGTCAGGAAGACATCATAACGGCCTTCGATTCCCGTGATAAGAACGTGGTCCCTTTGGCCCGACCATCCTAAGTCTCTGACCGTATCCACGGAAGATTGCGACAGGCTGGATCGGACTTGTGGAGCCAAACGAGGGTTGATGCACTCGTCGACTAGGATACGACGCATTCGGTGACCAGATCTTGCGCCAGTTCAAGGTATCCCTCAACGAACTCCCGCGAGACCGTCGGGCACCCAGCCAAAAACTCATCGATGGTGCAGCCACTCTTCAGATCGTCGAGTAGAAGATGAACCGGAACACGGGTTCCGCGAAAGCATGGAGTACCGTGCATCAAGTCTTGATCGACCGAAACGATCTCATTGAGGCGTGCTCTCTTTTCCGTGCTCATGCCACTTCTACAATACCTTAGGGCCGAAAGCGGCTGCAAGAGCGCCAGCCGCTACTACCCCGCGTCCGGATGCCCTAAGTAAATGTCGTGGATGCGCAGCAGTCCCAGCGCGCGGCCGGCCTCATCTACCACCGGCAGCACCGAAATCTGCGACGGCCGCCGCTCCATCAGTTCCAAAGCTTCGCCCAGCGTGGCATCGGGGCCGATGGTGACCGGCATGCGCGTCATCACATCTTCGGCGCGTAGCGCGCGGATGTCGTCGTGGTGCGTCAACACGCGCCGCAGGTCGCCATCGGTGACGAAGCCAGCGAGCGCGCCATCCGCCCGCACTACGCAGGCACCGCCCATGGGCCGCTCGGTCATGGCGAGAATCACTCCCTGGAACGAAGTCTCCGGCGCCACCGTGGCCACTTCGGAGCCGCTGTGCATGGCCTCTCTCACGCTCAGCATCAGGTTGCGCCCCAACTGGCCGCCGGGATGAAAACGGCCAAACTGCCCGGGCGTGAAGTCGCGCGCGTGCATCAGGGCGATGGCCAGCGCATGCCCCACGGCCAGTGCCGCCACCGCGCTGGCCGTGGGCGCCAGGTTGTGCGGGTCGGCTTCGCGTTCGACCGATGCATCCAACAGCACGTCCACCCGGCCGGCCAGCGGCGACGTGGCGCTGCCCAGAATGCCGATCAGCGGCGAATGCAATTCGCGCAGCAGGGGAAGCAACGCCAGCAGCTCGCGAGAGCTGCCATTCTTCGAAATCAACACCGTTGGGTCGCCGGCGGTGTAGATCCCCAGATCGCCGTGGACCGCTTCGGCCGGGTGCAGAAACACCGCCGGCGTGCCCATGCTGCAAAGCGTGGAAACGATTTTGCGCGCGATGTGGCCCGATTTCCCGATGCCCGTCACCACCACTTTGCCGGGATGCGCCAGGATCAAGTCCACCGCGCGGATCAGCTCTCGATCGAGGCGCGCGGCCGTCCGCACCAGCGCCGCGGCTTCGATCTCGATGGCGGTGCGCGCTACCGCCAGCCACTCCTGTTTCGAGCCAGACATGAGGAACCGACTATCATCGCATGTGTCATGCCGCGCTAAAATGGCGCTCTATGTCACTCCGGCGTTTTCTTGCGGTGGCACTGGTCGCCTGCGTCCCGCTGGGCGCGGAGATCCGGTCGCTGACCATTCTCCACACCAACGACGTGCACGCCCATCTCATGCCCCTCGACAACCACCAGGGCGGCTTCGCTTATCTGGCCTCCGTAATCCGCCAGCAGCGCGCCAACTGCGCCGATTGCATCCTGCTCAATGCGGGCGACCTGGTGCAGGGTACTCCCGTCTCCACCATCTACCACGGCCTGCCGGTCTTCGAAATCGCCAACCTGTTTGGCTACGACGCCGCCACGCTCGGCAATCACGAATTCGATTACGGCTGGATGCAGGCCCGCAAATTCATCGAGACCGCCAAGTACCCCATCGTCACCGCCAACCTAGTCAATGCCAAGGGCGAACTGTTCACGCCCAAACCCTACGTAATCCTCAAAGTGAACCAGCTTCGCGTGGCCGTGATCGGCGGCATGACCGAAGATCTCCACAGCCTCATCAGCAATCCCGATTCCCTGGGCGACTGGCATACCACGCCGCTGGTGGAAGCGGTGCGCAAATGCGCCGCCGAGTTGCGCGGCCAAGCCGACCTGATTGTGCTGCTGGCTCACATCAACGCAGACGAAGAGCAGGCCATCCTGGAATCGGTTCCCGAAGTTCAGGTTTCCGTGACCGGCCATCTTCACGACGGCCTCACGGAGGCGCGCTCGCACGAGGGACGCGTGCTGGTGCGCGTGAAAAGTTACGGCGTCGAGCTTGGCCGCCTGGATCTCAAGGTCGATACGGCGACCCACAAGCTGGCCGATTGGAAATGGAAACGGATCCCCGTGGATGCCGCCAAAACCGCGCCGGCCGGCGATGTCGCCGCCCTGGTTGACAAATGGGAGACGCAGGTGAAGGCCCTGGTCGACCGCCCGCTGGCGATTTCCAGGCGCGAGTTCACCCCGCCCGAAATCAAGACCCTGATGGAGAAGGCGCTGCGCGAAGAGACCGGCGCCGATTTTGTGTTCATCAATGCCGGCGGTGTCCGCGACATCCTGCCCAAGGGCCAGTTGCTGGAGCGCAATGTCTGGAACATCATGCCCTTCGACAATATGCTGGTGATGGGCACTTTCAAAGGCAAAGACCTACCCGCGGTGGTGCTCGGCGGCCGAAAAGTGGACCCGATCCACGAGTACACGCTGGCGGTGAGCGATTTCACCGCCGCCAATCAAGCCACCGCTGAGAACCTGCGTACCACCGGCCTCCAGTTCCCGCACCAGATCGGTATGGTCCGGGACCTCCTCATCGATTGGTTCCGCAAGAAGAAGGTGATTGAGTAGGCAATGCCTGGCAGATGGATAGAGAAGGATTGGCCGCCGATGAACGCCGATGAACGCAGATCCAAAACAGATCATTTATCTGCGTTTATCGGCGTTTATCGGCGGCTAGAATTGGTTTTTTCAGCATCCTGCCAGAGAACGATGCCCTCATGCTGATCGTCTTCACCGGACCGCCCTGTTCCGGAAAGAGCACGCTGGCGGCGGAAGTTGCCCGAGTCCGCGGCCTGCCGCATCTTTCCATGGACGCGACGCGCCAGCGGCTCCTGCCCAGCGCTGCCCACACGCGCGCCGACCGGCAGGTGGCTTATCGCGGGATGCACTTTGCCGCGGAACTGCTTCTGGCTGCCGGCGCCGGAGCCGTCCTGGACGCGCCTTACGACCACTCCGAAGACCGCGCGGAGCTTGCCCGCATTGCCGGCAGCCAGTGCAAGCTCATCGAGTGCCACGTCTCGCCCTCGATCGCGGCGGCCCGGCTGCGCGAGCGCGGCCTCAACGACACGGCGCGCCCGGATCTGACCGAAGAGAGAGTCCGCCGCCTGGCTCGCGACTATCCTTACTCCGGAGCGGGCCTGGCGCTCGACACCGCCGCCATGACTCCGCAAGCGTGCCTGGCGCGGATCGACGACTATCTTCGTGAGGGATAATAGCAGTCATCTTATGCTGATTCTCCATGTGCATGTCCACGTCAAGTCCGAACACCTCGAGGCTTTCCGCCGGGCCACCATCCAGAACGCCGCCGCGAGCGTCCAGGAACCCGGCATCGCGCGCTTCGACGTGTTGCAACAGGCCGACGACCCCACGCGCTTCGTGCTGGTCGAGGTCTACCGCAACCTGGACGCCACCGTGAAGCACAAGCAGACCAGCCATTACCACACCTGGGCCGCCACCGTGACCGACATGCTGGCCGAGCCGCGCACTCGCGTCACCTACGAAAACGTCTTCCCCGCCGACCAGGGCTGGTAGCGCCATGCCATTCGACTTCTCGACCGCCTCCCGCATCCGGTTCGGCGAAGGAACCGCGCGGGAAGTCGTCCGAGCCGCAGCTTTCCTGGGGCGCCGCACGCTGGTGGTGACCGGCCGGTCAGCCGCGCGCTTCGACGGCCTGCTGGATGGCCCGCGCTTTGCCGTGCCCGGCGAACCCACCATCGAGCTGGTCCGCCAGGGTGTCGCATTCGCGCGGGAAGAAAACTGCGATGTGGTGGTCTCGATCGGCGGCGGCAGCGCCATCGACGCCGGCAAGGCTTTGGCCGCGCTGCTCGCCAATTCCGGCGACCCGCTCGATTACCTCGAAGTCATTGGCCGCGGCCTGCCGCTGGAGAATCCATCGGCGCCTTTCATCGCCGTCCCCACCACCGCCGGCACCGGTTCGGAGGTCACCCGCAACGCCGTGCTGGCATCGCCCCAACACAGCGTCAAGGCCAGCCTGCGTAACGCTTCCATGCTGCCGCGGCTAGCCGTCGTCGATCCCGAGCTGGCCTACGATCTTCCTCCCGCCATCACTGCATCGACCGGGCTCGACGCGCTGACCCAATTGATCGAACCCTATGTCTCTTCGCGCTCGAACCCCATGACCGATCTCTACTGCGTCGAGGGAATCCGCGCGGCCGCGGCTGCCCTGCCCCGAGCCTTCGATCACGGCCGCGACGCGGACGCCCGCCGCGCCATGGCCTGGGCCAGCCTGCTGGGCGGCCTGGCCCTGGCCAACGCGGGCCTCGGCGCGGTGCATGGTTTCGCCGCGCCCATCGGCGGCATGTTCCCCGCCCCGCATGGCGCCATCTGCGCCGCCATCCTTCCGCACGCCATGGCCGTCAACCTTCGCGCCCTGCGCTCGCGCGATCCCAAATGTCCGGCCCTCGGCCGCTACGATGAAGTCGCGCGGCTGCTCACCGGCCACCCGCATGCCACCGCTCCCGACGCCGTGACATTCGCCGCCGATCTCTGCCGCCGCTTCGAAATCCCCTCGCTGGCCGCCTATGGCATCGGCGCGGCCGATATTTCGACGCTCGCCGAAAAGGCCGCGCGCTCGAGCAGCATGCAAGCCAACCCGATCGTTCTTTCGCCCGAAGAGCTCCGCGAGATCCTCACCCTGGCGCTTCCCCCGACAGCAAATTGAAACCCCGGCACGCCGGGCAGCGGTAGCATTCCCAAAACCAGAGCACCCTCCGCACGCGCGTTTTTCTGCGCAGATACGCTTCCGAATGTCCCGCGCCGCATCGCACGCACACATTCACCCACGCCTCTTGGGGAGCCGCCGCGCCCGCGCCGCCGAACTCGAACGCCCAGCCGTAGCGGCTGAGCCGCGTCCCCAGACGCCGGTCCAAACCGCGCAGCACCCAGTTCAGAAAGGCCAGGAAGCGCTCGTTGCCAAACGCGAAGAGCGCAATCCGCCGCGGCGGCCGCGCCACGAAATTGTGTGAGTTCAGAAACGAAAGCGAGCTGTACAGCGTTTTCGTGCGGCGGTGTTTCACCCCCGCCATCCGCTCCACCAGCCCGACCACTTCCTGCGGCGAGCGGAACGCGTTCACGTGCCCGCCGCCGCGCCCCAGCCAGCGGTAGATGCGGTCCGTCACAGTGGTCGCGTCCGGCACGGCGACATACAGCGCGCCGCCCGGCTTCAGCACGCGCCCGGCCTCGGCGACCGCCGCTTCCAGTTCGTGGAAGTGCTCCAGGCTGTGGTTGCTGCAAATCAGATCGAAGGAATGCGTGGCGAAAGGCATCCGCGCCGCGTCGCCCCAGACGTACCAGCCCGCGGCCATGGCGTGCGGCTTCTCCAGGTCCAGGCGGACCACCATCACATCGTTCCGGCTCGCCGCGAAGCTCCCCGCGCTCGCGCCCAGATCGAGCACGCGGGAGTGGGGCAATAGGCCTTCAATCAAGTGCATCACAAGCGTCAGTTATCTCACAATCTCCGGAGAGTTTTCCTGCGAACCTGCCCAGCCGTACCGGAGCCGGACGCTTGAATCCATTTTGACCCTCATGCGTCCAATAATCGAAGCAGTTTCGGACCCGAATCCGGCCGGCTGCTCCGCCGCAATACGTAAACTGATTTAAGTCGAGAACTATGGGCTTGCACACGGGTCTGGAACCTTTTAAGATAACAAAGTAACCTTACTCCGAATTATTTGGGGGTTTTAGGATGATTTATTCCCGCTCGGCCGAATACGCGATCCGCGCTTTTGTGCACCTGGCTACAGTGCAGGAAGGCAAGTACGCGATGGTGAAGAACATCGCGGAGCAGGAGGATATCCCGGCGCACTTCCTGGCCAAAATTCTCCAGCAGCTCGCCCGCAAAGGACTGCTTCGTTCCAGCAAGGGACCGACCGGCGGCTTCGCGCTGCGCGTCGATCCATCCGAAATCCGCCTGCTGGATATCGTCGAGGCGCTGGACGGCCTGGCTCCTTACCAACAGTGCGCCAGCGGCTTGTCCGAATGCAACGACGACATGCCGTGCTCCATGCACGATAGCTGGGTGAACCTGCGATCGCGTATCATGGATTATCTGGGGCGGAATACAATCCTGGACCTGGCCAAGGCGCTGGATCAGAAAAAGAAGTCGATTGCCCTGACCAAGCAGCGTAAATCCAGGCGCTCGGCTGCGGCCAAGCGGGCTTAGGCTCGATATTCTGGATAGTCCGGAGGGACGATGGGATCAGTATTAGTCCCCATGGTGGTCGAACAGACCTCGCGGGGCGAACGCGCGTACGACATTTATTCACGGCTCCTCAAGGAAAACATTATTTTTCTGGGCACTCCGATTGACGACCAGGTCGCCAATCTGATCATCGCCCAACTGCTGTTTCTGGAAGCCGAAGACCCGGAAAAGGACATCTCGATTTACATCAATTCGCCGGGCGGCTCCATCACGGCGGGCCTGGCGATCCTCGATACCATGGCCTTCATCCGTCCCGATATCGTCACCATTTGCGTCGGCCAGGCCGCGTCCATGGCGGCGGTGCTGCTGGCCAAGGGCACCAAGGGCAAGCGCTTCAGCCTGCCCAACTCGCGCATCATGATCCACCAGCCCTCCATGCAGGGGCTGGCGGGCCAGGCCGCCGATATCGATATCTACGCGCGAGAAATTCTCCGCATGCGCGAGATTCTGAACGGAATGCTCGCCGACGCCACCGGCCAGCCCGTGGAACGCGTCGCCAAAGACGTGGACCGCGATTACATCATGGAGCCGGACGGCGCCGTGCTATATGGCATGATCGACCGCGTCATCACCAGCCGCGATTTGGCGCCGCTGCCGATCAAAGGCTGACCGCCGCGTTCGTTATGCCGCCAGGCTTATGCCAGGGGCACCACTCCGGATGCTCGGATTCGCCTGTCCCTGGTCACCAGCGGGACGCGATGAACCACGCTGGTCGCGGCGATGATCTCATCGGCGGGATCGCTACTGAAGTCCAATAAGCGGATCTGCCTGCACACCGCCAGGTCCAGCGGCCAGATGTGGATGCCGGAAAGCACCCGCCCGAAGTCCGCGGACTCGATATCAAGCTGGATGCGTCCCAACTGCGCCAGTTTCGCCAGTTCCCAAAGGACTATCGCAGAAATACTCCATTGATCTCCTGACAGCAACCGGCGCTCCTTGGGCTTAAGCTGTCCGGCCAGGGCGTGGATTAAAATATGCGTGTCAAGGTTGATCATCTGGTGCGCCGGATGTCGGCGTCCCAACGGATGCCGGTGGAGAGGATCTTGCCCTTGATCTTCAACTTTCCTTTCATGCTTCCAATTAACGCCGCGCAGCCGGAGCCAATCGGAATCACCTTAGCTACCGCCTTGCCGCGCTTCGTGATCACCAGGCCCTCGGCATCCAGAGCGTCCAAGAGACTGAGACACTTCTGCTTGAACGTTGTCGCGTTAATCCGTTGCATCAATCTGAGAATACCTCCTGGACATCTAAAGTGTCCAGTTGCGGCTCAAAGCCCGAGTTTCTTCAGCAGCTCCTGGAAACGCGGCTCGTTGCGCAAGGGGTCGAAAATGGGGTCGACGCCAATGTAATTCACGTCGGTCTCGTGGTGGGCATAGCTGTTTCCCAGGCTGGTCAAAGCACCAGCCTTGTCGCCCAATCCGACTTGAATATAGGATGTATGCACCCAGCCGTTGCCCTCATCGGGGCTGCTGTCGTCGGACAGCATCTTCCGCAACAGCGCCAAGGCTTCATCGCGCTGGCCGGCCAAAGCCAGTGCATCGCCCAGGTATCCAGCCGCGGCGTCGCGGTCCTCTTCCGGCAGCACGCGGTATTCGCGGATGGCGTCGGCGTAGCGGCCCTTGGCCCTCAGGCAGTTGCCGATGATGATGTGCGCCCACCAAAACTTCGGATCGATGGCCAGCACCCGCCGGCACCGTGCGATGGATTCGTCATAGCGCCGGGCGACATAGAGTACGGTAGCGCGGTCGGTGCTGACCACGTAAGGCAGCGGATTGAGTTGGACCGCGGTATCGAGTTGCGCCAGGGCCGGGTCGAAACGGCCGCGGGAGAGCAGGGCGATGGCGAAAAAGCCGTGGCCGGAGGCGAAACTGGGGTTGAGGTCGATGACGCGGCGGAAGCTGCGCTCGGCGGCCGGCCAGTCGTGGTCTTGAAGCCATTCGATTTCGGCCAGCGCCAGGTAGGCGTCGGGGTTGCGCGGATCCAACTCGATAGCTTTGGCGGCTGCTTCCCGGGCCTTGGCGGTGCGCTCCTCGAATGTCCCCACAGGGTCAAAAGTCAGGGTGGCCGACAGGCTCGCTAATGCGGCCCAGGCTTCGGTGTACTGGGGGTCACTGCGCACGGCTTGTTCCAAAAGCTCCTCGGCCTGTACCCATGCTTCCGGGTTCAGCTTCTCGGAGCGAAGATAGCGCGCTCTCCAGAACAGATCGCGGGCTTCGGCGGAAGGCTGGTGAGCAGGCGCCATCGGCGAAAGATCGGCGATTCCGAGGCGGCCGGCGGCGCCGGCGGCGATCAGGCGGGTCACCTCAGCCTCAGATGCCAGGGCGTCCTTGGCGTCGCGCTCATAGGCTTGCGACCAGATGTGGTAGCGCGACCGGGTATCGATCAACTGCACACTGAACCGAATGGTGCCGCCTTCCTGGCGCACGCTGCCCTCGAGCACGTTGGCCACGCCGAGGCGGTGGCCGATCTCGCGCACGTCCCCGTCCTGCGCCCGGAACTGCCCGGCGGATGCCCGCGCAATCACGCGAAGCTGCGGCAAACGGGCCAGCTCGGTGGTGAGATCTTCGGTGAGACCCTGGCATAGGCGGTCCATCTCCGGGCCGTCCATGTTCGCCATGGGCAGTACCGCGACCGACGGGTCCGTGTAGTGCACCTTGCCGGAAGCCAGCCACCACGCACCGGCCAGCAACACCGCCAGAATTCCCGCCGCGGAGGCCATGGTCTTCGGCGAAAAGCCGCGGCGGCGAGAGACGGTGGCGGCGATGGGATCCGCCCGCCGGAAGACAGGCAGATAGGATCCCTTCGGCACTTCAATCAGGACCTCGTCCAGGCGGCCGGAGCCGGCGTAGTAGTCTCGCAGCCGGTTCCTCAGATGCAGCGCGGCAACCCGCACGACCGAATCGCCACTCGAATCGAAGGAGGCGCGGCGGTTGAAGACCCGCATGGCCACAGCGACTTCCTTGATGGCTTCGGCGCCGCCAAGGGCTTCTTCCACAAGGAAGGAGAGAAACTCGCGCAGCCGGATGGCGTTCGAGAATTCCGGTGAAGCGAGGACTTTAGCCAGTTCCCGGCGGATGGACTCCGGGGCGATGGGACCACCTGCATCCCGGGGTTGTGCCGCTTGCACCTCCGGCGACTTGGGCCAAAGCCTCATTTCAGAGTTTGGGATCAGTTTAGCACGTACTGGAGTTGCGATCAAAAGCCCATATGAATCAACGGGTTTAACGTGTTTCAAACGGCTTTTAGCTTGTTTGGCTCCAGCTTTCCCGGGAGACTGCTGAAAGAGGTGCAAATAATGAGTTCCTGGCTGAAGAGATTTCTGGTCGGTGCAGCGGTAATACCAGCGTTAGCGATGGCAAGCGGCACCACGCCTTCCTACCCCGTTTACAAGTGGCACACCTTTTTTGGCGGCGACCAAAACAGCGGAGCAAACCTGCCCGCCACCGCTGTGGACGCTGCCGGGAACCTCTATGTCACCGGAGCCACGCAGTACCCGTGGGACGCATCGGGAAGCCCCATCTCTACCACCCCTTTGCCCGCTCATCAGGCCTACCTGGCGAAGATCAATCCCGCCGGCCAGTTGCTTTGGACCCAATTCTTCTATGGTGTCGATGTCGCCCGTCCCTGGTTGCCGGGCGACATCGTTCCCATAGCGATCACGCTCGACTCGGCCGGCGACATTTACATCGCCGGCGGTGGACTTGTCGACCCTGAGGGCTGTTCCGACTGCAATTCCTTCGTAATAGAAATGGACCCCGGCGGCAGCAAGATCTGGGGCGCTAACTTCGGCGGTCCCTATGTGTACGCGTCCACCAAAGTCCAGGGTATAACCTACAACCCAGCCGACGATTCCGTGTATATCACCGGCGGCAATTACGGCGACTGGCACGGCGGATTTGGAACCCTGGTCACCGATCCGCCCGGGGGCGAAAAGATGTTCATCCTCCAGGTGCGGGGCGGGCCCGCTCCGGCAATGGGCTGGGTGGGCTTTTACGCCGTGCCAGTGTTCGTTAGCGGAGACGTTTACGGCCAGGCCATCACCGTCGATAGCTCCTCGAATCTGCTGGTTGCCGGAATCGATAACGACCATTTGGCAGTCTGGAAGGTCTCTCACGCCGGGCAACAGGCTTGGGAAAACACCTATGGCTTGGGCCGTTCCTACGCCGCGGCGACGGACGGGACCAATGTGTACGTTACCGGCTTTTCACCCCAACCATGGAACGGGCCGGCCACACAGCTCCCGTTGAACGCGTTCATATATGGAATTGGCTATGCGGGCGACGCATTTGTCTTGAAGCTGGATGCCGGCGGGAACTACGCCTGGCACACGTTCTACCATGCATACGGAGCGGCAAAAGGAGAGGGTATCGCCGTGGACGGCCCCAATACGGTATATGTCGCCGGTACGGGCGGCCTCGTGGGTTACAACGATGCGCCTCCTCAGAACAACGGACTCGCTCACTTCATCCTCCAATTGGACAACAACGGCGCATACCAATGGCACAGCCTCTACGGGGTCAATGGCTGGGACGAAGCCAGCTCAGTCGCGGTGGATTCCCAGCACAACGTGTTCGTTTCCGGGTGGAGCGGCTATGGCAGCTGGAACGGAGACAACGACACGCTTCCGCTGAACCCTTCGAATGGGGCCGCCAGCGAGGTTTTCGTGATGAAGTTTGGCCCGGCGGCGAAAGCCACTCCGGTGATTACCTGGTCCAATCCCGCCGATATCGTCTTCGGTACTGCGCTCGGCTCCACGCAACTGAACGCCACCGCCAGCGCGCCCGGCACATTTGTCTACACTCCGTCGGCGGGCACGTTGCTCCAGGCGGGCACGAGTCAGACGCTTTCCACCACCTTCACGCCCACCGATACTACCGACTACACTACGGCGACCAACAGCGTGCTGATCAATGTCTCGAAAGCCACCCCGGTCATCACGTGGGCGGCGCCGGCGCCCATTACCTATGGCAGTGCTCTGGGGAACGGCCAACTCAACGCTTCCGCCAGCGTTGTCGGCACGTTCGTCTATACGCCTCCCGCCGGCACGGTTCTGCTGGTGGGCAACGGACAGACTTTATCCGTTACGTTCACGCCATCCGACACGGTCGATTACACTACGGCGCCTGCCTCCACCACAATCAACGTGAACCCCGCACCACCTCCGCCATCCGGGGTCAACCTGGTCGTCACCAAAGTGCTGTCGCGCACGGGCGGTAACGTGGTGGTGCAGTTGACCATTGCGAACGCCGGCGGAACGGCCGCCAACAATGTCACGCTGACCAGCGTGAAGGTAGGTGTGGTTTCGGCCACGCCGCTGCCGCAGACCATAGGAACCATCGGGCCGAGCGCTTCCGCCCAGGCGATTGTCAGCGTACCGGGTTCGGTGGGCGTCTCCGGGGCGGCCAGTTCGCTTACCGCCGCGGGGACTTACACGGGAGGAACGTTCAGCCTGAGCATGCGCATCACTTTGCCGTAACCGAGGACCATATGAAAACTCTTTTGAACATTCTGGTACTAGCGGCGCTAGCCACGGCGGGAGCGCGGGCCGGCATCCTAGTCGTTTTTGACAACCCGTATCAGACCGGTCATGCGGGCGACACGCTACTGTTCTTCGGTATTATTTCGAACACCGGCTCCGGAACCGTGTTCCTGAACGGCGACGATCTTACCCCCACCGGCATCAGCTTCACGATCACCGACCAGTTTTTCACCAACGTGCCGTGGTCACTCGATGAAGGCTCGTCTTCGGGCGATATCGAGCTGTTTGACGTGACGGTGAGTAATCCGCTTCTGGATCCACCCAACATCTACCCGGGGACTTACACCCTGCTTGGCGGCGTTGACGGCGATGCTGGGGAAAACCTGGCTTCAGCCTATTTCTCTGTGACCACGGCGCCCAGTGTACCGGCGGGGGTCCCGGAACCCGGCTCCTGGCTGCTGCTGGGGACGGCGCTAGCGGGGTTGGGCATGGTCCACCGTCTGCGCAGGCGAAGAACGTAGTTTCGGCCGCCAGTGCTCGGAGGCTTCGCGGGCGGAGGACTGGGGGCCTCTGGCGGCTGTTTCTGCAGGGCAAGAGCGCGCCGCGCGCGCAGACTGCCCAACTGGTGACCTTTGGATCGCAAGTGGCGACGCTGATCGCCGAAGCTCAATCAGCCGGTGGTGGGGTTCGGAGGCCCCACCCCGGCAGGCCGGCGGAAGCGGTCAGGCCATCGGCACAGTGGCACACACCCGGCCGTTACGCCCTACTTCACGCGCCGTATGGCCACCAGAATCCGGGACCAGTGCGGGTCGGTGAGATCGTCGATGCGCACCATGGGGGTTTCGAAGGTGGTGGCGTCGATGAACCTGCCGTCACCTAGATAGACTCCGGTGTGGGTGATGCGTTTGTCGGAGCTTCCGAAGTACAGCAGGTCGCCGGGTTGCAGATCTTCCCGCTTGACGGGCTCGAGGCCCGTCCAATCGGCCTGCGGCTGCGCGTCGCGCGGCATCAAAACGCCGCGGCGGCGTTCCAGCATTTGGGCAAAGCCGGAACAATCGTAGCCGAAGCTGGATGTGCCGCCCCAGGTATAAGGCGCGCCCATAAACCGTTTCGCCAGCGCCAGCATTTCCGGGATGGAGAGCGGCTTCACATGGAAAGCCACGTCTCCGGTCTGGATCCACCCGGCGCGGTCGTCGGGCAGGCGCACCTGCAGCCACCGGTCCTCGGGCGAGGGTTTGGAAACGGCTTCCAGCCTGGTTTCAAACGGCACGGTGAGAAGCGGCGCGTGCCTGGTGACGCTTTGCTCGCGATAGATATGCGCGAACGGGCTGACTACCTCCGCGGCGCCATCGCCGGCGGCATAGGCCGGCCCCGGCCGCATCATCGAAAGCGGCGTCCACCCCGTGTAATCGTCGGCCGTGCGAATGTGCGCCCAACCTTCGCGTTCTTCCATCAGGGTGACGTTCGAGCCGTAGATGGCCTGCGACACCACGTCGGTGTCTTCCGAGGGCTTTGAGTACATGTTGGCCACTGGCCGCAACACCACCGCATTGGGCAACCCCGCGGCGAAAAGAGCGAGCACCACCAGTCCTGTCATTTCAACTCTTAGGGTACCGCAGGCCCCTGCTATGATGGATGCGCCGTTCAGAACGACGCACCCGGAGGGACAGCCGGAACGAAGTTTGGGGTGGGTGCTTATCTTGAGACCAGGAGGGTCGATATGAATTCCGCTATTACACGGGTTTGGTGGGTGGCCGCCGGTGTTCTGGTTTTTCTCGCGGCCGGCGCCGGTGTGGCACAGCAGGGATTTCCAGAGCGGCGGGCGATTGGGAGGTCACGACGAAAACCGACGCGGTTCCCGGACCGCCGATGGTACAGCACTTCTGCCTTACCAGCGAGACCTGGATAAAGGGGTTGACGCAAAACCCCTCCTGCAAGATCCAAGAAATCTCCGTGACATCCAAGGGCATGCATTACGCCTTGGAGTGCGATCTGAAGACAATTCAGTTGAAGGGCCCGAACGATATAACCTTTGACGGACTGGAACACATGACCGGCAAGTCCACAGTCACAACGACGGTGGGCGGGAAGACCACCACCTCGGTGGTCACGACAGACTATCGCTGGAAGGGCGCGGCCTGCACCGATGCCGACGTCAACACGAAGAAGAAGGGCGGAGGTTAGCGGCTGATCGCTGATTCCTGGACGGCTTCAAGGCGTCCGCCCCACCCTGGTAGCATAATCCAAGGGATGCCAGACAAGATCCGTAATCCGATTCTGCGGGGGTTTCACCCGGACCCGTCGGTTGTGCGCGTGGGAGACGATTACTACATCGCCACGTCGACGTTCGAGTGGTACCCGGGAGTGGAGATACATCATTCGCGCGATTTGGCGCATTGGCGGCTGGTGAGGCGGCCGCTGGAGCGGGCGGCGCAGTTGAATATGCTCGGCGATCCGGATTCGTGCGGGATCTGGGCGCCTTGTTTGAGCTACGCGGACGGGCTGTTCTATCTGATCTACACCGATGTGAAGCGCTACGGGCGGTCGACGGCGGGGCCGGGTGTCGTGTCGCGGGTAAGAGTTGACCATGAGAGCAAGAGCGCGACCAGGGGGGCGCGCGCGGACGAGGGCGTCCGCCCCACTTTGGGCGCGATGTTCCGCGACATGCACAATTACCTGGTGACCGGCACGAGCGTGGATGGGGAATGGTCGGAGCCGGTTTACCTCAACTCGAGCGGGTTCGACCCGTCGCTGTTCCACCATGAGGACGGGCGGAAATATTTGGTCAACATGGTGTGGGACCACCGGCCGGGACGCAACCGGTTCGCGGGGATCGCCCTGCAGGAATACTCGGTTGCGGAAAGGAGGCTGGTGGGGACGGCGCGCGTGATCTTCGAAGGGACGGCGCTGGGGTTCACCGAAGGGCCGCACTTATACCAGCGCGGCGGTTGGTATTATCTGCTCACGGCGGAGGGCGGAACGGGATATGGGCACGCCGTGACGCTGGCGCGGTCGCGGGATCTGCGGGGGCCGTATGAAGTGCATCCGGATGGGCCGATTCTGACGTCGCGCGACCGGCCGGAGCTGGAACTGCAACGCGCGGGACACGCGGACCTGGTGGAAACACAGCGCGGGGAGACCTACCTGGTGCACTTGTGCGGACGGCCGCTCAGCAGGCGCGGGCGGTGCACGTTGGGCAGGGAGACGGCCATCCAAAAGATGGCTTGGGGCGAGGATGGATGGCTGCGGACGGCGGACGGACGCGGGCTTCCCTGCACCGAAGTGGAAGCGCCTCGCTTGCCGGCGTGTGTCTTCCCGACGGCGGCGGCGCGGGACGGGTTCGACGGCGAGAAACTCGCGGCGGACTTTCAGTGGTTGCGGTCGCCATGGCCGGAGGAGCTGTTCAGTTTGACGGAGCGGCCGGGGCACTTGCGGCTGTACGGGCGCGAATCGCTGGGCAGTTTGTTCCGGCAGGCGCTGGTGGCGCGGCGGCAGCAATCGCACCGCTACGCTGCCGAAACGGTGCTGGAGTTCGAGCCGGAGAGCTTCCAGCAGATGGCAGGACTGGTGTGCTATTACAGCGGCGTCAAGTTTCATTACCTGTACGTGTCGCACGATGGGGAGTTGGGGAAACATGTGGGAGTGATGAGTTGCCATCCGGACGCCGGGCAGCCGGACCTGGCGATGGTGCCGCGAGCAATTCGCGCAGGAGCGGCGGTGGGGTTGCGGGTGGAGGTGGAGAGCGAGCGGCTGCGGTTTGCGTATCGGGTGGGCGAAGAAGAGTGGCAGTGGATCGCGGAGGAATTCGATGCCAGCATCCTGTCGGACGAGGCGGGGTCGCCGGGCCCGAATTTCACGGGGGCGTTCGTGGGGATGTGCTGCCAGGACCTGGCGGGCACGGGAACAGCCGCGGACTTCGATTTCTTCGAATACCGGGAGCCGCCGGAGTGACGACATCGTATAACCGGAGGTACAGTTGAGTTTTGCGATGGGACTGCTATCGAAGTTCTGAAGGAGGCGAAATACCATGAGCCGGCCAAGAAACGAGAACCAAATCGACTATATTGAACTGCCGGTGAGCCAGATCGAGGCCACCAAGCAATTCTACGGAACCGTCTTCGGGTGGACCTTTGAAGATTATGGCCCCGATTACACGAGCTTTTTCGACGGCCGCCTGGCCGGAGGCTTTACGAAGGATGCGCCGGCGCCAAGCCAGGGCCTGTTGCTGGTGATTTACGCGAGTGACCTGGCCGCGGTCCAGCAAAAAATCAAGGCCGCCGGCGGAGCGATCGTAAAGGAGACATTTTCTTTCCCCGGCGGGCGCCGATTTCATTTTAGGGACCCGAACGGGAACGAACTGGCGGTTTGGTCGGACCTGGAAGCGTAAGCGCACCCAGCGGGCTCTGCGATCGATTCGGCGGCGGGAGACGGAGGAATGCGGCTCAAAGACCGAGTTTCTTCAGCAGCGCCTGAAAACGCGGCTCGCTGCGCAGGGAATCGAAAATGGGCTCGACGCCAATGTAATTCACGTCGGTCTCGTGGTGGGCGTAGCTGTTTTCCAGGCTGGTCAAGGCGCCGGCCTTGTCACCCAATCCGACTTGAATATAGGATGTATGGACCCAGCCGTTGCCCGCATCGGGGGTGCTGTCGTCGGACAGCATCTTCCGCAACAGCGCCAAGGCTTCATCGCGCTGGCCGGCCGCAGCCAGGGCATAGCCCAGGTATCCAGCGGCGGCGTCGCGATCCTCTTCCGGCAGCCCGCGGAATTCGCGGATGGCGTCGGCGTTGCGGCCCTTGGCCCTCAGGCAGTTGCCGATGACGATGTGGGCGAACCAGAAGTTCGGGTCGATGGCCAGCACTTGCCGGCAGCGTGCGATGGACTCGTCGTAACGCCGGGCGACATAGAGTACGGTAGCGCGGTCGTTGCTGACCACGTAAGTCAGCGGATTGAGTTGGACCGCGATATCGAGTTGCGCCAGGGCCTGCTTGAAACGGCCGCGCGAGAGCAGGGCGATGGCGAAAAAGCCGTGGCCGGAAGAGAAACTGGGGTTGAAGTCGATGACGCTGCGGAAGCTGCGCTCGGCGGCCGGCCAGTCGTGGTCCTGGAGCCATTCGACTTCGGCCAGGGCCATGTGGGCGTCGGGGTTGCGCGGATCCAACTCGATGGTTTTGACGGCTGCTTCCCGGGCCCTCGCGGTGCGTTCCTCGAATGCCCCCACGGTATGGAAAGCCAGGTTCGCCGACAGGCTCGCCAATGCCGCCCAGGCCTCGGTGTACTGGGGATCGCTGCGCACGGCTTGCTCGAGCAGCCCGGCGGCCTGCATCCATGCTTCCGCGTTCAGCTTCTCCGCGCGCAGATAGCGCGCTTTCCAGAACAGGTCGCGGGCTTCGGCGGTGGGCTCGTGAGCCGGCGCAATCGGCGAGAGGTCGGAGATTCCCAGGCTGCCGGCGGCGGCGGCGGCGATCAGGCGAGTCACCTCGGCCTCAGCCGCCAGCACGTCCTTGGCGTCGCGCTCGTAGGCTTGCGACCAGATGTGGTAGCGCGAGCGGGTATCGATCAACTGCACCGTGAAACGGACCGTGCCGCCTTCCTGGCGCACGCTGCCTTCGAGCAGGTTGGCCACGCCGAGGCGGTTGCCGATCTCGCGCACGTCCCCGTCTTGCGCCCGGAACTGCCCGGCGGATGCCCGCGCAATCACGCGAAGCTGCGGCAAACGGGCCAGCTCCGTGGTGAGGTCTTCGGTGAGACCCTGGCATAGGCGGTCCAACTCCGGGCCGTCCAGGTTCGCCACGGGCAACACCGCAACCGACGGGTCGGGGTGGTGCACCGTTGCCCTGGCCAGCCACCACGCACCGGCCAGCAGCACCACCAGAATCCCGGCCGCGGCGGCCATGGTCTTCCGCGCGAGAACGGGGCGGCCTGACGCGCCGGCGGCGATGGCACCCGCCCGCCGGAACACAGGCAGATAGGATCCCTTGGGCACTTCAATCACGACTTCGTCCAAGTGGCCGGAGCCGGCGTAGTAGGGCCGCAGGCGCCTGCGAAGATGCGTGGCGTGGACCCGGACCACCGAGTCGCTTTGAGGATCGAAGTCGCCTTTGCGGCCAAAGACGTGGAAAGCCACGACGCTTTCCTTGATCTCATCCGCCCGGCCGTCCAGGGTCTCTTCCACCACGAAACGCAGAAACTGCTGCACGCGGGGAGCGCCTGCAAAGGCGGAGGAAGACAAGAGCTTATCGAGCTGCTCGCGAACGTCGCGGGAATCCACCCGCCCGTCCGGCGTCGATGAAGGACCGGTCGCCATGGCTTTCAATGGGACGCCGCTGTCCTAAATGTACCCCGATTCGGGCAGAGTGGCAAGAGGCTGCAAAAACAGGAGTTTAACATGTTAAATACAGCTTTTAACGAAGGGTTTATGCAAATGGCGAGTAGAGTGGATTGCGTAAATGCGGACGCGGGTTGCCGGTCCGCAAAGGGAGGAACAGAAGATGAGCTCTTGGCTGAGAAGATTTCTGGTCGGCATGACGATCTTGCCGGTCTTAACGGTTCCCGTCATGGCGCAAGGTCCCTATGTCGGCTACCAGTGGCACACCTTTTTTGGCGGCGACCCGAATGAGGCCGCCACCCTGCCCGCCACCGCGGTGGACGCCTCTGGAAACCTCTATCTAACCGGCACGACTCAGTTCCCCTGGGACGAATATGGAAACCCCGGAGGCGCTACCAACCAGCTCGCACATGAGGCCTACCTGACGAAAGTCAGCCCCACGGGCCAGTTGCTGTGGAGCAAATTCTACGTTGGTATTGACGCCTACGGGCGTAGCTGGATACAGGGCGAACTCCGCCCCGTCGCGATCACCCTCGACTCGTCCGGCAACATTTATATTGCGGGCGCCGGCAAAATCGAAAATGACGGCACCAATTTCTCGTCCTTCGTGATGGAGACGGACCCCGACGGAAACACCATCTGGGGCGCCAACTTCGGCGGCCAAAGTTACCTGAACACCACCGTCTATGGTCTTACCTACGATCCGGTCCAGAATTGGGTCTATGTCACTGGCATGGCGGCGGGGAGTTGGGATGGGGGGCAACCTCTCGCCAATGGTTTGACTTTGCCCACCAACGGCGCCTCGGCGATGTTTATCCTACAGGTGAG
>JBEKQS010000076.1:0-20227 GCA_049519475.1 Bryobacteraceae bacterium | reverse complement strand
CCGCCTGCGTTGTTAAGATTGTAGTAGGTTCCCCAATGGACCGGCCTGCCACTCCCACTTCCGCCACCGCCCGCGATGTCATCCTCGAGATCGTGCGGAATATGAAGGAGGGGCTCGAGCCGCTGCACTATTCCACCCTGGCGCCCGCGGTTTATCACGTCTACCTGCATCCCGACGATATGGAGCGGCTGCGCGCCATTGTGCCGCGCATCGTCGAGGAAGCGCGGCGCGCGCTCGACGCGCAGGTTGAGGCACTGAACGGGCCGTCGATCGTCGAACGTCTCAAGCTGGCGAAGCGGTCGGCGCCTAAAGTGGCGGCGCCGGATGGCGGATGGCAGATCCGCATACTGGAAAACACGGACGACGAAGTGGCCGCCGGCGACATCCTGATCTACTCGGAGCTGGCGGTGCCGGTGAAAGCGGAGCTGGGCGCCGGGTCGATGACCAGGCGGATCGCCACGCGAAAACTAGGCGCTACGCAGGTGACCACCACCCCGCCCGCCGAGACGCCCGCCGCGGAAGCGCCCCCGGCGGACGATGGCGCGTTTGCGGTGATCGAGTATGCCGACAATTCCGGGCGCAAGACGTTCCGCATGACCAAGGACGAAATCGTGGTGGGCCGCGGCGGGCGCGATTACTGGACCGACATCAAACTGGACACCCTGCCGGACGTTTCGCGGGAACATTTTCGCCTGCGGCGGGACGCGGCCAGCGGGAGTTTTTTTCTGAAAGACCTGAGCCGGCTCGGCACCACCATCGACGGGCAGGCTGCGCCCTCCAGCATCGATTTCAGCGACGGCAGCAAACGCGACCTGAATGTGGAAGCGCCGGTGCCGGCGCAGGCGCGCATTGGCCTGGCGGGAGTGGTGTTCCTGGATTTCCGAAGCACCCGGCATGGATAAACCGAAAATCAGGTTCGCCGGAGCGAGTGACCCGGGGCGGGTGCGCCAGAATAACGAAGACGCGCTGCACCTGGACGCGGAGCGCGGCATTTTCCTGGTGGTGGATGGCATCGGCGGACAGGCCGCGGGCGAGAAAGCGGCGGAGATCGCGGTGGGGCGTGTGCGCGCGCGCCTGGAGCGGCAGACGGGCACCGTGGAGCAGCGCATCCGCGAAGCCATCACCATGGCGAACAACGAGATTCTGGAGGCCGCGCGCGGCAATCCGGAATGGGCCGGCATGGCCTGCGTCCTGACGGTGGCGGTGCTTGAAAACGGGTCGGCGGTGGTGGGACACGTGGGCGATTCGCGGGCCTACCAGATCCGCGGCGGACGGATTCAGAAAATCACTCACGACCATTCGCCGGTGGGCGAACGCGAGGACAAAGGCGAGTTGAGCGAATCCGAGGCCATGCGGCATCCGCGGCGCAACGAAGTGTATCGCGACGTCGGGTCGGAGGAGCATGCGCCGGGCGACACCGATTTCATTGAATTGCAGCGCATCCCGTTCGAGTCCGACAGCGCGCTGTTGTTGTGCAGCGACGGGCTGAGCGACCTGGTGGGGTCGAAGCAGATCCAGCAGGCGGTGGAGCGCCATGCCGGCGATCCCGGGCGGGCCGTCGAAGAGCTGATCGGCGCGGCCAACGACGCGGGCGGCAAGGATAACGTCACGGTGGTGCTGGTGGAAGGGGAAAATTTTACGGCAAGCGCAGCGGCCGGGCTCGGCGCCGCGGGCGGCGGTGACGCACTGGGCCGGGCTTTGTGGTTTGTGGCCGGGTTGGTGTTGGCGGCGGCGGGCGCCTGGTTTTCGCGGAGCCTGTGGGTTCCCAAGCCGGTGGTCGAGCATGCGCGCGTGCTGGCGGTGGGTCGCGGCGCGGCGTACCCGAATATTGCGGCGGCGCTTGCGGCGGCCCGCGCGGGCGACACCATCGACGTGGCGGCCGGAGAATACAACGAGCAGGTGCACCTGGCCAGCGGCGTGACCGTGCGCAGCCACTCGCCGCGCGCCGCCATTCTGCGGGCGGCGCCGCTCGCGAATGGGCCGGCGGTGATCGCGGAGAACGTCGAGCGGGCGCGCCTGAGCGGATTCCGCATTCTGGCGGCGAAGGACATGCCGATCGCGACCGGCATCCTGCTCGAGAATTCCAGCGTGGAAGTGGACGACGTGGAGGTGGACGGCGCGGGGGTGGGCGTGGAGATCCGCGGGACCGCCAGTCCGGTGCTGCGGGCCAACGCGATTCACGATTGTTCGAATGAAGGCGTGCTGATTCTGGGCGCGTCCGAGCCCTGGATTTCGCATAACGACATTCGCCGCAACAAGGGCGCCGGCATCGCTGCGCGGGATGGCGCGCGGCCGGCCATGCTGGGCAATGTTTTCGAGAAGAATGTGGTGGAAGTGCCGGAGGACATGAAGCAGACCGTCGTGGAGCGAAATACTTTTTTGGATTCGGGAGCGGCCGCTAAGAAGGCTGTCCCGCGGAAAAAAGAATGATCGCGCCGGCCTCGCGCAAGCTCGGAAAGTATGAGATCCGCCGGAAGCTGGGACGCGGCGGCATGGCGGACGTGTACCTGGCGCAGGATTCCGAATCCGGCCAGACCGTGGCGCTCAAGCTGATCGAACACAGCGCGGACGCCGACACGCGCGACGCCATCGCGGCGGAGATGCGCGGGGCGGTGTTGCAGGAACGGCTGGCGGCGGTGGATCCGCGGGTGGTGCGGGTCTACGATGCAGGCGACGTGGATGGCTTCTTCTTCGTGGCCATGGAGTACGTCGACGGGCAGGACCTGGCGGAGTTGATGCGCCGCGGGCCGCTGCACATGGAATTCGCGGCGGATGTGGCGGCGGCGGTGGCGCATACGCTGGAGAACGCGCACCAACTGGAGGCCACCATCGACGGCAAAAACATCTGCGGCATGGTGCATGGCGACATCAAGCCGAAAAACATCCGGATTGACGCGCGCGGTGAAGTGCGCGTGCTCGATTTCGGCATCGCCAAGGCGCTTTCGCTCTCGCGCCGGCTTACGCGGAACGAGTTCGGCAGCGTGCCCTACGCGTCGCCGGAGCGGCTGGAAACGGGCACGGTCGACGCCGGCTCGGACCTATGGTCGCTGGCCGTGATGCTCTACGAGATGGCCACCGGGATGCAGCCCTACCACGCCGATTCCACGGAGCGGCTGGAGCGCATGATCCGTTCGCGGATTCCGCCGCCGCCGGCGCCCGACCCCTGCCCGGAAGCCGTGCGGAGGATTCTGATGAAGGCGCTGGCCTCGGCGCCCGAAGCGCGCTATCAGACGGCGCGGGAGTTTGAGGAAGATTTGCTGGCGTTCCGAAACGGTGAGCCGGTGAAGGCGGCCAGTGAGGACTTGGACGCGACGCGGCGCACCTTTCGTGGAGACCGGGACGAGACACGCCGGACGGGCGAGGCCGGTGACGATGATGCGCCCACGCGAAAATCGGCGACGCTAGCCGCAACGCCGGCCGCCGTGCCGGAGCCCGCGGCGTCGGAGATCAAACCAACCGAGCGCGGCGAGATGTTTTATTGGGGCATGCGGGCGGTGGCGGCTTTCGCGCTGATGGCCATGGTGGGCGCGGCATGGGAGGCGGTATCGGACTATCGCCTGTACCAGCGCGGCAAGGAATTCGAGCACGACGTGGCGGCCGAACAGATCACCGACCCGATCCAGATCTGGGACCGCTGGGCGGAACTTTCCAAAGGCTATTCATCCTCTCTGTTCCTGAGGGGACCGCGCCGCGCGGTGGAGCAGAAGTTTGTGGCGGCGGCGGACCACGTGATCGATACCTATCGCAACAACGAAGCGCAGCCGGTGTATGAGGCGGACTGGCAGCGCGCGCGCACCATGCTGCTACACGCGCTTTCGGCGGACCCGGACGACAAGATGGTGCACGGCAAGCTGCGCCTGGCGGAAGGCCACCTGGCGCGCATCAACGGCACCAGCCACAAGAGCGCGGCGGAGTTGAACCTCGCGGTGGAGAAGTTCGCCGAGGCGCAGCAGTACATGCCGCAGTCGCCGGACCCGGCGCTCGGTTTGGCGCGCGTGTACGTGTACGGGCTCAAGGATATCGACCGCGCCGCGCAGGCCTTCGACCAGGCGGTCAATCACGGGTACAAGCTGGGGAATCGCGAGAAGTCGCAACTGGCCGATGGATACCGCGAGCGCGCCGACCGGCTCTGGTGGGATTCCCGCAACGTGCGCGGGCTGCCGCAGGAGAAGGACCAGGTCCAGCGGGCCGCGGACGATTACAAGCGGGCTCTGGACTTGTACCAGCAAAGCGCGCCCTACGGAAACGCCACCACGCGCGTGGGGCAGGTGCAGAGCAGCCTGGAGAGCGTCAACTTCCGGATGGCGGAGATTGAGAAGGAAGCGCAGGCGAGTGCCGCGCCGGAGCATGGGCGGGTGGCGGGAGCCATCGTCGGGCTGATCGATGCCCTGCGCGGCAAGAAAGCCACCGGGCCGGGAGGACAGGAACATTAGGATGCGGGCCATCGCTGTATTACACCCCTTTGAATTCTCCTCCCCCTGCGAAGATTTCTCCGCGTCCCCCGCTTCCTCCGCAGGCAGGCGCAAGTGCTGCTTCCCGCTCACTCCCTGTTTTGGTTTTTGTTCTTTGCCTTTCTCCGCGCCTCCGCGCCTCCGCGTTGAAGTCTTTTCTTCGGTCGTTTGGTTGCGGCTCTGCTGCTCTGTGGGGCAGGCAATCCTGCCTGCCGCCGCCTTTCAGGCGGCGCGCCAGGCTCGGCGAGAATCCGCGTGTGCGGCCAGACGCCGGCTGAAAGCCGGCGGCAGCCAGGATTGGCTGCCCCACTTTGGCCATCGCAGGTGCACTAAATGGCGGTGACGCGAAGCACGGCGGCGGGACGGCCGCAAACCCGGCGCGCGGGCAAGCGCTGGCGGAGTTGGGAGCTCGCGGCATTGCTGCTGGCGGGCGGCCTGGTAGCGCTGGGCCTGCACCTCGTCTACCAGGCGAAAGCGCCGGGGTTGGCCGACGCCGCGCAGGGGCTGGCCGCCAAGCGGCTGCTGAATCTCAACGAGCTGAGCGCGCGCGAAGACCTGCTGCCGGCGCTCGGCATGATTGCCGATGAGCGTGCGCGCACGGAGGCGGCGCGGCAAATCTACTACGCCTCGGGCTCGCTGGCCAACGTCGGCGCGCTCGCCCGGATCCGCGGCCTCTTTACCAGCGATCAGTTCCGGCAATTGAAGCCGCTATTTGTAGTGCGGCGGCCGGAACGCTTTGAGAGCGCCTTCTACCGGTGGGTGGGCGCGTTCTTTCTGGCGTTCCTGCTGGTGCATGTGTGGTGGAGCGTGCGCGGGTTCGGCGGCGACCAGTGGCTGCTGCCGGCGACGCTGCTGCTGGCGGGCGCGGGCCTCATCCTCATGATTGCGCTGCGCGACCCGGTGCGCGATACGCTGCTGTTCGCCGGTTTTGCGCAGGGCGTGGCGGGTGGATGCCTGTTGCTCGGGGTCGCGAGCGGTCTCAATTACGAGCGGCTGTTGGGGAAGCTGAGCTTCGTGCCGCTGCTCGCCAGCTTTGCGCTTTCCGCGATGCTGATTCTGTTCGGGCGAGGGCCGGGCTCGAGCGACGCCAAAGTGAATCTGCTGGGGTTCCAGCCGGTGGAGATCATCCGCCTGTTGCTGGTGCTGTTTCTGGCCGGGTATTTTGCGCAGCGGTGGGACGTGCTGCGCCACGCGCGCGAAACGCGGGCGCGTCTCGAGCCGTTGACCAAACATCTGGATATTCCGCCGCTCGAATACATTTTGCCGATGGCGGTCTCGGTAGCGCTCTCCCTGATCTTTTTCTTTCTGCAGCGGGACATGGGACCGGCGCTGGTCTTCGCGTGCCTGTTCCTGGTGCTCTACGGAATGGCGCGGCAAAGCGCGGTGGCGCCGGTGGCGGGCTTCGCGCTGGTGGTGGCGGGCTTCGTGGTGGGCTACTGGCTGGGCGTGCCCCACACGGTGGGCGAGCGCGTGCGCATGTGGCTCTCGCCGTGGGACAACGCGGTGCACGGGGGCGATCAACTGGCGCAATCGTTATGGGCCTATGCCACCGGCGGGACGGCGGGTGTGGGAACGGGACTCGGCGATCCGCAAGTGGTGCCGGCCGTGCATACCGACCTGATCCTGGCGGCACTGGGAGAAGAATGGGGCTTTATCGGCGTTGCCGCGGTGTTCGTTCTTTACGGCGTGCTGGTGTGGCGGACGCTGCGCGCCGCGCTGCGCGCGCGAACCGATTACGAATGCTTTCTGGCTGTCGGACTGGCGGCGGCCACGGCGCTGCAGATCCTGTTGATTGCCGGCGGGTCGCTGGGAGTGGTGCCGCTTTCCGGAGTGGTGACGCCGTTCCTGAGTTACGGGCGCACCGCTATGCTCGCGAACTTCGTGGTGGTGGGAATGGTGGCGGCGATTTCGTCCCGAGCGCAGGAAGAGCGGCGGCCGGCGGCCAGACCGGTGCCGCTGGTGGGCGCCATCTTCGCCGTTGCCGCGGCCGTGGTGGTGGCCAAGGCGGGCTACGTGCAAGTGCTGCGCAGCGACGTGGTGATGGGCGCGGGAACGCTGGTGACGCAGGCCGACGGCGCGCGGCGCTATCAGTACAACCCGCGGTTGCAGGAAGTGATGCGCGATATTCCCAAGGGCACTATTTACGACCGCAACGGGCTGCCGCTCGCGACCAGCGATTGGGATGTGCTCGAAAAGCACCGCGCCGATTATCAGGCTCTGGGAATCGATATCGACAAGACCTGCCCGCGCGGCGAGAGCCGGCACTATCCTTTTGGCGGGCTGATGTTCGACCTGCTGGGCGATTTGCGCACGCGCGAGCGCTGGGGCGCCACCAACACGTCGTTCGTGGAGCGCGATGAGGCGCGGCGGCTGCGCGGCTACGACGACCGGCCTACGCTGGTCGAGGTGAAGAATCCCAAGACCGGCAAGATGGACCGGGTGCTGCGCTACGATTACCGCGAGCTGGTTCCGCTGCTGCGGCATCGCAACGACCCGCGGAATCCGGAAGTGCGCAAGGTGCTCGACCGGCCGCGCGACGTGAACATGTCGATCGATGCGCGGCTCGAAGTGAAAGTGGGCGAGATTCTGCGCAACCAGCTCAAGCAGGCCGGCAAGGATAAAGGCGCCGCGGTGGTGCTGGACCCGGCCACCGGCGATCTGCTGGCGGCGGTGAGCTTTCCGCAACCCGTGCTGAATGGAGTGCCGCAACCGGGTCAGGAGGCCAACCCGTGGCTCGACCGCGCGCGCTACGGAATGTATCCGCCGGGCTCCACCTTCAAAGTGGTGACGGCCATGGCGGCGCTGCGCAAGGACATGCAACTGGCTCATCGCACCTACCAGTGCATCCGGCTGCCGGACGGGCGCGTGGGCCAATACCTGAAGGGGTCCAGCCGCCCGATCCGCGACGACATCCAGGACCAGGCGCCGCACGGCACGCTCGATCTGGAGCGCGGGCTGGTGGTTTCGTGCAATGCCTACTTCGCGCAGTTGGGCGCCTACGATGTGGGCGCCGATGCGCTGTGGATTACCGGCAGCGCGCTGGGCATTCAGACGGCATGGCCCAACCGCGCCGACCAGTTGAAGAAATCGCTGCCGCAATCTTCCTACGGGCAGGGGCAGGTAGTGGCGTCGCCGTTCCAGATGGCGCGGGTGGCGGCCACGGTGGCGAGCGGCGGCTCGATGCCGCAAGGCCGCTGGATCACGGACGAGAACAACACCCGGACCACCGAGCCGCGCGAGGTGCTGTCGGCGGATGCGGCCACGCTGCTGGGGCGGTTCATGCGCGAAGTGGTGACGGCGGGCACGGGGAAACGCGCCGGCGCTGCCTCCGTGCCGGTGGCCGGCAAGACCGGGACCGCGGAACTGGCGGACGCTCCGTCACACGCCTGGTTCATCGGCTTCGCGCCGTACGGAAGCGGGACCCGGAAAATTGCCTTCGCCGTGCTGGTGGAGAATGGAGTCTATGGAGGAACCAATGCGGCTCCCGCGGCGGCGGAGATTGTCAACGCGGCGGCCAAGCTGGGGCTGTTGCAATAAAGAAAAGAACTGGGCCGCCGATGAACGCAGATGGACACAGATAGGAATACGGGGGAAAGCAAGACTGATTCTTATCGGTGTTTATCGGCGTTCATCGGCGGCTAATCAAGGCGGGCGCCTATGAGTTTGTTTTCGAAAATTGAAGAGAGCATCGAGCGGGGCTTCCGCAAGTGGACCGAGCGGATGTTCGGGCCGGCCGATTCCGGCGAGTTGCTGCTGGTGCATCGCGACATTCTGGAATCGATCGCGAGCCGCGTACAAACGGTGGCGCGCGGCAAGCGCGTCTTTCCGTACGGGCACGTGACCGTGACGCTGGTCTCGGCCAACCCGGACCGGCGGGCGCTCTACCAGACGGCCTTTGGCGAAGGCGGGCGCCTCGAGAGCGACGTCCAGGAGGCCCTGGATGGCGCCGAGTGCGAGACGCCGCGCGGCTTCGGCGTGGAAGTCAAGACGTCGGAAACGGGCGAGAAGAACTTCACCATCGAGTATGCGGTGGAAGCGCTGAAGCGGGCGGCCGGGGAAGCGCGCGGCGCGGGCCGGTTGATTGTGGTGAAGGGAAAAACCGGGCAGGGCGAATACGCGCTGGAGAAGGCGCTTACGAATCTGGGAAGGATGGCGGAGTTGACCGATACCGAACATCGCGTGGTGCGGCGCAACGACGTGGTCTTCGAAGAAGGCGGCGACGAAGCCAACGCCACGGTGTCGCGGCGGCACGCGCACGTCCGCCTGGATGCCGGCGTTTACCGTCTCTGCGACGATGGAAGCGAGTTCGGCACGCGCGTGCTGCGCGACGGACGGGCCATCGAGGTCCCGGCGGGGAACCGGCGCGGTGAACGGCTGCGGCCGGGAGACGAAATTTTCCTGGGGCGGGCATGCCTGCGGTTCGAACGGTGAGAAACCTCGCCATGCTGGCCGGCCTGTTGCCGGCGGCGCTCGCGGCGCAGACGAATTTGCAATTCCAGCAGGGCGACGCGCTGAACCCTCCGCCGGGATGGTTCGTGCTGGACGCCAGGCAAGATGCCGAATACATGGCGGAATGGCATGCGAACTGCCGCGGCGATGCGCCCTGCGCCGTGCTGACGGGCCCCGCAACGGCAGCCGCCGGAAGCCTGGGAAACCTTCTACAGGATTTCGATGCCGCGCTTTTCCGGGGAAAGAAAGTGAAGCTGCGCGCGTGGATCAAGATGGAAGCGGGTGCGCTCGGCGACAAGGCGCAGATGCTGCTGCGGGTGAACCGGCCCAACGCCGGGACCGGCTCTCCGGACTCCATCGAAAACCGCCCGATCGTCTCCTCGGAATGGAAAAGCTACGAAATTCGCGGTGAGGTGGCTCCCGACGCCGAGAGCATCCGCATCGGCGTAACGCTCTACGGCAGGGGACGGGTGTCGGTGAGCGGCGTCGAGTTCGCGGAGGATGTGATCACGCCCGCCCGGGTGGCGGAGGCGCGCGAGCGAATTCAGAAGCAGTATGCGCTCCTCGACTCGGCGTTCACGCGCGGCGACGAGAGAGAGATCGCGATGGTGGTGCTGCCGGACGCGCAGATGGGCGTGGGATCGGTTCGCGAGCCGCTTCTGCCGGCGATTCGGAGCGAGATGCAAAAAGGAGTCAGGCTGGCGGCGCGGACGAAACTCGTGTCGGCGCAACTGGACGGCGCCGATGCGGTGGTGACGGCGGAGCGGGAGGCGGCCGATCCAAATCCCGGCGGAAAACGCCGCGTGGTGACGGTTCACCGTGACACCTGGAGCCTGGTGGAGGACGTCTGGCGCTGGAAGGAATCGATCGAACTGGCTTACCATTGGGTGCTGCCGCCCACCAGCGCGGCAGTGACGCGAGTGGTCGCGGACGAGTTGAGGGCCCGCGCGAAGCCGCTCCAGACCGGGCAGCCGGGTGAGGAGTGGGCCAACCTGGAAGCCTTCGGAGCGGCCGTCGGCGAAGCGCGCATCGTGGCGCTGGGCGAAGCCGCGCGTGGCACCCGCGAATTCACCGGGCTGAAGCTAAGGCTGGTGGAATACCTCATGAAGGACAAGGGGTTCACGGTGCTGGTGGCCACCAACCCGGAGGACGCCAAGGGCGCGTCGGAATGGCTGAGCGCCAACGCTCCGAAAGCCGCGTTCGTGGAGTTCCATTCGTCGGGCGCGCAGGACATGGCGAATCGTTTCTCGAAACTCATCGACACCACTTACCCCAAGGCAAAGGTGATTCTGTGGACCGATAACGGCCACGCCCGATTCGGCGACGAAATGGCCGACAAGGGCATGGGAGAATGGCTGCGCGAGCGGTACGGGCGGAATTTCTACGTGGCCGGTTTTGCCTTCCGCCGCGGAGAAGTGCGGGCGGTGGGAGTGGACAACGGAGATTCCAGGGGCTTGGGCCTGTGGACGGTGCCGCCATCGCCGGAAGGCTCTGGCGACGCGGTGTTGAGCGCGGCCGGGATGCCGGCCTTCTTCCTGGATGTTGCGACCTTGCCGGCCTCCGGAAACCTGGCGCGCTGGCTCGCGGATGCGCACCTGTTTCACGATCTGGGGGCTTACTGGGTGGTGCAGGATCCGGATGCCGCCTTGCAGCCGGCCGAAGTGCGGAAGCGCTACGATGGATTATTTTTCGTGGAGGGACTACATGCTGGAGGCGGGCAGCGGTAGGACCTATCCCAGCGCGGCCTGGGTCTTTTTGGGCAGCTTGGCCAGTACCAGTTCGTACGATTTTCGCAGCAACTTCTTGATCTCCGCCGCCGGCAGTGCGTCCTGGCTTTCCAGCGCCACCCACTGCGCCCGCGCCAGGTAGGGAGCCGGGATTACGCTCGGGCGCTCCGTCAACTCCGCAAAATCCTCCGGGCTGCACTTGAACGACATGCAGACCGGCGCGGGCTCCACCGCCACCACGGCGTACATCTTGCCGCCGATTTTGAACACCAGGTCGGCGCCCCACTGCACGGTCTCCGTGGTGTGCGGCAACTTCATGCAATACCGGCGAAGCCATTCGATATCCATCTATGCCTCGTAGCCGAACATGCGCCAGCCGTCCCGCTTTACTGCCAGGGTGGCGTGGCTGCCACAAATCACTATGCCATATTCGAGGCGCCCGCGGTCTTTCTCATAGGACGCGATGAAGCCCGGATAGCGCAGCGTGACGCGGCCGGCGCCGTGCTCCGTCACCGAAACCGGCGGGGGCGCGTCCAGAAGGAACTGGAGAGTGCCGAGCGAATCCCGGCCATCGCCCTGAAAGGCGCGGCAGAAGACGATGCGCCCTAGAGCGCCGCTGCGGACCAGTTCGCGTGCCGGCGCGAGGCTGGCCTTGGCCATTCCGATTCGCAACGCGCCCGCGGTGAGGAGAAACGCCCGGCGGCTTAGCTGTGAGGGCCGCATCCCCTCATCATGACATCATGCCTGGCTATCGCGCACTCGAAGAGAAAATCCAGAGAATACCGGGGCCCTCGTGACGCGGCGCTCAGGCAAACCCGGGATGTTGTTCAGCCCCCGACTTGCCGTCTCCTCGCAAGAGCCACCAGACCGAAGCCCATTCCGAGCAGGACCAGAGTTCCGGGTTCCGGCGTTGCGATTTGCTCTGCGACGTGTGCGCCGGTCCCCGGATGGGTTTCCGTCACTTGTCCGCCGACGACAAAAAGAGCGGTACCGTCGGTCCAGGAACCAGCGCCAGTCAGGGTCAGAGGCGCTTGTTCACAGGCGTGACCGGTGGTATCGCCTCCCACATCGCACGGTAGCGGCGTTCCACCCAAGGTCGTGAAGCTCAGATCGAAATGGACGTCAAAGAACGATGTGAACGTCCCTTCGCACGGCAATCCAGCGGCCGTTCCCGTGGAGCAGGTAGAGGACACCACACCTTCTCCCGTGACCGTCTGAGTGAAAGCCAGGTTACCCGTTGTTGCATCAACCGGGTCGAGCTGGATGTACACGTCGCACGGGTTGCCACCGGTCTGGGGGCAACTTGGGTCGACGCCGGTGAGATTGAGTTCGAGCATCTGCGTGTTCACCGTTTCCGTGGCGCCTGCGATATCCGGCAAGTCTATGTCCGAGATCCTCTGAACGATGGTATCGACGCCGTAGTTGCTGAAATCCGGAATACCCGTCAGAGGCACAATCGTCCCATCGATGTTGAAAAATGTGCCCGGCAGGGTTACAAAATAGTCATAACCCGCGGGAACACAACCGGGGTCGTTAACGCACGGGGGAGGGGGCGGAGGGGGGGGTATTGGCCCGGCCCAGGCCGTTCCTTGAAGCCCGGATCCCACCACGAGAACCAAGGCGAGAATCGAGAACCACTTTGCGCTTGCCAAGAATCGAGTCATGCTGCCTCCTGGGGAAAGGCCATGATGGCCCACCCATTCATCCGAACCGGTTTCGGCGGAGCTGAGTACGATAAGTGTGAGCCCGTTTCTGAACAGTGTCAAGGGCTAGCCCAGCTTGTCAGGACTAGCCTCGTCAGCTCCTGTCAGTCTGGGGTTTGTTCATAATTTGTCAGGACACGCCCTCGCCACATTGCCGGCAGGATTACCCGCCCCACTTTGGCCCGGTCGCGTATTCAGGGGCGCGTTGTGCCGCTGTAGCCGGTATCATATGATAAAGCTGGCGAACCTGTGACTGATCTGCATAGACTCCGGCCAATTCGCCTCGCGCTGCTGCTTACGGCGGCGATCGGGGCGTGGGGACAGTCCGTGCCCCCACCGGCGCCCCCCGCGCAGAACCCTCCAGCGGCCACGCCGCCTCTGGCCGACGCGAATCAGCCGGAAATAGCCACCAAGGATTCTCCCGCCACTTTCAAGACGCGCGTCAACCTGGTGATGGTGCCGGTGGTGGTGCGCGATAGCAAAGGCCGCGCCGTCGGCACTTTGCACATGGAGGATTTCCAACTCGCCGACAAAGGCAAGCCGCAGGTGATCGTCAAATTCTCCGCCGAAAAATCGAGGCCGAAGACCAATGAGGCTCCGCCCGCGATTCCAACCGCGCAGACCGAAGACCAGACTCCGCCGCCGGACATTCCCGAGCGCTTCATCGCTTACCTGTTCGACGATCAGCACCTGGAGTTCGGCGACCTGGTGCGGTCGCGCGATGCGGCGATCCGCCACTTGGGGTCGCTGACGATCACCGATCGCGCGGCCGTCTACACCACTTCCGGCCAGGACCAGCTCGAATTCACCGACGACAAGGACAAGCTGCGGGACACCATGATGCGGATCCGGCCACGGTCCATCATGGACCCGGGCGGGATGGTGCAGTGCCCCGACATCAGCTATTACATGGCGGACATGATGATCAACAAGAACGATCCCACGGCGCTGACGCTGGCAGCGCAGGAAGTGTTGGCCTGTAACCCCGGAATGATGCCCGGTGCCGCGGCCGCCATGGCGCAGGCAGCCGCGCAACACGTGCTGGCCATCGGATCGCAGGAGACGCGGGTTTCCCTGTCGGTGCTGCTGCAGGTGGTCCGCCGCATGTCCGGCATGCCGGGACAGCGCACCATCATCGTGATCTCGCCGGGGTTTATCACACCCTCGGAGCAATCGGAAAAAATGGACGTGCTGGACCGCGCCATCCACGGCAATGTGTTGATCAACGGGCTGGACGCCCGCGGTCTCTGGACGGACCCCTCGCTGGACGCTTCCCGCCCCAGCAACGCCCACTCTCCCCAATTCCTGACTTTCAAAAGCCAGTACGATCGCGACGCGGCCTCGGCGCAGGCCGACGTTCTGGCCGAGATGGCGTACGGGACCGGCGGAAGTTTCTTCCAGAACAACAACGACCTGGACGAAGGATTCCGCCGCCTGGCGACCGCGCCGGAGTATTACTACCTGCTCGGCTTTTCGCCGCAGAACCTGAAACTCGACGGCAACTTCCACTCCCTGAAGGTCAGTCTCAAGCTGCGGGCGGGTCTCGACATTCAGGCGCGCAAGGGTTACTATGCGCCCAAGAAACTTTCCGATGCCGCCGAGACCGCCAAGCAGGAGATCGAAGAGGCCCTGTTCTCGCGCGATGAAATGCACGATCTGCCGGTGGAACTGCACACCCAGTTTTTCAAGACCAGCGACAAGGACGCCACCCTGGCGGTGCTCTGCCGCATAGACCCGAAGCATATTCAGTTCCGCAAGGCGGACGGGCGGAACTACAATACCGTCACGGTTGTTTCCGGAATCTTCGACCGCAACGGCAACTTTATCTCCGGACTGCAAAAGGTGGTGGAATTGCGCCTCAAAGACGACACGCTCGCGCGGTTGACGGCCACCGGGGTGGTGTCGGTGAGAACAAATTTTTCGGTGAACCCCGGAACTTACATGGTCCGGCTGGTGGTGAGGGATTCCGAGGGACAGCTCATGTCGGCGGCCAACGGCGCTGTCGCGATTCCGTAAACGGGAGACTATCATGCGAATTCGGAACTTAATGTTGTGGATGGGCGCGCTGCTGGCGGGCGCGGGCGCGGGCGCGGCACGCGGGCAGCAGGTGGAACAGACTTCCACCCCCACGGTGATCCGGTCGGAAACCAAGCTTGTGCTGGTGGACACGGTGGTCACGGACAAGAAGGGCAACTACATCACCGATCTGACGCAGAAGGACTTCGAGGTTCTGGAAGACAACAAGAAACAATCCGTTAAGACCTTCGCCTTCGAAGCCGACCCGAATTCGCCCCTGAGTAACCAGAAGCACTACCTGGTGCTGTTCTTCGACAACGCGTCGGCCGGCTATGGCGACCAGATTCAGGCGCGGCAGGCTGCCGCCAAGTTCATCGATGGCAATACCGGGCCTAACAAGTACATCGCCATCGCCAACTTCACCGGCACCCTGAGAATCACGCAGAACTTTACGAACGATCCGGAACGCCTGAAAGCCGTGGTCAGCGGCGTCAAGACTTCTGCCGTCTCCCCCACCGGCGACGGCTCGGGGATGGGGTCGGGCGGCAGCGGCTTTCCCAATATGAACAGCGCCGCTAACGAATTCGGCGTGCGTTCGGTGCTGCTGGCCCTCAGAGGCCTGGCCAAGGGTCTGGAAGGTGTGCCGGGCCGCAAGACGGTCATCCTGCTGACGGCCGGCTTTCCGCTCAGCAATGAAACCCGCGCGGAGTTGACGGTCACGATCGACGCCTGCAATCGGGCCAACGTGGCAGTGTATCCCCTGGACGTCCGCGGCCTCGTGGCGCCCACGCCCGGCGGGCAGGGGATGCCGCCGATTATTCGCGAGGACCCCATGGCGCTGCTGCGGCAGCCGGCCTCGAGTGCGTCCTCGTTGTTCCATTTGGCATCCTTTTCGAATTCCTTTGCGGAGCCCAACCAGGCGCGCGGCGGCTCTACCGGCGGGTCGACGGGCGGCGGCGCAACGGGTGGCGGCTCGACGGGTGGTTCCACCGGCAGCGGGGGCTCTCGCACCGGCGGCTCGACGGGCGGCAGCACGGGCGGTTCTACCGGCGGCAGCACGGGCGGTTCTACCGGCGGCAGCACGGGCGGTTCGCGCGGCGGAGCCACAGGTGGAACGGGAACGGGAACAGGAACGGGAACAAGCGGCTCGCGGGGCGGTGCGACTGGCGGCGGCACCACTACCACGCTCAACCCATCCATGAACAACCTCAACGTGAATCCCCGCAGCATCGTTCCGCCATTTCCGATGGGCATGGGGATCAACGACAGCGCGCTCTATATGTTGGCCGAGGGCACCGGCGGGTTCGTGATCCACAATACCAACGACCTGCTGAGCGGCATGGAGAAGATCGCCCGCGATCAGAATCAATACTACATCCTGGGCTACTCGCCCGAAGATTCACCCGAGGGCAGTTGCCATGCCTTGAAGGTCAAGGTAGACCGCGGCGGCAGTTCCGTGCGCTCGCGCAGCGGCTACTGCAATGTCCGGGTGGTGGACGTGCTGGCCGGCAAGCCGGCCGAGACCGAATTGGAGGCCATCGCCGCGGGTTCCGCGGCCGGCTCGATCGCCGCGCCGTTGCAACTCCCCTTCTTCTATTCCTCGCCCAACGTGGCCCGCGTCAACGTGGCGATGGAGATTCCGGCCAGGACCTTCCACTTTGACAAAGTCAAGGGCAAACAACATGCCGAGGTCAACGTGTTAGGGGTGGCCTACAAGCCGGATGGCTCGGTGGGCGCCAAGTTCAGCGACACCGTCAAGTTTGATTTCGATACCAAGACCCAGGTCGAAGAATTCCAGAAGAAACCGCTGCATTACGAGAACCAGTTCGAAATCGCCTCCGGCACGTACAGCTTCAAGGTGATCTTCAGCGGCGGGGGCCAGGACTTCGGAAAACTCGAAAAACCCCTCACGATCGATTCCTTCGATGGCAAACAGTTCGCGTTGAGCGGCCTGGCACTCAGCCATGACCGCCTCTCCACCGAAGGCGATGCCGGTCTCGACGCCGTCCTCATCGAGGATAAGGTTCCGCTGCTGTCGAGAGGCGTGCAATTCATTCCCGCGGGCTCCTCGCTTTTCAAGATCACCGAGTCGCCCGGCCTCTACCTGGAGATTTACGAGTCGCACCTGCTCGACGAAAAGCCGCCCCAGTTGGCGGTGCAGCTTAAGGTGTCGGACCGCCAAGGCGGGCAACTGAAAATCGATTCCGGCCTGGTTCCAATGGATGCCTACGTACGCAAGGGCAGTCCGAATCCGGTGGTTCCGATCGGACTCAGGATTCCCCTGACCGGGCTTGTGGCGGGCGCTTACCGGCTGGAGTTGACCGCGTTCGATTCGTTGGGAAAATCCGTGACGCGCAGCGTGGATTTCGACGTGGAGTAGGGGGCGCGACGATGGGGCGCACGCATGAGTGCGAGGCACTCATGCCGACGCACGCTTTGCACCCGGCTCAGATCCGCACCGGGTTGTCCAGCACGAACGTCAGGCGCGTTTCCGAGGGCACGCGCACTCTCTGGCCGCTGGTGGCCAGTTCCACTGCCGTGCCGCCGGCGGCTCCCGCTCCGGCGCCGATCGCCGCGCCTTTGCCGCCGCCCAGAATGCCGCCCAGCACCGCGCCGCCTACCGCGCCTCCGCCAATCGTGCCGACCGAGCGTCCCGCCCGATCCGCGCTTCTCTCCCTCACGGTCTGCGTCCGGATGTCCACCAATTGGCCGTTCACCCGCACCGACATCATGGCAAGCGCCAGCTCCGTGCGGCCGGCAATCTTTCCGGATTGCCTGGAGTCAACCAGCTTCAACACCACGTCCGCGCCGCGCGGAATGATGGTCTGGCCAGTCGAATCCACCACCGGCGCGTCCAGGCTCCCCGCGAAATTCTGGCCCACTTGCGCCGTCTGCGAATCCACCGAGTCGATCATGCGGATCACGAAACTTGTACCCGCCGGCAGCGTGATCCCGAGCTCCGCTCGCTGCGGTGGGGCTTCGCGCCGTTCCTCTCGCATCGGCGGCGGCGCCGGCTCTTCCACCGGTGCGCTGCCTCCAAACTCGATGCGCGCCACGTCCGACACGTCCAGCGTCTGAATCTGGTCGCCAATCGCCAGTCTCACCTGGCGGGCCGTGCCGCCCAGATAAGTGCCCTGAATCACCCGGCCGTCTTTCATGGTGATCGTATCGGCAAAGCAAACGGCCGCCGCTACGAAAGCCACCGCGATGTGCAACAGACGCATAAGTCTCCCCCTATCTCCTGACTTGACTTCTAACTACTGACTACTGACTTCTGACTACTGACTACTGACTACTGATTACAGAGCCTTTCGCGACGGATTCCACCACCGTCCGGCCGCGTTCCAACGCCTCCCGGTAAGCCAGCCGGCGTTGCGCGCGGTTGTAGCCGGGATTGCCCCGGTAGTAATGCTCCAGGCCCTTCCCCACCACGAACGTTCCGGCGTAGGCGATGGCGCCCTTGGGAATCAAGCCGCCGCCCAGCGGGATCTTGCCCACCAACTCGCGCGCCAGCGCCCGCCATCCGAAGGCTCCCGCCGCAATCGAAAGGATGGCGCCTTTCTGGTTCCCGAACCCCGCATCCCGCCCGTACGCCGCCGCGATCAGAAACGCCATGCGGATCTGGTTGCCGGTCAGAAACGCCGTGTCGGAAGCGAATTCCCCGAACACCCACGGCAGCTCGACCAGGCTCGGGATCACGTCCGGCAGCGCCGTGGCCACGGCGAACAACGCGTTCTCCCGCGCAATTGCGTGGATGGTCCGCTCCACCACCGGCCGCCGGAAGGCCGGGTATTGGCGCGCCAGCGCCAGCCACAAATCGTCGTTGCCGTCCAGAATCGCGCCGATGGTGGCCGAGGGGTTGTTGCGGTAAAACGTGTACGTCCCCGGCGGCGCCGCGATCCCCTGCTCGAACAGAATCAGATCTACCTTGTCGGGAACCACCGCGTCGCCCGCCCGGTGTACCCGGTCCAGCAGATAGGTGCGGTCTTCAAGCGGCCCCTCCGATGGCGCCAGGAAATCTTCCATCTCCGCGTACGCCGCGTCGCTCGTCGCCACCAGGCCGATGCGCACCGGCCGCCGCGCGCGGCTGCGCACTTCCTCCGGGCTCAACAGCGAGAAGGCGGTACGCGCCTGTTTCAATATTTTCATCATCATGAGGATCACCGGGGCGGCTCGGCGCCTCGAAGGCGAAACATCGCCTGCAGCCCCTTACGCCATTCTACCGCCAGCCCGATTCGCTCCACATCGATGGCCGGCGAATAATACTGCAAGATGGTTTCCGACGACGGATGAAACTCCAGGCACGGCGACACCAGCAGGATTCGCGGCGGCTCCGGCCGCAGCTCGACGCCCGGGAAATATCCGTACGCTCCAAACTCCCCGCGGTCCAGGTGCCATTTCACCCGGATCCAGTAGTCCAGCGCCTGCAGCGGCAGGTGCAGATCGGCCGACGCTTTCAGCTCCACCACCGCGAGGCGCCCAGCCCGGTCCACCGCCAGCAGGTCGAGGATGCCGCGATCGCCGCCCGCGAAGGCCGGCACCTGCCCGTAGACCGGCTGGTGGCGCAGATCCGCGTCCAACGCTTCGATCTCCGCGCGCACCCGCGCTTCGAGCAGCGCCTCGGGATACTCCGGCCCACGCGGCGGCCGCGGTTGCGGCCCTTTCGACGGCTCGAGGCGCGTATCCAGGTTCCCGTGATCGCGCGGGTCCACTCCCACAATGTAGTCCTGCTCCGTGTAGGCGAACAGTTCAAATCGCGCCGCCGCCGCGTTGAGGCACAGCAGCCGCAGAGCGGCCGCCTGCTCCCGCCCGGCGGGCACATAAAGCGCCAGCCCTTCCACCGTCACGCGGCGTTCGCGCGACCGCAAATAGGAAAGCCAGATCAGGCCGAAGGAAACCACGGCCGCCGCATCCCCCTCCGGCGGGCAGGCAATCGCCGCCCAGGCATGCTGTCCATGCTTCAGGAAGGCGCGCGGGAATGCCGGCGACAGACTGAATTGCAGGTTCGGTTCGGCGCTCAGCTCCGCCAGGTTCCATTCCGGGAACTGCCGCCGCAGAAACAGCCGGAATCGTTCGCGAAACACCAGCCGCTCGCTCCGCCGCCCCAGCTCCGATCCCGCGCGACGCCCCAGGTCCACCAGAAACACCACTCCCTCGCGCCGCGCGAAGCGCTCCACCACCATCTCGAGGCGCGCGGGCGTTGATTGCTTGATCCCCACCACGCGCCGCGCCAGGTTGCGCGTCCGGTCCCACGCTTGCATGGTCAGGCGCTCTCCGCGCACTTCGAGCGAGAAGTTGTCGCTGCCGATCTCCAGCAACTCCTCGCCCGGTTCGAGCAGCGCGGGTTGCCGGGAGTGCTTGAGGAAAGCCTCAATCGCCAAACGGGTCTCTTCGGCGCTGCGGGCTTCCACCCGTGGAACGCGGGGCATGCAACCGCATGGTAGCGCGCCGCAACACGAGTGGGGCGGGCATGGTCAAGTGCTGGCAAGACACCGGCGGCAAGACCGCCGGCCCTACCAGTTGGTCTTGACAAAGCCTGAAAACGTAGAAACTCCAGCGACCGGCCAGGAGGCGGGTCCCACTTGGCGCGGCTCTTTCGGGGCAAGTCAAATCTCTGCACCGTGCTTGCGCCCATTCACCCTCCGAAGCAGAATAAACCCATGAGCGCTACGCAACGCGAAAATCCGCTGTTGCACTCCGCGCGGAATAGTGTACAGTAGACCGAATAGGGGGTGCCCCATGTGGCGGGTCCGCTTCTGTTTGCTTACGGGGTTTGCTTCGCTTGCCGCCGTTGCTCTGTTCGTGGCGCGTTCCGACGCCGCGCCGGAAACCATTCGCCTGATCGCTCCCGGTGTCTGGTTCCGCGAAGGCGACATGGAGC
>JBEKQS010000075.1:0-37266 GCA_049519475.1 Bryobacteraceae bacterium | reverse complement strand
TGGTGATCAACGGCACGCCGGCGAACTTCGTGGCGGGCGGCGAGTTCCCCTATCCCATGGTGCAGCCCGGAACCGGTTCGAACTCCATCACCATCGCCTTCAAAGAGTATGGGATCCGCCTCGGCTTCCTGCCGGTCGTCACGCCGCGCGGCACCATCCGCTTGCAGGTTTCTCCCGAAGTGAGCGCTCTGGATTACACCAACTCGGTCACCATCGCGGGCACCACGATTCCAGGAACATCCACGCGGCGCGTACAGACGGAGGTGGAACTTTCAAGCGGCCAGAGCTTCGTGATCGCCGGGCTGCTGGACAACCAGACCCAGGATAGCTTCTCCAAGGTGCCTGGTATCGGCGATATCCCGCTGCTGGGAAAGTTGTTTCAGAGCAAGTCGGTCACGCGCAGCCATACCGAGTTGCTGGTCATCATCACGCCGGAGATCGTCGGTCCCATACCGGGCGGGCAGCCGCTGCCGGAGATCCGCTTCCGCAACCCGTTCCTGCCGGCCAGCACGGACGCACCCCTGGCGCAGCCGGCTACCGGTGCGCCGCCACTGTATGCGCCTTCCGGCAGCATCCCCATCGAATTGCTCGCGCAGCCGCCAAAGAAGGCGGCGCCTCCGCCGGCGGCGAAGTGACGCGGGTTTTCTGGCGGAATCGCCAGCCCACGTTTCCTCCTCCGCGGTGAATCATCGGTTTCCTGTTTGGTTCCGGCTTCGCCGGGTTAGGGAGCGGAGACCGGCGAGTACCAAACCAATCGGGCAAAAACGCTAGTTCAGCCTGAACGTGACGGCGATGTTCGCGATGACTTCGATCAATTCGCCGTTCAGCCGCGAAGGCTCGTAGACCCATTGCAGAACGGCGTCGGCCGCGGCTCGCGCCAGCAGCGGGCTTCCGTTCAGCACCTTCACTTCGCGCACCCGTCCGTCCGTTCCAACCACCGCTTCCAACTGTACGGTCCCGGAAACCCGCGCCGTCTTGGCGAGTGCCGGGTAGGGCGGCTCCAATTTACGAATCAAGTGCCCCAGTTGGATCTGGCCGCCCTGCCGGTACCGCTTTGGCTCCTCAGGCGCCGATACCGGCTTGGGGAGCGCCACCACCGGCACGGCCGGCGGCTCAATGCGCACCGCGTTGGCCGGCAGATCGCGGAAGAACGCGCCCTCGATCCCCGGCTGCAATCCGCGCGGATCGCCATTGGGAACGCCCATGACATAATTCGCGGCGGGTGCGTCGTCGATTAACGCCACGCTGGCGGGGATGCGGGCTGGCGCAATGAAGACGTGGGACTCGGCGCGCGGCACCACGCGGGCGGCGGTGCGCTGTTTGGCGAGATCGCCCTTGGGCGGCGGGCCGGGCGGCACGGGCGGCAGGAAGGTCGCCAGCAACTGCGCGTGCGGCATCATCTGCGGCCAGATCATGGGCACCAGAATCGCGCCGGCCACCAGCATCACCTGCGTGGTGACGCCCAGAAAAGTAGTCCAGACCCGCTTGCCGGCGGGGCCGGACGCAAGAGTAGCCTGTTCGAACATAGCAGTGCCTCCTTTCAATTCGCTGGGACACACTTGGCCCTCCGGCGCCCGAAAGCGCGTTTTGGTCATCTTGTTTCGGGAATCAGTCGAGGGGTCCGGCTGTTGACATCGGGGTCAACCTCCACCGAAGTAGACACCGCTTCTCAAGAGAAGTTCCGGCGTTACGATGAAGTGTGCAATTGCCGGCCAGCGTTCAGCGGATCATCGGAGAGTATGCGGACGCGGCTGGCTTCCCTGCACTCAAGCGCGCAGCGGCAGCGCAATCCGAAGCCTACCGCGCGGGCCGTCCGCTGCCGCTGGCCAACGGTGAAAGCGTGGCAGCTTACCTGGTGACGCGCATGCCGGCCACCTATGCCGCCGCGAATGCGGTCTTGCGGGAAGTGCGGGCCCGCGTCGGGCCAGTGGCCAGCGTGCTCGATGCCGGGGCCGGCACGGGCGCGGCTGCGCTGGCCGCGCGAGAGCATTTTCCGGAAGCCGCCATCACCCTGATCGAACGGCAGGCGGCGCCGTCGGAGGCCGCGCGCCAGTGGCTCCCCGGCGCGACCGTGCTGGGCGGCGATGTGGCCCGTATGGGAACGCTCGCGCCTTACGACCTGGTGATCGCTTGCTATTCGCTGAGCGAATGCGGAGCGGCCGCGGCGGCGCGGCTGTGGCAGGCGGCGCGCGTCTGCCTGGTGGTGATCGAGCCGGGCACCCCGCATGGATTCGGGCTCATCCGCAAGGTGCGTGACGAACTGCTCGCTGGCGGCGCGCACATGGCCGCTCCCTGCCCGGGCGGCGGCGCATGCCCGGTGACGGAGCCGGACTGGTGCCACTTCGCCGCGCGCGTGGAGCGTTCGTCGCTCCATCGGCAGCTCAAGGGCGGCGAATTGGGCTACGAAGATGAGAAGTTCAGCTACGTGGCGTTGGCGCGTCACGCCGTGGAGCCGGCGGCAGCGCGCATTGTGCGCCGCCCGCGCCAGCAGCCGGGCCTGGTTGTGCTGGAAACCTGCACGCCGCACGGCCTCCAATCCGTTCGCGTCTCGAAGCGCGACCGCGAGCGCTTCCGCGCGGCCCGCCACGCGGCGTGGGGAGACGCCGGTATATCATAAGCAAGATGATCGATCGCGAAACGGCCTGGAATATCCTTTGCGAATTCACAAAATCCGACGGGCTCCGCAACCACGCGCTGGCTGTCGAGGCGTGTGTAGCGGCGTACGCCCGTAAGTTAGGCGAAGATGAGCAGCGCTGGGGCATTACCGCGCTGCTGCACGATTTCGATTGGGAGCTTCATCCCACGCTGGACGGGCACCCGATCAAAGGCTCGCCCATCCTGGCCGAGCGCGGCGTGGACGAAGAGATGCGGCGCGCCATCCTCTCGCACGCCAATCACACCGAGGTGGCGCGGCTATCGACCCTTGAGAAAACGCTGTTCGCCTGCGACGAGTTGGCCGGCTTCATCACCGCCATCTCCTACGTGAAACCGCACCGCAGCGTGTTCGAAGTGGACGCGGCATCGGTCAGGAAAAAGATGAAGGACAAGGCCTTCGCCCGCTCCGTGAACCGCCAGGACATTGTGGACGGCGCGCAGGAGCTGGGCGTGTCGCTCGACGAGCACATCGATTTCTGCGTGAAAGCCATGCAGGCGCACGCGGAAGAATTGGGGCTGAAGGGCAATCTGGACGCGTGAGCGCGGGTACCGGTTGGCGGGTTCTTCGATGAAACGGTAGACCAGGGCCGAGATGCCGATCACCAGGGGTCCTTTGGATCAGGCCGCCGCCAGCGATTCGGTGGTCGGGGTGTGAGGCTTAGAGATCCTAATCGCTCCCGCGCTCCACAACATCAACGATACGATGAGCAGTGTCCGTGCCACTTCAACCCACGTCTTTGAGACCCAAGCGTAGAGGGGCGCCAGGGCAATGAAACCAGGCGGGATGGATAGCAGCAGGGCAATCGCCATCGGCTTCCAAAAGTTGATGCCCACCTTGTGCCGTGAAATAATCCAGAAAAGAGCGAACCCGATCAGTGGGCAAATCAGATGAACCGTCTGGGCGTAAAAACGTCCGAAGTCATCAATGTGGCACATCGGTTGCCATCCGTGGGCGTGACTCCACAGCCGCTCCGTTGTCAACAGCATGTGCTGGAAGAACCCTTGGTACGTCGAAATCGGCAAAGGCCCATTCAAATTCATGCCGGAAAAGACCATGCCGTGCGTGAAGACCGCCGCCACCGCCGCACTCGTTCCGATCGATATGGATCTGCGCATGAAGTTCTCCGCTGTTCTTATCGGCTCTTTCTGACGGAATTCCTGAGTTTTTTGTGGAATGATCGAAAATGTGTTTTATCAGTACGTGGTTGCGCCGGTGAAGGTTTAATGCAGGACTACCGTTTTGAGTCTTGGTGCGCGTACACCGAGTTCTGTGGGAGCCTTGCCTCGGATTGCGGCGTAACAATGAGGGTGCTGGACTGCCCCGGCCCGGGCTTCGGCGCATCCGGGATAAATCAATCCTTCTTTGTGGAATCGGCGGGAGGGTTGTGCCGCTCGATTTCGATAGTGCAGACCCCCACTACGGCGGCGAGCGCCCCGGCCGCCGCCAGGATCGGGGCTACGATCACCCCGACGGTCGCCACCGTGACCGGAACCTCGACCAGCGTATGGCCCTGTTCGTTCTTGATAATCAGGCGGCGCACGTTGCCTTCGTGTATCAGTTCGCCGACCTTGGCGACGAGATCCTTGCCAGCCACTTTGATCTGTTCAACTACCCGGTCGATATTGCTCATAGGCAAAGTGTAGCTCCAACCGCTCACCGCGACACGTTGAAGCCGCCGATGTCCATCCCGGGCTTTTCCCCGCGCGTATCGGCCTGCCGTACCTCGGTCCGGATGGTGCGGCGCTCGCCGGGCATGAGCCATACGTAGTTGTCGCCGTAGATGGCGGGGAGAATGCGATCGCCGGTTTTTTCGCCAACGGCTTTCAGGCGCACCATCAGGGCGGGCGTGGCGGAAGGGTTCCGCAGTTCGGTTGTCAGCACCCAGGTGTCCTCATGGCGCTCCGCGCGCGTGGCGGCTTCCAGCTTCACCTTGGGCAGATCGCGGAGCGCGCGATAGTCGCCTTCTTCGAGGCCGCGCCAGTAGAAGTTTTCGGAGATGGTCTCGGCGCCGCATGAAAGCACCAGCCGGATAAAATGAACGGCGCTCAGGCCCGCCGGGTACTCCATGCGGATGGGCGCCACGGTGCTGTCTTCGGCGCTCTCCACCGCGGCGCTCTTTTCCCATTGGCGCGACCCGTCCAGATTGAGGACTTCCGCGTGCGCCGTGAGCCCCGGGGCCGCGCCGCCGCTGTAGTTCACCACTTCCACCGATTCGGTGGCCGGGTTCCACTGGATGTGCAACGGCTCGGAGGCTTTCTTCGCGCCGAAGTACGCGGCGGTGGGTTCGAAGTAGTAATCGTAGGTCTGCCATACGAAGGAGGGCCAGCAGGGATGGCTCATCCAGATCAGCAGGCCCATGCGGTTTTTGCTCTGCGCTTCGAACATGGCGCGGTATCCGTTATAGTTCACGAATTGCGCCAGCGTGACCCACTCCTGCGCGTTGGCCGCGCCGCCGTAACCCTTATCGATCATCTCGCGGAAACTGGCGCCGCCCTGCGCGCCATTCAGGGAGAAATCGTGCAAGCCCCACATATCGCCCTGCGGCCACATCGCCGACTCGGGCATCATCTGCCGCAGACTGTCGAAAGTGACGATGTTCGGCATGCCCATTTCGCTGTGCAGCATGGGCGTCGAGCGCTGCTCGAAGTAGGATTTCTGCGACTGGGCGCGGTAAGGCCCGTGCCCGCTGACCACCACGTCGGCGGAGCTGGGGATGTAGTGCAGATCCGGGTGGAGGTCCGCGAGAATGCGGCGCAGTCCTTCTTCCAGCGGATCGGGAGGATTGCCCTCGTTGCGGCCGCAGTATAGCCCGAGGGAAGGGTGATGCCGGATGCGCGCGACGAAATCGCGCGCGTTGCGCAGGAACAGATCGTTGTCGTCGGGATTCGGACCGTCCGACGGATTAGCCAGCCAGAAGTCCTGCCACACCACGATGCCGAAGCGGTCGCAGGCTTCGAAGAAAGCGTCGTCGCCAATCTGCCCCACCCAGTTACGGATCATGGTGAAATTCATGTCGCGGTGGTAGCGCACGGCGGTGTCATACTCGCGCGCGCGGTATCGCAGCATGGACTCGCCGAAGCCCCAGTTGCCGCCGCGGGCAATGAAGCGGCGTCCGTTGATCCAGATCTTCAGCGGTGCGGTATCGGTGTAGTTGAACTGGCGGACGCCGGCGTGAAACTCGTTGGTATCGGAGACCTTGTGGCCGGCGGTTTCGAACACCAACTGGACGGCATAGAGGTTGGGATCGCCGTAGCCGTTCGGCCACCACAGTTTGGGGTGTTCCAGGTGCAGCGCGGGCGCCTTCACGCTTTTCGCCGAATGGGCGTCGAGCGTGACGGCGGTTTCGAAAGGTATGTCGCCGAAACGGCCGCGCAAGGTGCCCGAAACCGGAGCGTCCGCGGTGTTGCGCAGAACGGCTTCCACCGTGACCTCAGCGCGGGAAATGTCGGGCAGCGGCAGCACCGTGCCGACGAAAGGATCTTCGATGGTGACGGCGCCGGCGGTTTCCAGGTGCACGGCGGCCCAGATGCCGGTATCGCGGCCGCGAATGGTGGGGATCCAGTCCCAGCCAATCGACGCGTGAAACGTAGGGTTGTCCGCGCCCAGAGCGCCGCCGTTCAAGCCGGGGCTGTCGAAAGTCTTCTCATGCACGCTCCCGGGGGTGGCGTTTTTCTCGATCCTGACAGCCAGCGCGTTCTTCCCGCCGGCGCGCAGCTTGCCGGTGACGTCGAAACGGCCTCGCAGGAAGCCGCCTTCGATGCGGCCCAGCTTTTCTCCGTTCAGGAAAACGTCGGCTTTCCAGTTGATGCCCTCAAAGATCAGCCACTGGCGTTTGCCCGCGACGGGCGGCGCGACGAATTCATTGCGATACCAAAAATCGGCATAGAAGAAAGAGTCCGAAACGGCGAGCTGGTTGTCGGCGTAATTGGGATCGGGCAAGGCGCCCGAGTTCCAGTAACTGGAGAGGACGGTTGCGGGCACGGTGGCTACTACCCAATCGCGATCGTCGAATCCGGCTTTGGAAAGGGCTTCGCCCGCGGCCGTCACCAGCGAATCGCGTTGCAGACGCCACGCGCCGCCAGAAAGGCCCTGCGCCGGCTTCGGACGCGGCGTCAGACCGCCGCGTCCCCACACTTCCAACTCGCTCAGAATGTAGGCGCCGGGCGATTCCGGCCTGGTCATCAGCACGCGCACGTAGCGGGCCTTGACGGGGCGCGGCAGCTCGACATCGTCGCCCAGCGGCGCCAGCGTCTTCCACGCGGCCGCGTCGTCGGAAGCCTGGATACTGCCTTCCGTAGCGCGGCGCAGCCAGAACAGCTTGATGCGGTCGAACGTCGCAGGGGCGCCCAGATCCACGTATACCCATTCTTCGCCCGAGCCGGCGCTCATCCACGCGCTCGAGAAGCGATAGGGACCGCCGATCTCGACACGCGCTTCGCCGCGGTAGAGCGTCACCTCGCCGAGACGCCACAGAACGGCGCTGGCGGCTTCCAACTCCAGGCGGTAGAAGCGCGCGCGGGCCGCGACTGTGAATGCGATGGAGGGGTGGAAACCGCGGCCGGGACGTTCAACCGAGCTCGCACGGCCCAGCTCGTTCCACGACTGCCCATCATCCGATCCGGACACCGTCGCACTCCAACCGGCGGCCAGTTGTGCGTTGGCCTGCACGTTACCGAGAGCATCGATGCGATCCACCTCCAGCGGCCCGTCGCCGCCGGCCAGTTCGAACTGTACCCAAACTTTCGCCCCGCGCAGGCCGACGGTGGTGACCATGTTGTGGTCCACCAGCAACTCCCGCTCGTTCTTGCGCGCCACGCCGGCCTGGCTAGTGGTGGTCGCAAGCCAGCGCGGAAGCGTGGTTTCCTTGATTCCGTCGGTAACCAGTTGCGCGGTGAGGTTGTAATCGTAGGCGCTGGACTGGTAGGCGGGACGCCGCAGGGCTATATTGCGGTACGCGGGATCAGGCGCCAACACGGGAGCGAAATCCTGCGAGGGATCGCCCGGATAAATGCCGACGCCGCGGGTGAACGGCTGCGCGGGGAGCAGAGTGGAGACAAAGAAGATGGCGAATGCAAGGCGGCGCCAAGCGTCGACAAGAGTGTCGACGCGGCACGCATGAGTGCGTGCGCCACGAGGGGAAGTTGTGTTGGTGCGGGGCATGGCTACCTGATATCGGCGTGCGCAAATTGGCTGCCGGCGCGCCACTTCGGCGGCTCCGCCGCGTTGCCCACCGCTTCCACCAGGCGCTCGAAGAAATCGTTGAACTTGGCGGCTGCCGGCGGGTCCCAGGGCTGGTTGATGTCGTCGGCCGGGCTGTGATACCGCTCGGCGTACCAATGGCGGTAGACCTGCTCTTCGGGTGATCCCTTCTCGTAGCCGAAAATGAATCCCGTGGCCGGCACGCCGATCTGCATGAAGCTGTAGTGGTCGGAGCGCGTGAGCAGCCGCCGCTCCGGCTCCGGATCGGCCTGGATCTTGATATCCATCTTCTCCGCCACCTGTTTCGCCACCACGCCCAGGCTGGATTCATCCAGCGCCAGCATGGTGAGGGTTTTCAGCGGGAAGATGGGCCGAAGCTGGTCGAGGTTGATATCGGCCACCAGCTTCTCTTTGGCGATAGTGGGATAGGCCGCAAAATAGCGCGAGCCCAACAGCCCTTTTTCTTCGCCGGTCACCACCAGGAACAGCAGCGAGCGCTTGAGATGCCTGCCGGATTCGTGCAGGATCTCGGCCAGATCGATCAGCGTGGCCACGTAAGCCGCGTCGTCAAACGCGCCGTTGTAGATGCGGTCGCCGTTCCAGGGTTCGCCGAAGCCGTAGCCATCCAGATGCGCGGAGACCACCAGGTATTGGTCCGCGAGCGACGGGTCGGAGCCGGGCAGCACCGCGACGATGTTGTCCGAGGACAATTCGCCCGACTCCACTTTCATGGTGGCGCGCAGCTTCGCGGGGATTTCGAACTGCGGAAGCGGTTTGCCCTCTTCGGCAAGCTTCTGCAATTCGGCGTAGGTGTGTCCGGAGCCTTCAAAAAGTTCGCCGGCGAAAACCGGGTTGAAGCGGAAGCTCAAGACCGCGTCAGCTTGACGCAACGGCGTTTCCGCCAGGCTCATCGCCACCGAATAGGCCACGGGCCAGCGCGGAGGCTCGGGGCCGCCCGTGCCATCGATCGCGATGGTAGCCAGGGCGCCGTTGCGCGCTACCAGGCCGCGGCCGGCGCCGGCTCCACGCGCGGGCCCGGCGGCTCCAACCACTCCACCGCGCCCCAGGGCGGGCATCTGCACCACGATCTTGCCTTTTATGTCGAGCGGCGTAGCGCCAGCCGCGGGGCCATCACCCGGGAATATCAGGTCGCCTTCCACCAAATCAGGCAGGGTGGTTCGCGCCGGCGTGGTGATCTGGCGGAGCCATGCCAGCTTGTGAACACCATCCTTCCGCACCAGCTCCACCGACGATTGATCCGTAAGCAAACGGATCCTGCGCAGCGGCACGGCTTGCAGATAGCCTCTCTCGCCGGCCGGTTTCAGGCCAGCCTTCTCGAATTGCGTGACAACGTAATGTTCGGCTTTCAGATATCCGCGACTGCCGGTGTCGCGGCCTTCCATGCCGTCGTTGGCCAGCGCCACCACGTGCGCCCACCAGCGTTTGGTAGCCTCATTCGGCTCGGTGGCCAGCAGCGTCGCGGCCACGCAAAAAATGGCGATGCGATTGAGTTTCATGATCTTGTGGAACAAGATTATCACGCGCCGCCGTGGCCACGCAGGCCGCCGGAAGTTGCTCCTATGAAGGGCCACGGCGACAGACGACCAAAGGCGATCTCCCACTTTCATTCGGTGAGTGCGTGATTCGTGAGCAGTTCGCCCAGGAATGTGGTGCGCCCGGAGAGACTCGAACTCCCGGCCTACTAATTCGAGATTCGTAGGAATGGCGTCTACGGAAATCGTCCGCGTCTATTATCCGTGACTTAGAAACACGTGTAGACTGCGAAAATGTCTGTAGACGGTGCTAGACGAACGGCGTTGCTACCACCCCCACATTGAACCCCGGCAAGCATCTCCCTTGAATGCGGAGATCCCGCGCCGTCCTTGCAATTTGCACGCCTGGCCAGCGTGACTCCCGCAAACCGCCGGGAGCCACGCCCGCCAGACCGTATCTTACTTCTGACTCTTCAAATTCGCGATGGAGGCCTGCAACAGGCCAACCGAGTAGTCGAGATTGTGGATTCCCTTGCTGCCGTCGTTAGTTACGAACAGCCAGTTGTAGGCCGCTTCCAACTGCGGCTTGGTCCACGTGGAATCGATGGTGAGGGAAGTTTTCGCCTGAGTGTTGGGAGGCAACAGAGCGGAGAGCTGATCGAGCAGCGCCTGCACCTGTGTCTGCACGCCCGCAGGGGCGCCGGTCCCGGAGAAGTTGAAAATTTCGAAATTGAACGTCGTAAGGTCCGTTCCGTGGCATGCCTGGCAAGCGCCCACGATGTCTTCCGCCGGTTGTCCCGTCGGAGCATAGGTGGTGCTGAAGGTATGGTCGCCGGCCTTCATGAACGCTGGGTCGGTGCTGGCCACGGTCTGCATGTGGCAGTCGATGCAGGTGTTGGTCGTCACGTATTGGTGTGCGGAACTCGGGATTACCTGGCCGTACGTGTATCCGTTGGTGCCCATCAGCATATCGGCCTGCGGCCCTTCGTGCGGACCAAAATGGGCAGATCCTGCCGTGGTATCCACGGCCGAGGCGGCCATACGGCTCTGATGGCACTGCATGCACAGAATGCCTTCTCCGGCATTGGTCACCTTCGTTCCATTGGCCAGCGTCACCGACGCCATGTTGCGAATCAGGTGCGTATCGGTGGCTGGCTGAGTTACTCCGTGCGGTTCATGGCAGGCGTAGCAATCGATGGAATGGTACGCCGTTGCGGTAATCGGGCTCTCGCCATTCATGCGGGCGATGAAGCCGGTGCCGGTATGGCAACCCACACAGCTCGCGTTGCCGGCAGGATCGGTGGTGGTCACGGCATGCACGGAAGCGCTCCAAGTGGCGGTCTTTATATGGTGGGTAGGCTCGTCATGGCACTGGCTGCACGCCCCTGTGTTGGACGGGATCGCCACTGCAATCACGTCACCGCCGTAGTAGGCATGCTCGCTGCCCGGTCCGTGGCAGTTCTCGCACTGCACATTCGCCACATTCTGCAGCGTCTGCGGCATGGCCTGGAAATTGCCGGCTTGGCCGGTGGCCGGAAACGCCCACTTCAACTGCGTGGCCAGGTAAGAGAAGCCGCCGTCATTGACGGTGGAATTGACGTCATAGCCGACGCTATGGCAGGGGGCACAAGACGCGCTTTCGGTCTCGCCTGCGAGGCCCCCGTTGATGACGGTGGTGAAGACGCTCGCGTGCGCCGTCTGCGACCACGGAGTTACCAGCGCCTCGGCAAGCCCGCCGCCATGGCACTGCGTGCAGACCGCTACGCCCACATATGTACCCCCGATATACGATTGATAAAGAGCGGTAGCCGTGCCGTTGACCGTCACCGTGGCACTTACTACGTAAAGCCCGTGAACGTCCGGCTTCAGCAACTGCCGGCCGGCCACCTTATAAATCAGTGCGTCGGAGGGTTCTGCAACCGGTACCGTTAATGGCAGCGGGCTCGCCGCCAGCGCGGCCTTGGAGCCGGATGGCGCTTCCGTAATCGCCCAGGTCACGCCGCCTAACTGGCTCGCCGGGATCGTAGCGTCAACCTGCACCTCCATATACAGTGGCTCGCCGAGCCCGACTGTTCCCAATCCACCCGACACCTGCGACGTGGAAGGCAGCTTATAGGTTGCAATATCTCCGGGCGTTAACGCCCTCAGCGCCAGACGCGGCGCCAACAAAGTCGTCTGCGCATTCAATGTGGTCATGGCGGCCACAGCCATCAGCGCCAGTGCGGAAAGACCAGCTAGCGCTCGAGGAAGTCGGTAGTCCATTTTGACCCCCATCTCTAAAAACTCCAATCTTGTTAAAAGTCCCTAAACAAAACGCGGTTTACAGACATGATTATATTCGGAGTTTGAAGTATTTTACTATAGAATTTTTCCCTATATATCCAAAATCCCCACTTGAAGCTCACAGATTGTTGGATTTATCCAAAAAACAAGGGGCTAAATGCCTCACGAAAGTGGACTGTAGAAGTCCATTTAGTACCGGTAAGGTAAGAAACCCCAAAGTCTACCGCCGCGCTGAAAATCGCGACCAGGCGGGCGTCTATGCCCTAATCGGCGAAACGGAAGAACCATACAGTATCCGTGTGAGCGGCAGAATCTACTGTGCGGTGCCGCTCGGGCAAGTTCTCGCGAGCAACTCGGTTGGTCCGCTGCCCGTTCGCAGCCATCAGGGGAGATTCGGATTCCTTCGCCAACGGCGGGCGCGGCCGCCCGCTGCGCCGCCCGCGTCACTGACCGGCGATGTGAACCGGACAGAATGTACAGCGACCCGGAACTGTCAGCCGCAATCTCCGCGCCGTTGTTGGCGGGGAAGTTCAGCCATTCACTGTAGTTAACTCCTAGCAGAAAGCCGGTCGACGACGAGCCCATTGCACCGGTCACGCTAAACAGCATCAGACAGATGAATGGTTTCACAGACATGATCAACAACCGCCTGCACGTCGAATGCCGGGAGATTGGTTTGAAATCGCCAGATTTCTCGGAGCAGTTGTGTCACGGTGACACATGCACCTCAAGGGCGGACATCGAGAGTGCGCCAGTCCAGCACTTCGTCGACAATGGAACGCCGCTGTATCTTGGAAAGGTGCTGACGGTTACGCAACGAAAGTGCTGCTACCTGCCTGTGCTCCCGGAGGCACGGTTGCTATCAAAACCGATGACAATAGAGCAAATTGAATCCTAAGTGTTTTGGAAGGTGGTGCGCCCGGAGAGAATCGAACTCCCGACCTACTGGTTCGAAGCCAGCCGCTCTATCCAACTGAGCTACGGGCGCGCATTTTTCAACAACTTGACGCCAATCCATCGCTGAATTGAGGCACTGGTAATCGATCAGCGCCCCCACAATTTTATCAGAGAACCGGTTCATTTGAAGAAAACTGTCGCGGCGGCGAACCGAACGCGGCTTCCTGCAATTCCTGGATTTGCGCGATGAGCGCCCCCGCGCAAATCGAAGGCAGGCGAGGATTTGTTTGTGGATGGGCTGCTTGAGAATTGCTGCTGGATTCACTAGAAAATATTGATACCAACAAACTTTAACATCCAGATAACCAGCCATATAGCGATGACTGCCACGACGATGTATCTAGTCCACTGCCATAAGGTCCTGGGTTCGGTCCGATTTTCCACTCCTCTGTTATACCGCTGTTCACCGGGCAAACGCGTCGGGCGGGAATCCTGCCCGCACACTGAAAGACTGTTCCACAATCCGGACGCATACTCCGCATTCTGCTTGCCGCACTACGCTAGCGTTTCCTGGAAGGAGGCCCCTGGCTTACTGACGGGCCCTATATCGCGCCACTTGCAGGATCGCGGCCTTGCATTCCTGGCCGTCGGCATCCTGGATGAACAGGTGCCTGCGGTCGGCCGAGAAGCGTATCGGAACGTACAAATCCAGGTGCAGCGGCGTGTCGGATACCACCAGGTAGGAACGGTTGAAAGCTTTGACCCGATAAACGTACTGCTTGCGCACGTAAGCGTGTCCGGTGGAAACGGTTTTGCGGAAGAGGATCTCGCCGTCCTGCCAGCGGCGCGGCACGACCCCGGCGTCCAGGGACGCTGGAACCAGCAACGCAAACAGGATTCCGGCGATTGTGAGATGACCCTCCATACTGCGGCCTCTAAGATCATTCTAGTCCCAAATTGGTCCAGGAGATAGAGAAATTCTTGCGGGGATTTAGCGCCCAAGGCGGGAGCGTGATGCCCGGCACTTTACTTACGCAGAAACAGCGACACCGCCATCCCCACCCCGATGGCAATCACCACGCGGCGAACCGCTGTGCGGCCCAGGCGGCGCGCCACCCCGGCGCCGGCGACCCCGCCGACGATCGCCGCTACCGCCATGAGCACCACGTAGGGCCAATACACCATGCGCGCCCAGATGAAATACGCCGCGGCGATGCCATTCACGCTGCCGCCGAGCACCACTTTGAGGCCATTCATCTCGTGGATGTCGCGGAGCCCCAGGATGCTCAGCGCCGCCAGCATCAGGATGCCGATGCCGGCGCCGAAATAGCCGCCGTAAAGGCCCACCGCCAATTGGAACAGCATGCCGCCGGTCATCCAGCGGGCCGACCGCCGGGCCGCTTCCGTTCCGGTCCCCAGGTGGCGCTGCACGGTTTCCTGGGCGGCGAACAGCAGAGTGGCGAAGAGGATCAGGTACGGCACCAGGCGGTCGAAGGTGGCGGTAGGTGTGTAGCGCAGCAGGATGGCCCCGGCGATGCCTCCGGCCAGGCTGGGGACGATCAGCGCCAGGAAGCGCGGTTCGGCGGTGCGCAGTTCGCGGCGGTACCCCCAGGCGCTGCCCACCGTGCCCGGCCAGATTGCCACCGTCGAGGTAGCGTTGGCCGTGACCGAATCGAGGCCCAGCCAGATCAGCGTGGGGAACGACACCAGCGTCCCGCCGCCGGCGACGGAGTTGATGGCGCCGGCCAGAAAGGCTGCCGCGAAAGAGACCGCGGCGTGCGGAAGGTCAAGTACGGAGGTCAAACCGCAGGATAACGCAGGTTCCCGTTCGGCCCCAATACTCGCCGCCCAAGTGCCGGAATTCACCTTTTAGTGCCTTAATATGGTTTTCACCGGTTAAGCTGCTTAGAATCTCAGGCATGGCGGAATTCCAGGTACTACAGCCGAAAACTACCTATACGGGCTCTCCCATCCAGAACCTCGCCAAGGGCCTCCCCAAGACCACCCAATCGCTCTGCCCCGATTGTTCGCAGCTCATTGACGCCAGGATCTTCGAAGACGGCGGCAAGGTTGTGATGGAGAAACATTGCGCGAACCACGGCGACTTTCGCGACATTATTTATTCCGATGCGCGGCTCTATCTGAAGATGGAGGAATGGAGCTTCGGCGACAACCGCGGCCTGGAGAACCCGGCCGTGACCAACGCCACCAAGTGCCCGGACGATTGCGGCCTGTGCAACCTGCACACCAGCCACACCGGCCTCGCCAACGTCGATCTCACCAACCGCTGCAACCTCACCTGCCCGGTCTGTTTCGCCAACGCCAACGCGGCGGGCTACGTCTACGAGCCGGATTTCGAAACCGTCCGCAAAATGCTCCAGGCGCTACGCGACGAAAAGCCAGTGGCCGGCCGCATCGTGCAGTTTTCGGGCGGCGAGCCGACCATCTACCCGCGCTTTCTGGACGTGCTGCGGATGGCCCGCGAGATGGGCTTCAGCCACTTGCAGGCCGCCACCAACGGCATCAAGTTCACCGAACTGGAATTCGCCGAGCAGTGCAAGGAAGCCGGCCTGCACACGCTTTACCTGCAGTTCGACGGCGTCTGCGACGACGTCTACCGCCGCACGCGCGGCGAGCGCCTGTGGGAAAAGAAGCTGAAGTGCATCGAAAACGTCCGCAAGGCCGGGCTGAAGATCGTGTTCGTCCCCACCATCGTGAAGGGGCTCAACGACCACCAGATCGGCGACATCGTGCGGCTGGCGCTGGAGTATATCGACTGCACCAGCGGCATCAGCTTCCAGCCGGTGGCCTTCACCGGCCGCATCGCGCGCCACGAACTGGAAGCCAAGCGATTCACGCTTTCCGATTTCGCGCACGCCGTCCAGCAGCAGACGGGCATCGCCGATCCTTATCAGGATTGGTTCCCACTCTCCTGCGTGACGCCGTTTTCGAAGCTGTTGAGCGCGCTGCGCGGCGAGGAAACCACCACCCTGAGCTGCCATCCGCACTGCTCGCTGGGCACGTACCTGTTCGTCGACCAGAATCGCAAGGCGACGCCGGTGACGCAATTCGTGGACGTCGGCCCGATGCTCCAGGAAATGGACCTGCTGGCGCGCAAGGCCGGAAAGCGCCGCATCCAGTTCTTCACCAAGCTCTCCGCCTGGAACAACCTGCGCAAGTTCTTCCACGCCGAGAAAGCGCCCGAAGGCCTGGACTTCCCCAAGTTCCTGCAGACCCTGCAAGGCCTCACCGATAAGAAGCACGGCCGCGGCGACGCCGAACAGAAGGGCTTCACCTACCGCACCCTGATGCTGGCGGGCATGCACTTCATGGATTCGTACAATTACGACGTGGAGCGCGTAAAACGCTGTGTCATCCACTACGCCGCGCCGAACGGCAAGATCTATCCCTTCTGTGCGTACAATTCCGGCCCGGTCTACCGCGAGCGCATCGAGCGCGAATTCGCGGTGCCGCAGGAAGTGGGGGAAGAGATGATGCGGCTGGATTTGCTGGCGAAGAAGAAGGGCCGCGGAAGCTCGGTAGCGGAACCGGAGCTGGTGGGGTAAGGGTGGCGACGCCCCCAACTCCATAACTTCAGGCCTTTTTCTCTTATAATCGGCATAGATGCGGCATGCACTCACAACCGTCATGCTGGTGCCGATGATTGCCGCTCTCCGCGCAGTATTCCACATAGCGGCCAGTGTCGGACAGACAGTTCCAATCAGGACCTTTCTGTCCATGCCGGCATTTCGGCGAGACATGGCTCTTGAGGCAAGTTTCGACGGCCACTTTTTCCTTGACATGCCGTAGGTCTGGTGAGATACTTCGACCGTCGAACTAAATACCGGAGCACGTACAAACTCTGGTGAGTAGCGAGGATTGTTTTCGCGTCGAAACGGGGATCGTGAGTCGCGTAAACGATGGCCTGCCGCTCATAACTGCGGCGTTTTAGGCCTGCGGCCTCCTTTCGGGCAAGACACTGCCCGGCGGACGGCGGGTGAGCCGGGGTCCGCCGGCTCCAATTGACATTTTGGGTGCAGAGCGCGCTTTTCGGAACGCGATCCGCGGCCACGCCATCAGATCTGTCCCGGTGAACTATGGAGGTTCTATGGAGAGACTGACTGGCCTTTGCAGCTTGGTTCTTCTGATTGCAGCCGGCGCTTATGGCCAAGGTGGCGGCAATGCCGTCCTTACCGGAACTGTCACTGACCCCAGCGGCGCGGTGATTGCCAAAGCCGATGTGACCATCACTCAAATAGGGACGGAAGAGAAGCGCACAGCGACTACCAACGGGAGCGGCCAGTTCACCGTCCCTTCCCTTTCACCCTCGACTTATCGCCTGACGGTGGCAGCCCCCGGGTTTAAGACCTACCTGCAGGACGTTACGCTTCTAGCTGACCAGAGTGGTTCCCTCCAGATTCAAATGCAGTTGGGGGCGTCCGCGGAGACGCTCACGGTAGACGCAACCGCCACGCTGGTTAATACGGTGACGCCTGTAATGAGCCAGGTGATGAGCGGTCTCGCGTAGTGGAGCTGCCTTTGAACGGCCGCAACCCCGCCGATCTCACGAAGCTGGTTGCCGGCACCGTGGATTCCAATAACGCCGCGGGCACGACGCAAGGCAACACGAAGCAGGTCCCCGGCGCCGAAGCGATGTCGGTCAATGGAGCGCGTCCGGACCAGATCAGTTTCAACCTGGACGGCGGCTCCAACGAAGACCTGATGAGCAATACGAATAACCCGTTTCCGTTCCCCGACGCTCTTCAGGAATTCAGCGTCCAGACCAATAGTTTCGACACGCAATACGGCACTAATGCGGGTGCGGTGGTGAACGTGATCACCAAGTCCGGAACCAACCAGTTCCACGGCGATGCGTTCGAGTTCGTGCGCAACCGGGAGTTTAACGCGCGCAACTATTTCGCCGCTACGACCGATCCGCTGAAACGCAACCAATACGGCGGGACGATTGGCGGTCCCATCAAGAAAGACAGCACCTTCATCTTTTTCGGCTACCAGGGGACGCGCATCCGGACCACGGGGAACGCCAACAATACGATCCTCCCTACAGCCGCCAACATGGCGGGCGACTTCTCGAATTATCTGAACGCCAGCCCGCGGTCAATCCCCGGGCGAAAGTAATCAATCTCGTTGACCCGACCACCGGGAATCCAATTCCCGGCGACATTATTCCCGCCAGTTCCGTCAGCCCGGTCGCCGTGGCTTTAGCGAAGTATCTGCCCATCTCTCAGGGAGCGGCCAATGGCCGCATTACGTATTCAGTCCCCTCGGTACAGAACTTCGACGAGTATGTTACCCGGTTCGACAGGGTGGTGCGAGGCCAGGACAAGTTCTATGCCCGATTCTACCTGGACCGCTTTTACCTTGCGCCCGGCTATGACGGCAAGAACCTCCTCCTGACCGGCACCACGGGCGCCACGGTTCATACCCAGAACTGGGCCGCGGGGTATACCTGGGTTCAGGGACCGAGTTTCGTCAACAATTTTGTGGCGACCTTCGTGCGCGCCGCTTCGGACCGCGGCCAGGGCGGCGACGTGCCGCAGTTTAGCGACTTCGGCTCGACCGCCCCGCAACTGCCCAAGTCTGAAGGTGGAATTCGCGCGTTCAGCATCACAAACAAATACTTCGGCCTGGGCAACTTCACGGATGGGAAGTTCATCCGCAACACCTACGAGATCCGCGATCAGGTCACCTGGACCCATGGACAACACACCTTCGGCTTCGGGGGCAATTACGAGCGCGACCAGTCCAACATCCGCAATACCGATTTTGAGGACGGCAACTGGCAGTTCGAGGATACCCTGACAAACCTGGGGCTGGCAAGTTTCGTGATGGGTCATATGCATTACTACAACCAGTCTTCAGGAGACTATTCGGACTCGCGGCAGAACGTCATCGGATTCTTTGCGGAAGATAAGTGGAAGGCCCGGCCCAATCTCTCGATCACTCTGGGCCTTCGCTGGGAACCGCAGTTCGTAATGAAGGAAATCTTCGGGCGCACCGAGCAGTTCTGGCCGTCCGCTTATGCTGCCGGCGTAAGGTCCAAAGTCGTCCCCACCGCGCCCGCGGGGTTGATGTTTGTCGGCGATTCGTATAACGGCCTCAACTTTCCCGCTACGGGAGACAGGCCGGACATCAATAATCTCGCTCCCCGGCTGGGGATCGCCTGGGATGTCTTTGGTAACGGCAAGACCGTGGTGCGGTCCGGAGGAGGCATTTTCTATTCCTCGCGGATGCCCGGCCTCTTCCTGAATGACGCGTCCATCATCCAGCCGTTCAGCCTGCAAACCAGCATAACCGAACCGAACACTCCCAACAATCTGATCCCTTTCAGCAACCCGTTGGCGAGCGTTCCGGCGTATGCGGCCGAATGGCCGCTGCTTTACACGCTCAAGACTCTTCCCTCCGGCGGGGTGCCTTTTACGGGGCTCGTCAAGGTGTATGGTTTGGAGCCGGGCGTGAAGTGGGTAACGCCGACCACCTACGACTGGAACCTGACCATTGAGCGCCAGATATCGCCGGACACCCTGGTCAACATCTCCTATGTCGGACTTCGCGGCGTGCATCTCCGTCAGGATATCGACCTGAACCCCAGGGCCGCCGGAGTGGGAACTGACGCCAGCCGGCCCTATCAAGGGTTTACGGACATTTTAGAAAACCACAACACCGGGATGTCCGACTATAACGCCTTTCAAGTGAACATTCAGAAGCGCCCGGGAGGCGGCAGAGGCTTTCTAAAGAACCTCACATTGCTGGCCAACTACACGTTTTCCAAGGCAATGGAAATCGCGCTGGCCTCGGGCGGCGGCATCACCGACGTGGGCTCGAGCGTCGGTTCCGGGATGCCGTTCGGCTATCCGAACCAAGGCCACTTCGACACCGGCCCGGCCCCTGGGCAGGACCGCACACACCGCTTCGTGGCCTCCTACGTTTGGGACCTTCCCAAGATGACCGGAGCGAGCCATGTGACCCGCGCCGTCCTTGGCGGCTGGCAATGGACCGGCATTTTCACCTATATGACCGGAGACGCCATGACCATTCTCCTCGGAACAGATAAGTCCGAAACGGCCCTCAACGGCGATCGCGCGACCTTCATCGGGAGCCTGAGCCAGTACGGTGGGACAGCGGACCCGAGTTTACGCTCCGGCTGCGGTTCGGCCACTTGCGTACCCTGGCTTAACACTTCGTTGTTCCTGCCAGTTGCGCAGACCCCGGTCGGGAGCTTCGGAAACGTCGGCAAAGGCGCTTTCCGCGGGCCCGGCAAGTTCAACGTGGATACCGGGCTTATCAAGAACTTCTACCCATTCCGGTCGCGTGAAGACATACGGTTCCAGCTTCGTGGAGAGTTCTTTAACGTCCTCAACCACACGCAATTTAACGACCCCGACGTAACCCGGAACGATGGGAACTTCGGAGGCATTTACGGCGCGGCCGACCCGAGGATCATCCAGTTGGCACTGAAGTTCTTTCTCTGAGAAACCGGTAGAGAACATCTCACGGCAGAGAGCTAGCGGCGTCGAAAAGTGCGGCTAGCTCTCCCCTCTCCATTGAGGCGGGTGGAGATGCATCTGGCGGCTAAAGCACCCCCCAAGTTTCGCAATGGGTTTCGGCTCTTGACGCCAATTCCTGGCGCTCCCAGAGCGGATCTCGAACTCGTAAACCGCTTGCGAGACGAAGAGTGAGCATCGCTCTTCTTGACATGAATGTCCTGGTAGCCCTCTTCGATACGGGCCACATCTATCACAAAGAGGCACACCGCTGGTTGGGGCAGAACCGAAAACACGGTTGGGCGACATGCCCGATGACGATCAACGGTTGTATCCGCATCCTGACTAATCCCGCCTATCCGTCGGCGTCAGGGTCTGCTTCAGACGTGGCTGGCGATCTGCGCAATGCTTGCTCCGTGACGGACCATCATTTCTGGGAGGATTCCGTGTCTCTCCTGGATGAGTCGCTATTTCGGCTGTCGATGATCGGCGGACACCAGAAGATCACGGATGCGTATTTGCTTGGTCTGGCAGTTCGGAATCACGGCCGGCTCGCCACGTTTGACCGTTCCATTCCCTTGAAGGCGGTGCAAGGCGCCGGTCCCGGAAATCTCGCGTTGATCGGAAGTGCCTGAGTTGGCCCCTTCGCGGGCTGCTGGAGCCGCCCGGGTTCAGGATAATAAGATAATTAGATCTAGTTTGTACTGTTGAATACCGTTTGAATCGCAGGTCGGACCTATAATGGCCGTAACCTGGATCGCGAATCCGGGTTTGCATCCATGGAGGTGCGATGAAACGATCGTGTTTGTGTGGATTGCTCTTCCTGACAGCGGGGCTCAGCCTGTTCGGCCAGGCCTCAGGACCGCAAATTACCAGCATTTCAAACAACGCCAGCGGCGCGGCCGCCATCGAAAGCGGCTCGTGGGTGTCGATCTACGGCAGCGGCCTGTCTCTAACCACGCGGCCGTGGCAAGGGTCGGACTTCTCCGGCAATAATCTCCCCACCACGCTCGATAACGTGAGCGTCACGATCAACGGCAAGAAGGCCGCGATTTCCTACGTCAGCCCGGGACAATTGAACGTTCAAGCGCCCACGGACACTACCACCGGTCCGGTGCAGGTGCAGGTCATCAACTCTTCCGGCACCGCTACGGGCACGGCAAATCTGCAAAACTACTCGCCGGCGTTCTTCACTTTTCAGGCGAAATATGCCTCTGCCCTGCACAATGCCGATGGCGTCTACGTGGCGCCGGCCGGGTATTTCGGGAGCGCGATCACGTCGCGGCCGGCCCAACCGGGCGAGATTCTTCAGATCTACGCCACGGGTCTTGGACCCACGACGCCCGCCGTGCCGGCCGGGCAACTGGTCGGCAGTGCTGAGCCGCTGTCGGACCTCACGAAACTGCAAGTGACGATCGGTGGGGTGGCTGCAACGGTGCAGTACGCCGGCATCGTGACCCCCGGGGAGTACCAGATTAACGCGGTGGTCCCGCAGGTGGTGACCGGCGACGAGGCGATCGTGGCAACCATCGGCGGCGTAAGTTCGCAGACCGGGGTCTCGATTCCGGTCTTGAGTACGGTCGGCCCGGCGGTCACGGTGACGCTCACGCCCGCCACCAGCACCATCCGTTGCGGCGCCACCCTGGCGCTGACAGCCAAGGTGGCCAATACCAATAACTTGACCGTGATCTGGGAGGTCAACGGACAAACCGGAGGCAGCTCCACCGTCGGGACCATCTCGGCCACTGGCGTCTACACCGCGCCCGCCGATCTGCCCAGTTCCGCGGCGGTGATTGTCACCGCCGTCAGCCAGGCGGCGCCCACGGCACTGGCCAGCGTGACCGTGAACTTGCAGAACCCACTGCCGGTGGTCTCGTCGGTGACTCCCAATCCGGTGAATCCCGGCAATGTGACCATCACGGTTACCGGAACGGGGCTTGCGAAAGGAGCCGTCATCTATTTTGCCGGCGCGGCGTTGCCCACCGTTTACGTTTCGGACACCCAACTCACGGCCACTGGCCCGCTGGCGATGCCGGTAGGGCGTCTGGCCGCGGTGAAGGTCACCAATCCGAATCCCGGAGGGGCCACCTCGACCCCAATTGCGGTGCCCGTGCGCGTGGCGGTCGAGAACATGCCGTACGCCAGCGCGGTCCGCTTCCTGGAAATGACCACCTTTGGCCCCACGCCGCAAAACGTTGTGGATCTCCAGACCATGGGGCAAAGCGCCTGGCTCGCCGCGCAGTTTGCCATGCCTGCCAGCACGTGGCCCGATCCGGACAGCACCACGGAAGGCGTGGCCCGGCTCCAGACCGCCTTTTTCAACATCGCCGTCAATGGCACCGATCAGCTTCGCCAGCGCGCGTCGTTCGCCCTGGCGCAGATTCTGGTGGAATCCGCCGTCAAAAACACTGTGTTCGAGCAGATGGTGGAGTATCAGCGGCTGATGGCCAACAATGCCTTCGGCACCTACCAGAACCTGCTGACCGCCACAACGTTGGACCCCTCCATGGGCTACTTCCTGGACATGGTGAATAACGTAAAGGCCAACCCCACTACGGGCACGTCGGCTAACGAGAACTACGCTCGCGAGGTGATGCAACTCTTCTCGCTGGGTTTGGTGCAGTTGGATTCCACCGGGGTTCCCCTAACGGCCAACGGCGCCACGCTTCCCGAATACACCGAGGCCGACATCGGGCAAATGGCCAAGGTGATGACCGGTTGGACCTACGGCGAGACGCCCGGTTTCGCCTCGCTCTGGACCAACATGCCGTACTACTTCGCGCCCATGGTGGCGTTCGAGAGTTATCACGATACCACTCAGAAGACCGTCAACCTGCCCATACCTTGCGTCATCCCGGCGGGCGGGACGGCGGAAAGCGACCTGAGCGCGGCCATCGCTTGCATCTGCCAGCAAACCAACGTGGCTCCGTTCATGGCCTACCGGCTGATTCAGCGCTTCGTGATGAGTAACCCGTCGCCGGCTTATGTGGGCCGGGTGGCGAGCGCATTCCAGTCTTCGCAGGGCAACCTGCAGACCGTGATTACCGCCCTGCTCACCGATACCGAGGCGCAGAGCGAAGGCACCGGGAAGCTGGCGGAGCCGATCCTCTATGCCACCGGCCTGTTGCGCGCGCTGAATGCCACGGTCACGGCGGCCGATGCCCTCACCAACCAGGGGACGCTCATGGGCCAGACGGCGCTCACGCCCGGCAGCGTGTTCAGCTACTTCTCGCCCTTCTATACCGTTAGCGTTTCCGGCGTCACGCCGCCGCCGGTGGCGCCCGAATTCCAGGCGATGAACGCCGCCACCGCCCTGGCCCGCGCCAACTTCGCCTACCTGGCGGCCAGCAACGGCATCTCCGGCAGCATCACCGTGAACCTGGCCAATTTCCTGGACCTCGCCAACAATCCTCCCGACCTGGTGGAGGCGCTCAACCAGGCGCTCTTCCGGGGCGAAATGGGCACCGATGTGCGTGGCCTGCTGACCACCGCCGCCAGTGCGTCCACCAGCCTGGCGTCGCGCGTGCGCAGCGCGCTTTATGCCGCGGCGGCCTCGCCGCAATACGAAATCGAACGGTAAGAGGAGAACAACGGCCATGACATTCCAACAGCTTCGATCGCGTCGCGACTTTCTTCGCCTGGGCTGCCGCACGGTCTCCACCATCGGCGCCGCGGCTGCCTTCGGACAAGCCGGCATGATGACGGCGCGGGCGCAATCGTCCGGCAATTACAAGGCTATGGTGTGCATCTTCCTGTTCGGCGGCAACGATGCCAACAATATGCTGGTCCCCAACGACACCGCGACGTACGCCAACTACCAGAAGATCCGCCAGAACCTGGCCATCCCGCAGGCTTCGTTGCTGACCATTCACGACCCGGCCACTAACGCCAACTATGGTTTGCACCCGAGTTTCGCGCCCATCGCCGCGCTGTACAACACCTCCAAGCGGCTCGCGCTGCTGGCCAACGTGGGCACGCTGGTGCAACCCGTGCCGCATGGTTCGAATGGCCTGCCGCAGCTCACTGCCGTGCCGCTGCCGGTGAATCTCTATTCGCATTCCGACCAGCAGAACGAGTGGCAGAACGCCATGCCGCAGGGTGGCGCCACCACCGGCTGGTCGGGCCGGCTGGCCGATAAGGTGGCCGGCAGTTCCGGCACGCTGGTGCCGCCCTCCATCAGCATCAGCGGCAACGCGCTGCAGTTGATCGGCGAGACCACCCAGCCCTCCACCGTCAACACCAGCAATTTCGGACTCACGGCGCCCGCCACCGATCCGGGATCGACCGCCTTGCAGAACATGCTCAGCCTCTCGAGCGGCGTGACCCTGATTCAAGCCGCGCAGAATTCGCTGAAGGATGCCATCTCCGTGGCTCAGGCAGTGAATGCCGCGGTAGCCGGCAGCAGCAGCCTGGGCGTCACGTTTGCAAGCACCGATATTGGCACGCAACTGGGGCAGGTGGCCAAGCTCATCCAGGTGCGCGCCGCGCTGGGCGCCACCCGCCAGATTTTCTTCTGCAGCCAGGGCGGCTACGACACGCATTCCAACCAACTGGCGCAGCAGGTGACCCTCTACACCAACCTTGCCGCCGCGCTGGCGGCATTCGACCAGGCCATGGGCCTGCTCGGCGTCGAGAGCAACGTGACCACGTTTACCGAGTCCGATTTCTGCCGCACGTTCCAGCCCAACGGCAACGCCGGCACCGACCACGGATGGGGCAGCCACGCTCTGGTGATGGGCGGCGCCGTAAACGGCGGCAACCTGTATGGCACGTTCCCCAGCCTCACCCTAGGCGGCCCGGACGATTCGACGACCCGCGGCACATGGGTCCCCAGCACGTCCGAGGACCAGTACGGCGGCGCTCTGGCGAAATGGTTCGGCCTGTCTGCGCAAGCGGACCTGGACTACGTCTTCCCGAACCTGCACAACTTCACGTATAAGACCCCGGCGTTTATTTAGGTTAGCTTTATCCCAGCGTTACCCCTTTGCCTCGCAAATCGCGTGGCTCATAGTTGTGCGTCACGCGGTCTTCGGATCGTAAACCAATTGCGCGACACTGGCCTTAAGCAGCTCATCGCAGACCGCTCCCTTGCCCGCTACAATCAATAAGGTGGCGGGAGTCTACGTCTCATATCCGTTCTGCGCGCAGAAGTGCACCTACTGCAACTTCGCGTCGGGGGTCTTTCCGGCGGCCCTTGAGGAGCGCTATCTGGTTGCGCTGGCGGACGAAATCCGCGCGCACGCCTGGGAGTGGACGCCCCAAACGGTTTACTTCGGCGGCGGCACGCCCAGCACCCTGGCCGCGGAGGAATTGGCTTCGTTCCTGCAACTGATCCCGGGACGGCCATGGCTGGAGGCCACCATCGAGGCGGCGCCCGGCACCATCACCGCCGCAAAAGCCCGACGGTGGGCCGCGGCCGACATCAATCGCGTTAGCCTCGGGGTGCAGTCGTTCGTCGAAAAAGAGATCCGGCGCACGGGCCGCAAGCACACGGCCGCGACCGTCGACGCGGAGATCCGCCTCTTGAGCGATGCCGGCATCCGCAACTGCAATATCGATTTGATCGCCGGGCTCTCCGGCCAGACCGAGGCCAGTTGGCAGGAGTCGCTGGATTGGATCGAGCGCCTCGGGCCGGTGCACGTTTCGGTCTATATGCTGGAGGTGGATGAAGACAGCCGCCTGGGCAAAGAGATGATGCTCGGCGGCGTGCGCTACGGCGCGGGCGACACCCCTAGCGACGACGAGACCGCGACATTCTATGAGACGGCAGTGGAGCGGCTGGCGGCGATGGGGATGGCGCGTTACGAGATTTCCAATTTCGCGCGGCCGGGGTTTGAATCACGGCACAACTTGAAGTACTGGAAGCTGGAGCCCTATGCAGGCTTTGGCGCGGACGCGCATTCTTTCGACGGACGCGTGCGCACGCAAAACCCGGAATCGATCGAGGAGTATCTGGCGCCTCAGAGCCGCGACCGTCAGGGAGCGTTAGCGCAGGCGGATGAGCGTTTCTTCGTCGGGCTGCGGCTGATGGCCGGCATTCACCCCTCGGCCGACGAATGGCGCCGCTTCGAGCGGCCCATCCAACGCTTTGTGGATGCCGGTTTGCTGGAAACCGAGGACGGCATTCTGCGCCTCACGAGGCGCGGCGTACTGCTTTCCAACGAAGTGTTTCAGGAGTTTTTGACCACATGAAAACCATCGATTTGCGCAGCGATACCGTCACCAGGCCGACGCCCGAAATGCGGCGCGCCATGATGGAAGCCGAAGTGGGCGATGACGTTTATGGCGAGGATCCCACGGTAAACCGTCTGGAAGAGCAGGCCGCCGAAGTGACCGGCAAGCAGGCGGCGCTGTTCGTCCCCACCGGCACCATGGGGAACACCATCGCGGTGAAGTTGCTTACCGAACACGGGCAGGAAGTGATCTGCGATTCCCGCGCGCACATGCTGGATTACGAGATGTCGATGGTGGCGTGGTTCTCCGGCTGCGTGATCCGCGCCATCCCGACCGCCGACGGCATCCTCTCCTGGGAGGAAGTGAAGCGGCTCATCAAGCCGGTGAATCCGTATACGGCGCCCACGGGCCTCGTCGAGATCGAGAACACCCACAACATGTGGGGCGGCACGGTCTACCCCATCGACACCATTTACGAAATCTGCGACGGCGCGCACGAGTACGGGTTGAAGGTGCACATGGACGGCGCCCGCATCTTCAATGCGGCTGAGGCCACGGGGATGCCGGTGCGCGAGATCTGCGCGCCGGCCGATACGGTGATGTTCTGTCTTTCGAAGGGTCTGGGCGCGCCAGCGGGATCGATTCTGGCTGGCCCGAAGCACCTGATTTCGAAGGGCCGTCTCTACCGCAAGCGGCTGGGCGGCGGCATGCGGCAAGTGGGAGTGCTGGCGGCGGCGTGCCTGGTAGCGCTTGAGGATTCTCCCAGGAAACTGGCCGGCGATCACGCCAATGCCCGCTTCCTGGCCGAAGGACTGGCGCGCATTCCGGGCGTCGAGCCGCGCGCCGTCTCCACCAACATCGTGGTTTTCGACGTCGCCGGAACGGGTGTTCCGCCAGCGGCCCTCAGCGTGCAACTGAAACGGCGCGGCATACTGATGAACGCGATTAACGATCGACAGATGCGCGCGGTGACGCACTACGACGCCACCCGTGAAGATTGCGCACAGGCGCTGGGCGCGGTGGCGGAAGCCGTGGCTGAGGCGGTCGCCCGGTAAATGCGGCTCCGCGCGTTCCTGTAGCGCTCCGAAACGTCTTACTATGGTTATTCATCTTCCATTCACCCTGTCAGGACTGGACGTTTAATGTCGAAACCGTTTGCAAAGCTGTGTTGGATCTCGCTGATGGCGGCGAGCCAGGTGGCGCTGGCGCAGCAATACTCGATTACCACCGTGGCCGGCGGAGCGCCGCCGCCCACACCGGCAGCGGCGGCCGGCACCACCATCGGGCAGCCGAACCGGGTCATGGTGGATGCATCGGGGAACGTCTATTTCAGCAGTCTGAATTGTGTGTTCAAGATGGACGGCGGCGGGAACCTGACGCTGATCGCGGGCAACTCGCGGCCGGGCTTCTCGGGCGACGGCGGGCCGGCTACCCAGGCGCAATTAAATGCGCCGCAGGGCCTGGCGCTGGACAAGGCCGGCAACCTGTACATCGCCGATTCGAAGAACAACCGCGTCCGCATTGTGACCTCGCAGGGCATCATCAACACCTTCGCGGGAACCGGCCAGATCAGTCCCGGCGGGGCCAATACCTATAACGACGGCGGCCTGGCCACCGGCGCACTGCTGCACCTGCCGGCCGGTGTGGCCGTGGATTCGGGCGGCAACGTGTACATCGCCGACACCGGCGACAACCTGATCCGTAAGGTCACTACCGACGGACTCATCAACTCCATCGCGGGCGATAGTTACCCCAGCTACCTGGGCGATGGCTTCCTGGCCGTCACATCGGAATTGCACTCGCCCGAAGACGTGGCCGTGGATTCGAGCGGCAACGTGTACATCGCGGACTCCGCCAATGCCGTGATTCGCGAGATCACCGCCAGCACCGGCATCATCAACTACATTGCCGGCAGCGTCGCCGCACCCGCCTCCGGGGCCGTCACCGGAACGCCGGCGATCGGCTATTCCGGCGATGGCGCCGCGGCCAATCTGGCGGGCCTGGTGACGCCCTTCGCCCTGGCGCTCGATTCCAGCGGCCAGGTCTTCTTCGCGGAAAACGGCGACAGCCGCATCCGCAAGATCGATACCAAGGGAAACATCAGCACCATTGCCGGCAACGGCACGGCCGGATTCAGCGGAGACGGATCGGCGGGATCCGGTGCCGAGCTCAACTTTCCGACGGGCGTCGCGGTAGACTCTTCGGGCAACGTCTATATCGCCGATTTGGTCAATCTGCGCATCCGCAAGCTGACCTCGGGCGGCACCATCAGCACGGTGGCGGGCAACGGAAAATACAGCTATTCGGGCGACGGCGGCCAGGCAACTTCGGCACAGCTCAACACGCCGCAAGCCGTGGCGTCGGATTCGTCGGGCAACGTGTACATCGCCGACACCGTGAATAACGTGGTGCGCAAGGTGACGGCATCCGGCGTCATCTCGACCATCGCGGGCAACGGCACGGCCGGTTCGGGCGGCGATGGCGGCGCGGCCACCAGCGCACAACTGCACTCTCCGCAAGGAATCGCGGTGGACGCGAGCGGCAATATCTACGTCGCCGACACCCAGAACGCGCGCGTGCGCAAGATTTCGGGCGGCGCCATCAACACGGTGGCCGGCAACGGCACGGCGGGCTTCGGCGGCGATGGCGGCGCGGCCACCAGCGCACAATTGAACATCCCGGCGGGCCTGGCGGTTGACGGGGCGGGCAACCTCTATATCGCCGATTTCAGCAACAACCGCGTTCGCAAAGTCACTTTTCCCGGGGGCGCCATCACGACGCTTGCCGGCAATGGCCTCGCGGGATACTCGGGCGATGGCGGCCCGGCCGCCGGTGCGCAACTGACCACGCCGGTGGGCCTGGCCACCGATTCGAGCGGCAACGTGTACATCGCGGACACCGGAAACAACGCGGTCCGCGTGGTGAATTCGAGCGGCATCGTCTCAACGGTCGCCGGAAACGGCCTGGCCGGTTACTCGGGCGACGGCGGGCGGGCTGTTTCGGCCATGGTGGGCAATCCCACCGGCGTAGCGGTGGACCCTTCGGGCAACCTTTACATATCGGACGGCAGCCTGCGCATTCGCAAGGTCTACTCTTCCGGCTTCATTAATACGATTGCGGGCGACGGCGCGCGAGGCTACTCGGGCGATGGCGGCGTCGCACTGTTCGCCGCTATGAATAGCCCCTCGGGCATTGCGCTGGCGTCGAACGGCAACCTTTACATCGCCGACTCGGGCAATAGCGCCGTCCGCGAGTTGCTGCTGGGCGGATTCCAAATCAAGATCGCCGCAGTGGCCAACGCCGGCAGCAACCTGGCGGGCCCGGTTTCGGGTGGCGAGATCGTGGTGCTCTACGGCACCGGCATGGGCCCGGCCGGCCTGGTGCAGTACACCCCGGGAGCCAATGGGCAGGTGCCGACCACCCTGGCCGGCACAACCGTTTATTTCGGCAACTATGCCGCGCCACTGCTCTATACCTCCGCCAACCAGGTTTCGGCGATCGTGCCGTATGAAGTTTCCGGATCGCAGATGCAGGTCTTCATGAAGTATAACGGCGATCTTTCCGCAACCTTCCCGGTCTCGCTGGCGACAGCCGCGCCGTCGATCTTCGCCGATGCTTCCGGCCAGGCGGCGGCCATTAACATCCAGAACGGCGCCTACGCGTACAACAACGCCGCGCATCCGCTCAACGCGGGAGACTACGTGGAGCTGTTCCTCACCGGTACGGGCCAGACCAGCCCGCCGAGCGTGGACGGCCAACTGACTCCAGACGCCAAGGAACTGGTGGCGGCAACGGTGACCGTGACCATCGGCGGCAAGACCGTGACGCCGAGCTTCGCCGGAGGCGCGCCGGGAATCGTGGCCGGGCTGACCCAGGTCAACGTGCAGATTCCCAGCGGCCTGACGGCTGGTTCGGTCCCGGTGTCGGTCCAGGTGGGCAGTGTTTCCACGCAACCCGGCGTGACCATCGTGGTTTCCGGCAAGTAACCGAGGCACACGCTCCGATGATCCATCAGCCGCGGGCGTTCGCTTTCGGCGTCGGGCTGGCTTTACTGGTGACGATCGCGGCCGGAGTTTATCGGATCCAGGCGCACAAGAACCGCAAGGTAGTCGTCGGGACCAAGGACGAGGTCTACTACACCGGTTACGCCACTCAAGAGGATGCCAGAGTGCTCGGCCAGGCGCTCGCCGCGAGCGGCTTCCTCAGCAATCAAGGCTTGAGCGTTCTGCTCTCGAAAGGGCCCGGCGGTGCGTCGGTTTCGTTCGTCGTCAAAGACAGCGCATGGAATCACCCGGACACGATTGCGAGCTATGAGGTGATCGGGCGCCGGATCGCAGCTTCGATTGGCGGGTTCCCGATCACGGTGCGACTGCTCGACTCGGCGGGCCATATCAAAAAACTGACCGTCGGCAGGGTCCTCGCCGGGACCAGGGACGAGGTCTACTACTTCGGCTCCGCAACCGAGGAAGATGCCCAAAGCCTGGGCCAGGCGCTCAAAGCCATTGGGTTTTTTGCGGACCTCGGCTCGAGCGTGGCCGTTTCCAAAGGCGACGGCACGGCGATCTGGTTCGTCACCAATGAGGGGTTCTGGGACAAACCGGAAGCCATCGCCGGTTTTGAGCGCGTCGCGCGGCAGGTGGCCGCATCGGTCGGCGGGCTTCCGATCCAAGTCCGCCTGCTGAATTCCGAAATGGAAACCAAGAAGGAGATGACCATCCAATGATCGCCGGCTTGGGCCAGGGGCCTCACTTCCTTTCAATCAACGCCATAATATTATCGATGCTTTCCACTTGGTTCTGATCGAAGCCTGTCTCCCCGAAGTCGATCCCATACTTCTCCTCCAGGAAAACCACCACGTCCAGCGTGTCGATGGACTGCAAGCGCCCACGCGCGGCTAATGGCTCGCTGTCCGAGAAGGCCGCCCGGTCGCCTTTCTGGCTCAGCAGGTTCTGCAGGAATTCGCGTATCACCAGTCTATCGTGCATAACGGAAAGCTCCTCAAACTGGAATCAAAAACAGACGCAGAAAAAACCGCACATATAGCCCCAAGCCGTATGACCGTCCTTCCTGGTCGAAAATCTCCAACAGGCAGAAAAAGGACAGCACGCCCGCCGTCGCGAGCGCCCGCCGCCACCACTGCGCATCGCCACGTGAGCGCTCCCTGCCATGCCCGCGCAACTGCGAGATCCCGATCCCCAGCCCCAGCGCCGTGGCGTAAAAAGCGTACACCTGAAATCCCACCAGCGCTCGCCACAGGCCCATCCGGGCAACATACCCGTAATCGCGTAATAAGTGATATACCATGTTTCCCACAGTGGCCGCCGCCATGGTCGCGGCGAACAAGCGAAACCGCCGATACTGTTTCAAATACCGCGTGAACACCGGGAAGAAAAAGAATTCCACCAGCAGCTCTTTAAAGTAGTAATAGTACCGGTTCCAGAATTCCGCCACCGTCCGCGCCTCCAGAGGCCGGTAGGTATTCCGCAGCGCGTAGAATCCGGCCATCCGGCAGCAGGCGATCACGATATTGCCGCTCACCGTTAAGTTCAGCAGGCCCTGCGCGAAATGCGCGATCACGCTCGCCCACGCAACATGGACCGGCAGTACGGCCGCGTGTTGCAGCGCCGCCTCCAGTTCCGGGACCCCCAGATTCGGCGCGCCCCAGCGGGCCAAGCCGATGAACTGCAGCCCTTGCGACGCCGGATCGCCGTACACGAATACCTGCAGCGCAAGTAGCAACATCCGCAGAATGAAGACCCACATCAGGAGCTTGATCGCCTTTAACTGCGTGATGCTGAGGTCAACGGAATTTCGTGCTTCGATCCTGCGCAGATTGGAGGCCCCTTTCGCATAGGGCACGTTCGAGCCGCCCCAAAAAGGCTGCAGCGTTCCGAACTGCAAGATTGCGTCATCCGGCGTCTTTGCCAAAGCGTCTTTCAGAGCGTATGCGAAATACCAGAGGTACGGCGCGGTCACGGCGATCGCACCCCACACCAGCAGGCGCGTCATCCCGCCGAGCGGCAACAGCCCCGCCGCTGCCAGCACCAGCGCATAGCCCGCCATCAGGCACAGCACGGGCCGTTTCGCCGCGAGCGAGCCGCGCCGCGCCCTCACATAGTGGAAGAAGATCGCGAGCACGCAAAACACCGCCGCGAGGATTCCGGAAACCAGCACTGTAAGAGTCCAGTCTGTCCTTTGCCCCTCGGCCTTCGCCAGCTCGCGCAGGAAGGTCCAATTCAGCCACGTAGAATGAAAAAACAGCCAGTACAGCGCCCCGATGCTGGCGAGCAACCGCCGCCGCGCTGGAAAATAGGCCATCAACGCCACGGCCACTGTTATCTCGATCCACGTATTCAGGCGGTTGACCAGAAGCCACCAGGCAAAGGCCCCGAGCAGCGCGGCCTTTCCCAGCGCCGTCTGGCCGAAACTCACCAGCCGCGGATATGTGTCGAGTTGCGGGACGATCTTCATGCGCCGCCCTCTGCGGACGCCTGTTCCAGCCCTCGCCGCGGCGCCTTGCGGTCCAGTTTTCCGCTCGGGACTGGCGGCATCGGATTAATCTCCAGGATGTGCAATGCGGTTCAGACCCGGTTCTCATCCAGCAAGCGGACCAACGCTTTCCGTTCGATCTTACCGGTTGATCCTAACGGTAGCGCGTTCAAGTGATATACCTGTTGAGGAATCATATAACCAGGCACGCGCTTTTTCATTCCTTCGCGGACGCCGGCGAGCGTAACGCCCGGCACGCAGTGGAAGGCGACGATCCCGGTCGCACGGCCGTCGGCGACAGGCCAGGCCACCGCCGCCACCAGGTCTGTGCCCATAATCTCGCGCAAATGAGCCTCGACTTCTTCGAGTTCGACCCGGTTCCCGAGTATCTTGACCTGGTTGTCAATTCGGCCCAGGTGGTGAAATGCGCCGGAGGAATCCTGGTAAGCCAGGTCTCCCGTGCGATACCACCGCCGTCCCTCCAGCGTGGGGAAGCGAGCCGCGGTGAGTTCGGGATTCTGGTAGTATCCGCGCGCCACTTGGCGGCCCGACACGACCAGCTCCCCCTCCTCGCCCTGCGGCAAAAAATTGAGATTCGCGTCCACCATGCCGGCCTGAATGCCGCGGAACGGCTTGCCAATGGCCAGCGAACCGCGTTTCCTGGTGACATTCGGAGGATCTTCAAGGCGCTGTCCGATGCACACAACCGTTACCTCCGTTGGTCCGTAAAAATTCTCCACGACGCTGTTGGGGGCGGCCATCTGCCACGCCCGGGCGGAAGCAATGGGCAGCGCCTCACCGGCGAAAATGGAACACCGTAACGACGGAAATGCGCCCGGCTTCAGCATTTTCATGCGCTCCATAAAACATGCGGTGGAGGGCACCGAAAACCAGACAGTAAGCTCATGATCGCGGATGAACTTCGCCGGAGCCATGAGCTGAGAGGCCGGCACCACATAGAGTCCCGCTCCAGCCGCCCAAGTTACAAACAAGTCCAGCACGGAGATATCGAATGTCAGTTCAGCCACCTGAGAGACTCGATCCGTGGGGCGAAACCCGCAGCGATCCTGCACCACGCCGCGAAACTGTGCGAGGCTCCCGGTTTCGATCATGACCCCCTTTGGCGTGCCCGTGGTGCCGGAAGTGAAAATAATGTACGCCAGCGCATCTTCCGCCACGGTAACGGGCTGATCGGGCCCCTCGTCGGCTAATTCAGCCAGGCTTTCGAAGCTGATTCCCTGAAATCCCAAGGCGCTTGGCGATGGCTTCGCGCCGGCCCCGAAAAGAATCCGGCTCGGCGCGCATTCGAGCACACGGTCCGAGAGTAGATCCAGGCCGGCCTGGTCGGCGATCAGCGCGTCGAGTTCCGTCATCCGCAGAATACGAATCAAGCGGTCCTCGGGAGTGCGGGGGTTTATCGGAACATACGCTGCACCCGACCACAGCGTTCCCAGCACCCCTGCATACGCTTCTAAAGTTCGGGATGCAAGAATTCCAACCTTGCCCGAAACCTCGCCGGACTTTAGGCCGAGCCAACCCGAAATACGCCGGGCAAGATTTGCCAGCTCTCCGTAAGAAAACCGCATCTCGCCCACAAACAGCGCCAGGCCTTGTGAGTTTGTGACTGAGTTTTCATAAAAAGGCTGGGCAGGATTAAAGGTGCTTGTCATACTTCTTCTCCTGTAAGCAACCATTCGAAGGCGCAGCATCTGCGCCATGGAACTGCTCACGATTCTAAACTACTGCTGCCACCAACGTAGCGAATCTCCATCTTTCCCGTTCCGTCGCGAGGCGAAAGGAAATCGCGGTTCGAGCCTCACTCGGCGCCAACCGCGGGGGGTTGCCCGGCGCCAGCGGGCGGCGCTGTGCCTAAGGTAACGCTGAGCCTTCCCCCGGCAGCAGCACAATCACCTCGGCCTGCGGATTCTGGAAATCGCCCGGCACATAAGCCGCAATATTTCGCGCCCGCCCGATGGCTTCCCAAGCCACGCCCGATTGGTTCAAGCTGAAATACTGGTGGTTCAGCTTGATCGGAATGGTGGTGGGTGGCGACATCACGTGCGTCAGTTGCACGCCCGGCAGCGCCTGGCGGATCAGGTGCTCGATGTGGCTGGCCGAGCAGATCTTGATCAACTGCGGCGCCTTTTGGATGAGTTCCCCCTCGTCCATATCGGCTTGAATCGCCAGGTACAGCCGCGTGTTCTCCAGAAACCGGTCTTCGAATATCGACGCCGCATAAATCGACGGCCGGATCAGCTTCAGCGGCAACGACACGTAGTTGCTCGGAATCACCGTCTCCAGCAGATCCCGCAGCTTCTCGTCCAACTCCTCGAAGCAGGCCCCCAACCGCTCGTGATCGTACACCGGCAAATCCCGCGGTTGCAGCCGCAGCGAAAATGTGGTCAACGTCGAAGCCAGCGAAAGCATCAGCCGGAACAGCTCCTCCGGATGCCCGTGCTTGGTTTCAAACAGGTGCCGCAGGTGCGGAAAATGCAGGTTCATCGTATACAGCAGCCAGAAGTTCGCGATGTCCGCCGTGGTGAATTCGGCCAGGCTCTGGTTCTTCTGCCGCCGCATTCCCGCCAGTGCGCTCGATTTCGCCGACAGGATTTCGATCAGCCGCCGCGCGATCGAAAGAATAAAATCGTTCGCTGAAAAATCCAGCAGCGGCGGCGCGAATTTCCCGTCCAGTTGAAAGCTGTCGCCCGTCCGCAGCACCCGCGCCACCGGCATCGTGACGCAGCCGCCCTTCGGCTCGCCTTCCACCAGCAGCCGGAAATTCTTGCGCGCGTATTGCACCGGCTTCTCCGATGCCCCCGAGTTCTCGTCGCGGAACGATGCCACTTCCGCCAGGTAGCGCGTGTCCATCCCCCGCTCCCGCATCGACACGTTGACGCCGCTCACGCGGTAGTCGGGAATGGCCAGAAAGATGTCGAGCGAAGTCTGGCCCGGCTCGTAATAGGCCGACAGCGGCTTCACCGGCGGCGCCGGGTCGGAGCCGGGAATGTCGAACGGCAGGCCATCCGGGAACAGGCCCGCGGCCGCATGCACCGCAAAGGCTCCCGTGGCCAGCGCTTCCTGGTTGATCTGCAGCTTGCTGAAACCCCACGGGCGGAACTGCAGCGCTTCCATGCGGAATTGCAGAACGCTTTCCACGAAGCGGTCCTGCACCTGCAGATGTTGGGGGCTGAGGAACGTCCCCTTCGCCCATATCACTGGCTGCAGGATGCGCATGTTGAAACAAAGTTAGCAGAGAGCACGGGGAAAGGGCAATCGGTCCTTTATGCCCACGGCCCCGCCAATGGCGCCGGCGGGTCGGCCACCGATTGAAACCGCATCAGCAGCGCCGAGTCGCCGTTCTTCGACGAAGCCAACGGCATCACCCCTTCGTCCGCGATGCGCTCCGCCGCGCGGTCCGTCAACCAGGTCTCGGCCGGCGGCGTCATCAGCGATTCGCTCCCCCGCCGGTATGTGTGCACCGGCAGCCCATCCACTTCGCTCACCAGGCCGGGATGCATTTGCCAGCTCCGCCGGTTGAACGCCTGGCCCATCAAACACGCGCAGGCCACCGCCGGGCTGCCCCACAGATACGCTTCGTGCGCCGGCGCTTGCGGCATCTCCTCGAAATCGAACGCCTCGATGGGCGATGTCTTCCGCCCGTACGGCAGCCGCAGCAGGAAGCGCGGCATCGCGAGCCCCAGCCAGCGCGCGTCCGGATGATGCCGGAGTTGCCGCCACGCTTCCGCATCGGCTTTGTCCAGCGGCTTCTTCCAATCGTCCGGATCGGGCGTTGCCGCCATCGATTCGCAGCCCATCAGGCGCGGGTCCATCCCTGCCAGCAGGGGACCGCCGGCTTGCCGCGCGATTCCCGCCAGGCCGGCCAGCGCCTCGCAATCCCGCTCGCCCAGCGAAAACGAATCGAGGCATGCCGCCACCGACCAGCCATCCCGCGCCAGCCGGCGCCCGGTGCGTGCCGCCTCCATCAGTTCTTCGCGCGTCAGGTCGATCAGATACAGCTTGAGCTCGACCCCGGTTTCCAGCCGCTGCAGCAGGAAGAAAACCGAGCGCCAGGCCGCCTCCAGGGCCTGGAAGTCCGGGTGGCCCAGTATCGCGCGCAGCACCGCGCCGGTGGCCGCATCCACCTGTCCCACCAGTTCGTCCTGGCGCGGATCGGCCTTGGGCGTCAGGTGCGGCGTTACGACGCGCCGGATCACGCGATCCCAGGACTCATCGGAATCGAGCGCCGGTTCCTGCACCACTGCCGTCTGCTCGGCGATCTGGTCGAGCAGGCTGCCGCCGCCGCGCGCCGCCGCCGCGGGCGGATCGGGACGCAGTCGCGCCGCCATCGCGCGAAAGGTCGCCGGATTCGCCAGTTCCGCGCGCGTTTGACGCAAGGTTTGAAACAGCGGCAGGCTGGCATAGAGATGATCCGGATGAAAATCGTCCAGCTCGCGGAACCGCAGAGCCACGGGAGCTTCGCCGGCCGTCAGTTCGAGTGCGGCTCCCATCCGCGCCATCACTTCTTCGAAGTTGTCGGGATCTATCTCCACCGGCTCCCGGATGGTGCGCG
>JBEKQS010000074.1:0-20353 GCA_049519475.1 Bryobacteraceae bacterium | reverse complement strand
TCGCGCTGCTGCACGACGATTCCGCACCCGCTGCTGGTGACCGGCAGCCTGATTTTTCACGGCAAGACGGTGCGGCGGCTGATCCCGCTGGTTGAGAGGCTGGTCTATTTTTCGAAGCTGCCGGGCAAGCTGTTGCGGCCGCCGCAGAGGAAGACGGAAACGAAACCCTCCTCAACGTAGCCGACAAACGCCGCGACTATTGAGATAGCCTTCAGCCTTCGGCACAGTCGCACGCCGTACCCGGACCTTCACCTCGATGCGCGATCCGAGCCGGTTGATCACCGACATCAGGCGATCAACTGTAAACCGATCGAGGTCCGCATTGCGGATGCGCGAGAAGTCCGCCGCGGCAATGCCCGTGCGGCCGTGCGCGGAGCGTACGGTCAAGCGTTCCCGGTCGAGCGTCTTGATGATTTCGGCGGCCAGGATAGCCTTGAACTGTTCGACATCGGCGTTTTCATGCCCGACGTCGCGAAACACATTACCGCTGCCTCGTACCACTTCCAGCTTTTCGCGCTTCATCAGTTGTCCGTTAGCCGCACCACTCACATAGTCATGTTGTCATATTTGACAACATTCTACAGGAGGCACTATCGAAGTCAACCGGGCAGGCGAGCACCGCCTGCCCCACCTTGGTCGACGGGTGTCGACACCCGTGTCGAAGCACGACCGGCCAGGAGGCCGGTCCCACTTGGCACGGCTTCGCAGAATGTCCAAACTCCAGGCCACACGGCCGTCCCTCAGCCCACGTACTTCGCGTACAAACTGCGCGCCACGGCGGTATCGCTGGTGCCTTTGATAATCGCCCGTCCATCCGGGAAAATCGTCATCTCATAGGGCGCCAGCACAAACCGCAACGCAAATTCGTTCGCCCGCACTTCCCCCAGCGGCGCCAGGCGCGTTTGCAACTCCGCCAGATCCAGCGGCCGCGGCCGCTCCTGGATCTGTACCGCGTTGCGCCCGCATAGCGTGGCCGCCGGCCGCGCCAGCTCTTGCAAATACGGAAACTCGCGGCGCCCGCACGCCGGACAGTCCGGATCGCGTTCCGGCGCGTCGATCTGCCGGACGATCCCGCCGCCCCAGACATCCATGGTGGTGATGCGCGCCCGCACCTCGGACGGATGCCCGCACAGAATCATCAGCGCGCCCGCCACCTGCCAGGACGCCACCGCCGACACCACCGCGCCGATGACGCCGGCTGTTTCGCAGGTCGGTTGCGCGCCGGCCGGCGGCTCCGGGTAGACGCAGCGCAGGCACGCTGTGCGGCCCGGGATCACCGGCATGGTCAGCCCGTAGCTTCCCACCGCCGCTCCGTAGATCCACGGAATCCCCCGGCTCACCGCAAAATCGTTGATCAGGTAGCGGGCGTCGAAGTTGTCCGTGCCGTCCAGGATGACGCCGGCGCCGCCCAAAAGATCGGCCACGTTGGACGCCGTCAAATCGGCCACCACGCCCCGCACCTGAACGGTGGAATTGATGCGTCCGAGGCGCCGCTCGGCCGCGGCCGCTTTCGGTAGCCCCTCGGCCGCGTCCGATTCTTCAAACAGCCACTGCCGGTGGAGATTCGCCGACTCCACGTAGTCCCGGTCGATGATGGTGACGCGCCCGCATCCGGCCCGCGCCAGCGCCGCCGCGTGAAAGCTCCCCAGCGCGCCGCACCCCACAATCACGGCGTGAGCCTTGAGCAACGCTTCCTGGCCACGCTCGCCGATCCCCGGAAACAGGATTTGCCGCGAATACCGCTCCCGCTCCGCCGCGTCCATCAATCCGATGGTAACAGGGTCGCGGACGGCCGCTTCGACATCGGAACCACGTCCCGCGCTTCGTGCCCCACGTAGATCTGGCGCGGCCGCGCGATCTTCTGTTCCGGATCCGTGATCATCTCCTGCCACTGCGCCAGCCAACCCACGGTCCGCGGAATCGCGAACAGCACGGTGAACATTTCCGGCTTAAATCCCATCGCCTGGTAAATAATGCCCGAATAGAAATCCACGTTGGGATACAACTTGCGCTTCACGAAGTACTCGTCTTCCAGCGCGATCCGCTCCAGTTCCAGCGCGATGTCCAGCTTCGGATTGCGGCCCACCACTTCGAACACCTGTTCGGCCGTCCACTTGATGATGCTGGCGCGCGGATCGAAGTTCTTATACACGCGGTGCCCGAATCCCATCAGCTTGAACTGCCCGGCTTTCACCTTTTCGATATATGCCGGGATATTCTGTTTGGAGCCGATCTCATCCAGCATCTTCAGAACTTCTTCGTTGGCGCCGCCGTGCAGCGGTCCCGATAGCGCCGCCGCCGAGGCCGCCGTCGACAGAAACGGATCCGCCTGCGAGCTTCCCACCGCCCGCATCACGTTGGTGCTGCAGTTCTGCTCGTGATCCGCGTGCAGAATGAACAGCACGTCCAGCGCCCGCGCCAGTACCGGGTTCACCTGGTACCGCCGCTCCATCATGCGCCACAGCATGTTCATGAAGTTTTCCGTATAGGCCAGGTCGTTGTCCGGATACACGTACGGATAGCCCAGGCTGTGCCGGTAGCAATACGCCGCGATGGTCGGCACCTTGCCCACCAGACGCAGAATCTGCAGCGCGCGGGTCTTGGCATCCAGCACGTTGCGCGCGTCCGGATAAACCGTCGCCAGCGCCGCCACCGTGCTCACGAACATAGCCATGGGATGCGCGTCGTAGCGGAATCCCTCCAGGAACTTCTTGGTGGTTTCGTGGATCATGGTGTGGTACGTCACCGCGCCCACCCATTCCTTCAGTTCCGCCGCCGAAGGCAACTCGCCCTTGAGCAGCAGGTACGCCACTTCCAGAAACGTGCAGTGCTGCGCCAGTTGCTCGATGGGGTATCCCCGGTAGCGCAGAATTCCCCGGTCGCCGTCGATGTAGGTGATGGCGCTCTGGCAAGATGCCGTGTTCAGGAAAGCCGGATCGTACGTCATCATCCCGAAATCGTCGGCACTGGTCTTGATCTTCCGCAGTTCCATCGCCCGTACGGCTCCCTTAAACAACGGCAGCTCGTACTGTGCGTCGGTGCGCGCATCGGTAATGCGGATCGCATCGTTTCCCATATCGCATACTCCTTAGTGTTAGTGCGGGGCGACCGGCTGGGGTCGCGGTCCTGAAAGGCGTCGCAGCCTTTCAGGCTTATGGTAACAAAGTTGCTCTGAACGGCTTACGATATCATGAGGATGGTGTGTCAGACGCTCGCCCGCTTATTCTGCGCCCTGGTTCTATTGGCTCTCGCCCGTCCCGCCGCCTTGCTCGCTCAGTATGAAAAATACGAGGGCAAGACCGTCCTCAACATCCAGTTTGAGCCCAAAACCCAGCCCCTCGAACCTTCCGAATTGCACGACATCCTGCCCCTGCGCCAGGACCAGCCGCTTCGCATGGCCGACGTCCGGTCGAGCATCGAACGACTCTTCGCGACCGGCCGCTACGCCGACATCCAGGTGGATGCCCAGCCCTACAACGACGGCAAGCGCGATGGCGTGATCGTCCGGTTCATTACCACCAACAGTTGGTTCATCGGCAATGTCACCGTCTCCGGCCACCTCTCCAGCCCGCCCCGTCCCACCCAGCTCGAAAGCATCTCCGGCCTGGATCTCGGCCAGCCCTATACCGAATCCAAGCTGCAACAGGCCGAGGCCGGCGAGCAGCGCCTCCTCGAAAGCAACGGCCTCTTCCGCAGCCACATCCAGCCCTTTTTCGAGCATGACAATGCCTATCAGCAGATCAATATCCGCTTCGATATCGCCAGTGGCCCGCGCGCCCGCTTCACCACCCCGCTGCTGCTGGGCGATTTCAAGCTCTCGCCGGAAAGTATCCTGACCGCGTCCAAGTTCCGCCGCTGGATCGTCAAGACCTGGAAGCCCATGACGCAGACCCGCGTCCAGCAGGCCCTGGCAGGCGTCCGCGCGCTCTATCAGAAAGACAATCGCCTGGAGGCCAAGGTCTCGCTGGAAGGTATGAAGTACGATCCCGCGACCAACGCGGTGCAGGCCACGCTCCGCATTGAGGCCGGCCCGCGCATCGAAGTCCATACCATCGGCGCCAATATTTCACACAGGGAAGTTGAGCGCTACGTGCCGGTCTTCGAAGAGCACGCCGTGGATCGCGACTTGCTGGTGGAAGGCGCCCACAACCTTCAGGATTTTCTGCAGTCGGAAGGTTATTTCGAAGCCCAGGTGGTGTTCAAAGAGCAAAGTGTGGTCAATGACCGCGCCTCCATCGACTACCTGGTCAACACCGGCCCCCGCCACAAGCTGGTCGCCATCGTCATCACCGGCAATCACTATTTCGGCCTCGAGGCCATCCGCGAGCGCATGTATCTCCAGACCGCTTCGCTGCTCCAGTTCCCGCACGGCCGCTACAGCGCCAGCCTGCTCCGCCGCGACGTCGAGTCGATCGTCAATCTCTATCAGTCCAACGGCTTCCGCGAAGCCGCCGTCACCTCTCGCAGCCAGGACAACTATCAAGGTAAGCCCGGCACGCTGGCCGTTTCGCTCGCCATCCACGAAGGCCCCCAGTCCTTCGTCAACCAGCTCCAGGTGGATGGCATCGACCACCTCGACCGCACCGCCATCCTCGCCCGGCTCAGCTCTGTCGCCGGCCAGCCCTTCAGCGAATTCAGCGTGGCCGTCGACCGCGACACCATCCTGGCGCAGTACTTTGACAAGGGCTTCCCCAACGCCACCTTCGAATGGAGCTACCAGACCTCGGCCGATCCCAACCGCCTCGACCTCCACTACGTGGTCCACGAAGGCAGCCAGCAGTTCGTCCGCCAGGTGCTCATCAACCCCCTCGCCCATACCCGTCCCAGCCTGGTCAATCGCAACCTGACGCTCAACCCCGGCGATCCTCTCTCTCCCACCGAGGTCGCCGAAACCCAGCGCCGCCTCTACAACCTGGGCGTCTTCGCCCGTGTCGACGCCGCCATTCAGGACCCCGACGGCTCGACCGACGACAAGTACGTTCTCTACCAGATGGAGGAAGCCCGCCGCTACTCGTTCGCCGTAGGCGTGGGCGCCCAACTGGGCCGCATCGGTGGCTGCGAAAATTGCCTGGATGCCCCGGCCGGCGTCCCCGGCTTCTCACCACGCGTCTCTTTCGATCTCACCCGCAGCAACCTGTGGGGCATCGGCCACAGCATCAGCCTGCGCACTCGCGTTTCCACCCTCGATCAGCGCGTCCTCCTCAACTATTCGTGGCCGCGCTTCGGGGGCGCCGACAACCTCAACGTCTCCTTCACCGGCCTGTTCGAACACTCGCGCGATATCCGCACCTTCGACTTCACCCGCGAGGAAGGCGCCGCCCAGCTTTCCCAGCGCCTCACCAAAGCCACCACGCTTTTCTATCGCCTGGCCTACCGCCGCGTCGCCATCACCGATCTCAAAATCACTCCCTTCCTCATCCCGCAGCTCTCCCAGCCGGTTCGCGTCGGCATCGCCTCCATCAACCTGGTGCAGGACCGCCGCGACGATCCCGTCGATCCCCACAAGGGCCTCTACAATACCGTCGATCTCGGCCTCGCCGAACACGTTCTCGGCTCGGATCGAGATTTCGTCCACGTGCTCATCCGCAACTCCACGTACCACCCCATCGGCAAGCGTCTGGTCTTCGCCCGCAGCACTGAAATCGGCGATATCACTGCCTTCCACTACTACGGCGATCCAGTCGACGCCATCCCTCTGGCCGAGCGTTTCTTCGGTGGCGGCGGCAACTCCAACCGCGGCTTTCCCGAGGACCAGGCCGGCCCTCGCGATACGGCCACCGGTTTTCCGCTCGGCGGCAACGCCCTGTTCTTCAACCAGCACGAGCTCCGCTTCCCCTTGATCGGCGACAACATCGGCGGTGTCCTCTATCACGACATGGGCAACATCTATTCGTCCTTCGACCACATCACCTTCCGCACCAGCCAGCACGGCGTCCAGGACTTCAATTACATGGTCCACGCCGTCGGCTTCGGCATCCGTTATCGCACCCCCGTGGGCCCGCTGCGCGTCGACCTGGGCTATAGCATCAATCCGCCTTACTTCTACGGCTTCAAGGGAACCCAGGACCAATTGCTGGTCGCCGGCGTCAATCCCTGCCCCGCGCCCGCCGGCTCGCCTTACTCGTGCGTTGTTCAAAACGTCAGCCACTTCCAGTTCTTTTTCTCCATAGGACAAACCTTTTGAGACTGAGTGCTCACGTTCGAGATTTCGGCGATGCATCGGGAAACCGCTTGCTGACGCGCGCGGCTCTGATCGGAGCCGCGAACGTAAGAGAGCGGTTGCCGTGGAATACGAATGTGTATTCGCGAAACGGTGTACTGCTCGCCGCTTTCCTGTTTGCCCTTGCCGCGCACGCCGACATCATTGATCGAATCGCCGTCTCGGTCGGCAATCGGGTCGTCACCACCAGCGACATCGATCGCGAAATTCGCGTGGTCTCCTTTCAACAGCGCGTGCAGCCGGTCTTCGACGCCGCCACGCGGCGCGCAACGGCCGATCGCATGGTCGAGCAGAAGCTCATCCGCCGCGAACTGGAAAGCAGCAGCTACCCCGTCCCTTCCCAATCCGATATCGAACCCGCCGTGGCCGAGTTCAAGAAACAGAATTTCCCCGGCGACGAGGCCTTCCGCCGCTCCCTTGCCGATTACGGCATCGCCGAACAGGATTTCCTCGACGAATTACTCTGGCAGCGCACTCTCTTGCTCTTCATCGAAATCCGTTTCCGCCCCGGCGTGCAGGTCTCCGACCAGGAGATCCAGGATTACTTCCACACCGTGGTCGAGCCCGCCGCCGCCGCCGCGCATCCCGGCCAACCCGTCGCGCTGGAGGATTACCGCGACCGCATCGAAGAGACCCTCACCGGCCAGCGCGTCGATAAGCTGGTCGACACCTGGCTCAAGGAAGCCCGCCAGCGCGCCGAGGTGGTCTTCCATGCGGAGGCTTTCCAGTGAGCCGCAGGCGCATCTTCGGGCGGCTGGCCCTATGCGCCGCCGCGCTTCTGCTGGTTGGCGCCGTGCTCGTCTTCTTCACTCTTCGCAGCCCGTGGTTCTTCCGCCTGGTGCGCGCCCGCATCGTCTCCACCGTCGAAGATGCCACGGGCGGCCGCGTCGAAATCGCCGCCTTCAGTTTCGACTGGACCCACCTGCGCGCCCAGGTGGATGGATTCACCCTGCACGGCACTGAGCCCGCCGCCGATCCGCCGCTGTTCCACGCCGGCTCCGTCGCCCTCGGAATCAAGATCGTCTCCATCCTCAAGCGCGACGTCGACATCCGCTACCTGGAAGTGAACTCCCCGCGCATTCGCCTCATCATCGGCGCCGATGGCCGCACCAATCTGCCTGAGCCCAAGGTCCGCGCCAAAAATCCGGGTTCGCCGGTCGAGACCCTGCTGAAGCTCGCCATCGGCCGCTTCGCCCTGCAAAACGGAATCTTCGAAATTGTTTCACGCGGCCAAACCCCCTTTGAGGCGCACGGCAGTAATCTCAAAGCCGCCTTCCGCTATGACGCCAAAGGTCCCCGCTACCCCGTCGATCTCTCCGTGCAACCCCTCGATCTCCACATGGGCAGTTACACGCCGCTGCCGCTCGGCGTCACTCTCGCCGCCACGCTCGAACGGAATCGCATCGGCCTTCAATCCCTGGCCATCTCCACCGGCCGCTCCCGCGTGGATCTATCCGGCGCGCTGGAGAACTTCGCTGCGCCGCGCGCGTCCCTCCGTTACTCCGCCTCCATTTTTGTGGCCGAAGCCACCCGCGTGCTGCGCATCCCCGAACTCCAGCAAGGCGCCGTGCAGGTCTCGGGCACGCTGGCGTGGAACGGCGCGCAAGCCTTCTCGCTTAGCGGCAAAGTCCACGGCTCCGGCCTCGATTACTCCGATTCCACCATCCGCCTCCGCGGCTTTCAAGCCGTCGGTTCGCTTGCCGCCGGCCCGCGTGGCGTCGATCTCAACGGGCTCCAGCTTTCCGGCAAGTACGTCACCGATCTCAGCGATGCCCAGGTGGATGCCCGCATCGCCGGAGTCTCTCTGCGTGGCCCCGTGCTCACCCTGCGCGACGTCACGCTCTCCACCTTCGGCGGCAGCTTCCAGGGCGAGGCGCGCGTCCTCAACCTTGACAACTACTCCATCTCCGGTGAGATCGCGGGTTTCGAAGCCCGTCCCGTGGTGGCGATGTACAGCGCCCCGCACCTGCTCTGGGACGCGCGTGTATCCGGCGCCGTCAACGTCGCCGGCTCCTTCAAACGCGCCGTCGAGCTGCGCGCTTCTGCCGAGCTCTCGCTCACTCCCGCCCTGGAGGGCGCTCGCGTCCACGGCCAGCTCAACCCCGCTTACGAAGCCGCCGGCCGCACGCTCTCGCTCGGCCATTCCAGCCTCTCTCTGCCTTCTTCGCACGCGGAATTCTCCGGCGCCATCCGCCCCGGCCCGGGCGGCCAGTTGCGCGTCCGCCTGGAAACCCGCGATCTCGACGACCTCCTGCCCGCGCTTGGCTCGACCGCCGCCTCTCTGCCCGCCAAACTCACCGGCACGGCTTTCTTCGATGGCACGGTGACCGGCAACCTGGACAGCCCCCAGATCGCCGGCCACGTTCGCGTCACCGGCGCCGAATACGCCGGCGAGAACTTCGACACCTTCGAAGCCGACGCCGAAATCTCTTCCGACACCTTTCACGTCCGCAACGCCACCGCGGCCCGCGGTCCCTTGCGCGCCAGGTTCCAATTGCAGCTCGGCATCCACGGTTGGGAGGCCCACGACGAGACCACCTTCACCGCCTCCGCCACGGCCAGCAACGCCGCGCTGGCCGATATCGCCCAACTGCTCGACATCCCAGAGCTGCCGCTCACCTCGACCGTGGCCGGCTCCGCCCAAATCACCGGCACGGTCGGCGAACCCGTGGTGGCTGCCGATTTCACGCTGACTCGCGGCAAAGTGCGGGATGAACCCTTCGACCGCTTCACCGGCCACCTGGCCTACACCTCCGCTTCCATCGAAATCACAGGCGGCCAGCTCGAAGCCGGCGCCAAGCGCGCTTCCCTCACCGCCGCCTACCACCACCCGGCCGGCCACTACCGCAACGGGCGCATCCACTTCGACATCACCACCAACCCCATGCCGCTGGCCCAGATCTCCATCCTGCTGGCCGAATATCCCACCGTTCGCGGAACCTTGCAGGCCACTGGCTCCGGCGATATCGACGTCTCGCCCGATGCCCGGGACAACGCCACCTATCACCTCGCTTCCATCAACGCGGACCTCACCGCCCACAGCCTGCAAATCACCGATCTCGCCTTCGGCGATGCCCACCTTTCGATCTCTTCCGAAGGTTCCGTGGCCCGCGCGAGCTTTGAGTCCAACATCGCCAAGTCCGAAATTCGCGGCGCCGGCGAGTGGCGTCTGGAAGGCGACTATCCGGGCGGCGCCACCATTGATTTTTCCCAAGTCGATCTCGCCCGCCTCCGCAATTGGATCGAGCCCCCCACCGCCGCACAACCCGATTCCTTTTCCGGCTCCGCCCAGGGCCACCTGCGCATCGATGGCCCCTTGCTCCAGCTCCGGAATCTCAAGGCCCAGCTCACCATTCCGGAATTCCACCTCGGTCCCGCGCCGTCGAGCGGCTTGCCGGCCGACGCCGCCAGCCTGCAGAACTCCGGTCCCATCGTCATCACCCTGGCCGGCGACTCCGTCAATATCGAAAGCGCCCGCCTCACCGGCCGCTCCACCGCGCTCACCGTCACCGGCAAACTCCAGTTGCGCGACAAGAATGCGCTCGACCTACGCGTCAACGGCACCATCGATCTGGCTCTGCTGCACGACCTCAATCCCGATTTCGAATCCTCCGGCGTGCTCACCTCGAACGCCACGGTCCGCGGGTCGCTCGATGCCCCTCAAATCATCGGCCGCATGGAATTTCAGAACGCCGCCTTCGGCATTGTCGGCGTACCCAACGGCATCTCCGCCGCCACCGGCGCGATCGCCTTCACCAAGGATCGCGCCAACATTCAGAGCTTTACCGGCCAGACCGGCGGCGGCCAGATCTCCCTCACCGGTTTCGCCGGCTATGGCGCAGGCCCCATGATCTTCCGCCTGCACGCCCGCGCCCAGCAGGTGCGCGTCCGCTATCCCGAGGGCGTCTCCACGGTCGCCGACGCCGACCTCGATTTCACCGGCTCGTCCGACCGCAGCACGCTCTCCGGCTCCGTCACCATCGTGCGCACTGCCTTCAATCCCAATTCCGACTTCAGCTCCCTGCTCGCCAAGTCCGCCGAGCCCATCCAGACCGCTTCCGCGCGCACCGGCCTACTGGGCGGCCTCAACTTCGACGTGCAGATCAACACCGCTCCCGATATCCAGTTCCAAAGCTCGCTCACCCAGGACGTGCAGATGGAAGCCAACCTCCGTTTGCGCGGCACCTTCGGCAACCCCGCCATCCTCGGCCGCATCAACATCAACCAGGGCCAGGTTGCCTTCTTTGGAACCCGCTACAGCCTCACTCAGGGCACGGTCTCTTTCTACAACCCGGTGCGTATCGATCCCATTCTCGATATCGATCTGGAAGCCAAGGCGCACGGCATCGATGTCACCCTCAACATTTCCGGCCCCTTCGACAAGCCCAACCTCACCACGCGCTCCGATCCGCCGCTGCAGTTCAATGAAATCGTCGCTCTGCTGGCCACCGGCCGCACGCCCACATCGGACCCCACCATGCTCGCGCAGCAGAGCACCGCGCCCCAATCCTGGCAGCAGATGGGCGCGTCCGCGCTGCTCGGCCAGGCCATCGCCAGCCCCGTCGCCGGCCGCCTGCAGCGTTTCTTCGGAGTGAGTCAGTTGCGCATCGACCCCACTCTTCCCGGCGTGGAAAACAACCCGCAAGCCCGACTTACCCTGGAGCAGCAGGTGACTCCCGAGATTACTTTCACTTACATCACCAATGTCACTCAAAGTAACCCGCAGGTGATCAGAGTGGAATGGGCCTTCGCCAAGCAGTGGTCGGTGGTGGCGTTGAGGGAAGAAAACGGGCTGTTCGGGTTGGACTTTTTCTTCAAGAAGCGGTTCTGACCGGCTCCGCCGCTAGCGCGCTCCCCTCCACGCCCGGCCCTCGGGGTGTTTCTCCTTGGCTCCTTCGAGAATGATCTCGATGTCAGCCTCCCAAATCGACGGCACCGTGGCGAGCGCCACCGCGTTCATCCACAATCGCTGCCAGGTGCTCAGCAGGAGGCGAGCTTGTGGAAGAAGACCAGAGACTGCTGGGCGTTGCGTTCCCACCGAAACGACGCCGCGCGCAAACGGCCGCGTTGCCCCAAGTCCTCCCTTAGCGAAGGCGAAAACGCGAGGCGCTCGATTGCCGCCGCGATCGCGTCCGTGTTCCTGGGATCCACGAGGATCGCGTCTTCGCCGGCGACTTCGCCGAGCGACGAGTCGCGTGACGTGATTGCCGGCACGCCACAAGCCATCGCCTGGACAAGCGGCAGTCCAAATCCTTCGTACAGAGATGGAAATACGAACGCGGTAGCACCCGCAGTGAGACCTGGGAGATCGTCCTCGGACACGTATCCCAGGTACCGGATTCCCGATTCCGGGGCCCGCAGCCGGTCTCTGGTCGCCTCCGAGCACCACCCGAGCGACCCCACGATGACCAGCTCGTGCTCCTTACGGACTGGCTCGCAGATCGATCGATACGCGTCCAGCAGGCGATTAACGTTCTTTCGTGGCTCGATCGTGCCCACGTAGAGGAAGTAAGGCTTATCGAGCCGGTATCTCTTCGCGACGGCCTGCGCCTCCGGCCGCTCCACGGTGAAGAATCGCTCCGCTACGCCGGGGTAGATAACGTCGATCCTGTCAGCGGGCAGTTTGAGTATCTCGACGGCGTCCTTCTTACTCTGTTCGGAGATCGCGATACACGCAGTGGCGCGCCGCAATACCCTCTCTCCGTACTGGTGGGTGGCCGCCACGTTCGCGGGGACGTGCATCTCCGGCATGAGCCAGCAGGTCAGGTCGTAGATTGTTGCTGTCAGTCGCGTGGCCAGGTGCGGAGGATTCCGCAGGTGCTGAGATGCGTGAAACACGTCGGCGGCGCATCCGACAACCTCCAGTACAGGATTCCACTTGATATTGGAGAAATTCACGGCCAGAAGGCCCAGGGCGGTCTGCCGTCTTCCGACCGAAGAACTCTCGTGATCGAGGCCCGTGAGCCCTCCGAAGAAAGGGAACAACCGGATTGCGTCCTGAGTCGCGGCACGCTGCAGCGACCGGATCCAGTAGTATATGTAGGTTTTTACTCCGGCGCTGCGCAATAGCTGGCTGGTCGCATCGATCATGATCCGCATTGTTTTTCCTCATAGCTAAAGCTCCGGCATTGGCGCGGGCCGACATCTTTTATTCGGAGCCATTTCTACTCACGTCCGGCGCGCCAAATTCCCTGTCGTCGCGACGACGTAATCGTCCGGTGCCGGCTGTTGAAGCATCAGCCGCATCGCTTCCACTTACTCGCGGAGTGCCCCCAGCCGCGGTGCACATCCAGGTTGGCCAACCACACCTCGTTTTGCCGGGGATTTCCATTTTGGATTCCCGGGCCCCGTCCAGTATACACCCACCCGCCATCCTTTGATCCTGCGGAGTTTATGTGTGTCAAGCCTCGTTTAAAATGTCCCCTGCGGAGTTTATGCGCGTTCTTGCTGGCGCCGCAAGCCCCGTTCGATGGTTTGAACGACGTCGATGCCCATCGAGCTACAATGTAGAAGATGTGCCGTTCTGTGATCAGCCTCCTGGTTCTCTTTACCGCGGCGGCCGCGCCCGTGCAAACCCCCGCCGTGATTAAAATGCTGAACCTATTCCAAGCACTGCAGACCTCCCAGTATCACGACTCGAAGCACGTCAGCTTTTTCTTTACCGAATCGGAACTTAACGAGTATCTGTCTTATTCGTTGCAGACCGTTCCCAGGCCCGGAATTCGATCAGTCACCGTGAAGGTGTTCGCCTCTAACTACATTTCGACCTTTACCGTGGTAGACTTCGATGCCATTGAGCGATGGAAGCCGGGTGCTATCCCGGGGCTCCTCCGGCCGGTGCTGAACGGCAAGAAGGCCATCTGGCTTGACGTCCGCTTCCAAGCGAAGAACGGCACGGCCGCGTTCTCCGTGGAGAAGGCCTATTTCCAGAGTATTCGCTTGCCGGCATTCTTCGTCGAGAAGATGATCCAGATTGTGGCCGCGCGCCAGCCCGAGAAATACGACACCAACAGGCCCCTGCCCTTGCCTTTCGGGCTCAGGCAGGTTTCCACGAAGGAACACTTGGTGACCGGCGAAAATTGACGTGCGCGCCGCTCTCATGGCGGCGTTGGGTGCGCAAAGAAAAGTGAATGGAGCATCGTCGGGCAAGCCTCTGTTGCGATCTTCGCTCCCAGAAATACTCCATCAGCCCATAAGCTCGTGATCTGAAGGAGAGACTCGCGGGGTATGGTATACTGCTATTTCCTTGTTGGTCCCGCGCGGACTCATTCCTTATGTGGAACGGCGAATACAGCTTCCTCATCCCAAACCTGATCGAGAAGGACTTTAAGGTCCGCTACCGCAACATGTCGCTGGGGGTTTTCTGGTCGCTGTTGAATCCGCTGGTGATGATGGGGGTAATCACGTTTGTTTTCACCAGGGTTTTTGCCAGCGGGTCGATTCCGCACTTCGCCGTATTCGTGCTGTGCGGCCTGGTGCCGTTCAATTTCTTTAGCATCGCCTGGTTGTCGGGGACAAACTCGCTGGTGGAGAACGCGGGGTTGATCAAGCGCGTGGCGGTGCCGCGCGAGGTCATCCCCCTGGCGGCGGTGCTGTCGAACTGTCTGCACCTGCTGATCCAGATTGGGCTGCTGTTCCTGTTCGTGTTCATTTTCGGCGGCGAGCCGAACCGGCACTGGGTCTGGCTGCCTTTTATCTGGGGAATGGAGGTCGTGTTCGTATGCGGGCTTTCGCTGATCACGGCGTCGTTGAACGTCTTCTTCCGGGACATCCGTTATGTGGTGGAGTCGCTCAACACAGTCCTGTTCTGGCTGGTTCCGATTGTCTATTCATTTTCCATCATCCCGCCAGCGTACAAAGAAGTGTACCAGTTCAATCCGCTGGCGGCGCTGGTGCTGTCGCTGCGGAATATCCTGCTCGAGGGCGAGGCGCCGGCGACTAAGTTGTTAATCAAGCTGACAGTTTCTTCTCTGGCGATGCTGGGGATCGGCTTGCTAGTGTTCCGGCGGCTGAAGCCGAAGTTTTACGATTACCTGTAGACACTCATGACGGCGATTGGATTTCAGGGCGTTTCGAAGTTTTTCCACCGGCACGCCGGGCGGTTGCTGCTGCGGCACCGCTTGGCGAAGTGGCTTCGCGGAGAGCGTGGGGAATTGTTTTGCGCCCTGAGAAACGTATCGTTCGATCTGGAGGAAGGCGAGGGCCTGGCGGTGATAGGGCCGAACGGGGCCGGAAAGAGCACGCTGCTCGGGCTGGTGGCGGGGCTGGCCACACCCGACACGGGCACCGTCACAGTGAATGGCCGGATCGCGGCGTTGCTGGAACTGGGTTCGGGATTCCATCCGGACCTGACGGGCGCCGAGAATGTCCGCGTCAACGCGTCGCTCATCGGACTGAGCCGGCGCCGGACGGCGGAGTTGTTTGACCAGATCGTGGAATTCGCCGGCATCGGCGACTTCATCGGCGAGCCGCTGCGCACCTATTCGACCGGAATGATCATGCGCCTGGCGTTTTCGGTGGCTATCAATATGGATCCAGAGATCCTGCTCATCGACGAAGTGCTGGCGGTGGGAGACCAGGCATTCCAGGCCAAGTGTTTCGAGCGCATCCACCAGTTCCGGCACGCCGGCAAGACGCTGCTGTGCGTCTCACATGCGGCCGGCATCGTGCAGGAACTGTGCGACCGCGCCATCTGGCTGGATCACGGCGAACTCATGATGAGCGGCCGGATCCGCGACGTGATTGAAGCTTATGCACAGCATCGGAGTACCGCCAGGGCGTAACGGCAGCCGGCCCTTGTTTTCGTGCGCACGTTCCGGCTCTCGCCCGTATGACTGCGCTCTCTGACTTCCAGAATCTGCGCGTTGTCGGCACTCGTGGTTCTTCGGGCCGCCGTTTTAGAAACTCATGCAGAGTCTATACCGCGTCTCCACCAATGGGGCGGTTCCGCTGAACACCAAACCCGGCGGAAATGCCGCTGTTTCATTCCGCGCTGGCAGATAATGGAACGGCCTGGGCATCGATGCACGGTTGTCGATGGATGTAGCGGAACGCGCTCATTAGCGGGTATAATAGGGGGCTTCAAACTGGCTGGCGAGACATCGGCTGGGACTATCGGATGCCAAGGCGTAGACCCACTGCCCCCCGCGAGGCCTTAAGATGATTTCGCGGAGTCGCAATGGGATACACAGGGTGGTTTGGGAGAATTCGCATTTATGCTGCGCCGTAAGTTCGCTGTGATCAAGCTGTGGCCGAACCTCAAGACGGCCGAAGACGAATGCATTGCGCGGTTGAAGATTGCCGCCAAGTCTCTCGGATTACAGTGCATCGAGGTTGATTCCTTCGCTCGCATGGTATATCCCCCGCGCACCCAACTTACCAGGGAGGACGTCGATTTCGTCCTGAGTCTACACTTCGAGACGCCGAAGCGGTACGACATTTTTTCCTTCGCCGCGCTTTGGAATCCCTTGCAGTTTTTTCATGAGTGGGGCTATCGCAGGTACAGCCGCAATTTACTGACCCACGACGATTTTCTCAGTTGTGCGTCGCCATGGGCTGACGATCACGTGCGGCGTTTCATTTCAAACGATCCGATGCGGGAAGGCCCGCAACTTAGGCTTTATCATAGCCTTTCGGAGCCGATTCTCACGCCGACCACTGGCGAGCAGAAACTCTTTTATGCGGGCATCAACTGGGAGCGGCTCGGCAAAAGGCCGCCGCGCCACCAAGAGCTCCTGAAGCTGCTGGATGAGAGTGGAGATCTGCGGATCTACGGCCCGAGGAGCTTTCAAGGCGTAAACGTGTGGGATGGTTACAAGAGCTATTCCGGATCCATTCCGTTCGATGGTGTTTCGATCGTGCGCCTGATCAACAAGGCAGGTATTTCTCTGGCTCTTTCTTCGGAAGCACACCAGCAATCCGAATTGATGTCGAATCGGCTCTTTGAAAGCCTGGCGGGCGGCGCGGTTATTATTTCCGACGAGAATCCCTTCTCTCGCCGCTTCTTCGGGGATACTCTGCTGTACGTGAACACAAGCCTAGCTCCCGAAGAAACCTACCAGCAAGTTCAGTCCCATCTTGACTGGATTCGATCTGAGCCGGACAAGGCGCGGGAACTGGCAAGAGCCGCGCAAGAGATCTTCCGCAAGGAGTTTGCGCTTGATCGCTGCCTGGGAAAAGTTTATGAGCAACTGCCTGCCCGCAAGCAGAAGCTGACTGATCTCTATCGACCAACGAAGCCTGAAGAACGTATCGCCGTGATTTTCTTGATGCCGGAATTCGACATGCCAGCGTTGGAGCAGCACATCGCCAGTTGGAAGGCCCAAGAAGGTGTCAACACCCGAGCCATTTTAGCGATGGACAGTGCGGACCTTGAACTCTTCGGCGACCGGGTGCGGACCCGACTCAGTCAGTTGGAAGTCCCCATGACCGTTGAACCCATCGAGTTCCACGGCCGCTACCCAACTGGATCCATCGCATTCCGGAGGCGCATCGGATACGTGATCAACCAGATTATTGAACGTATGTTGAGCGAGGACTACTTCTGCATAGTCGGTCCTCACGAACAGCTATTCTCCGACCATCTGTGTTCCCTTCTGCGGACCCTGCAGGACCACCAGGACGCGGGTTGCGCGTGGTCTGATATGCTCCTCAAACATAAGACCGCGGACGGCAGCCTGCACGCCGACTTGGCCGACGAGCCCGACATCTACAGTTACAACAACAATAGGCCGATTGGGTTCGGCCGCCTCTTGTTTCGAAAGACAGCTCTCCGGCGGGACCTCCACACCGCGCTCCTGTATCTGGACGCTCTCGCCATGGATCTTCTTCATGGAATCACAAATAGCGTTCCCACCCGGCGCTGCACTCTCGCAATCGACATTCAGAGTCCCTTCAACACGCAATTCGCCGGCGTTCAGACCACGCAGGAACATGAGATTCTTATCGACTATGCGCCCGACGTGTTTCGGAAGACAGGTGCACGGAGCGCGGACCACCTCGAGCCAGTTTCTCTTTCCCTCGATCGAATGAACGAAGCCGGGAAGACGAAGATCGCGGTTGAATTGGCGCACAGCGTTCCCGTGCCGGGCATTCTCAAGAAGATCGGCTTCGGCTTGTACCGGCGATGGTATCGTAGCGCTCCGAAGTAGGAACACCCGCCGGCTTCCGGGTGGTTCGGCTGATTCCCTACCGATCCCCCTGCCGGAAATCGCCAGGTTAAGGTAAAATGAAGCTTCGTTGAAAGGTGAAAGGCGATTCCGGCGAGTTGACGGGAGCTATGAAAAAGGCTCTATTGACGGGATGCACGGGCCAGGATGGCTCCTACTTGGCGGAGTTCCTGCTAGCGAACGGTTACGAAGTCCACGGTATTAAGCGGCGCTCATCGAGCCTCAACACGGACCGTATCGACCATATCTATCGCGATGTCCACGAGTGCGGGACGCCCTTCTTCCTTCACTATGGCGATCTGACGGATGCCAGTTCGCTAGCGACGATGTTGCATGACATTCGGCCGGATGAGGTCTACAACCTCGGGGCTCAGAGCCACGTCAAGGTGAGCTTCGATGTTCCGGAATACACGGCCGATGTGGTGGCGACAGGCACGTTGCGCATACTGGAAGCAGTTCGCCGCACTGGGCTGAAGTGCCGGTTCTACCAGGCATCTTCGAGCGAGATGTTCGGGAGTGCCGCGCCTCCGCAACGCGAGAGTACCCCATTCCATCCGCGAAGTCCGTATGGCTGCGCTAAGCTGTTTGGCCATAGTATCACCGTGAATTACCGGGAGAGTTACGGCGCGTACGCGTCGAGCGGCATTCTCTTTAATCACGAGTCGCCACGGCGCGGCGAGACGTTTGTGACGCGGAAGATCACACGGGCACTTGCCAGGATCAAGTACGGGATTCAGTCCAAGCTGTATCTGGGGAACCTGGAGGCGCGGCGGGACTGGGGTTACGCACCGGACTACGTCCGTGCCATGTGGCTAATGCTGCAACAGGACACTCCGGATGACTACGTGGTGGGTACCGGTGAGGCGCATACCGTTCGTGAATTCGTCGATCTGGCGTTTGAGCGGGCAGGGTTGGACTGGAAGGAACACGTCCTGATCGATCCAGCGTATTTCCGCCCGGCGGAAGTGGATTTTCTGCTCGCGGACCCCGCCAAGGCCCGTCGCGAATTGGGGTGGGAGCCGACCGTGACGTTCCGCGAACTGGTCCGGATCATGGTCGACGCGGATCTGGATCAGGTCGAACGGCAAATCGCCGGCGGACTGGATGAACTCCGCAGGGCTGCCGCGGGAGTGGGCACACGAGCGTGAACGATTTGCGCGGGAAACGAATCCTGGTGACCGGTGGCGCGGGATTTCTCGGCGGGCATATCGTCGACCGGTTGCACCGGGCGGGGTGCGCGCAGGTTATCGCGCCGTCGCGCGCCGAATATGACCTGACGGAGGGCGCCTCGATCGAGCGGTTATTTGCCTCGCATAAACCGGAAATCGTCATCCATGCGGCGGCCGCGGTGGGAGGAATCGGAGCCAATCGCCGAAACCCCGGCTACTTCTTTTTCGCGAATGCCATGATGGGGATTCAACTGATCGAGGCAGCACGGCGCCATGAGGCCGAGAAGATCGTCGTGCTGGGGACCATTTGTTCCTACCCGAGACTCACACCGGTGCCATTCCGCGAAGATGACCTATGGAACGGGTACCCGGAGGAGGTGACCGCCCCCTACGGAATTGCCAAGAAAGCCCTGCTTGTGCAGTGTCAGGCATATCGCGAACAGTACGGCATGAATGCGATTTTCCTGTTGCCGGTGAACCTCTACGGTCCCCGGGACCACTTCGATCTGGAGAACTCCCACGTGGTGCCGGCGATGATTAGAAAATGCGTAGAGGCCAAGGAGCGAGGCGCGAAGGAAGTAGTGCTGTGGGGCGATGGGTCGGCAACGCGGGAATTCTTGTACGTCGAAGACGCCGCCGAGGCGATTGTACTCGCGACTGAGTGTTACGACAAATCCGCCCCGGTAAATCTCGGCAGCGGGCAAGAGATTTCTATCCGTCAATTGGCGGAGAAGATCACAGGCGTGACTGGGTTCAGCGGTCGCATTGTGTGGGACAGTGGAAAGCCGAATGGCCAACCGCGGCGCCGTCTGGACGTCTCGATGGCGGAACGCGAATTTGGCTTTCGCGCAAGCACTTCACTAGAAGAAGGACTCCGGCGAACTATCAGTTGGTATTTGGCGAGCCGCGCCGTGGTCGGGCCATGAGGTGCGCGCTGGCGTCTTTGTTTTGCGGTCGGAGAGCGATTCGCAGAAACCGCGATTTGGCAATCAGCCGGGCAGCGTTCGTAATTAAGTGGGATAGTTTGTGCATCACGACAGTACGTCTGACCAACTCCTAGGGTCTTATCCAAGGTCCCGCCCTCCGCTTCCGCTGGAACACCAGCGTACTTATGTTGAGCATTATCGTTCGAACCGGTCTCCCGAGACGACTCTGTCGAGAGTTGTTCTTTATCTTGAGTCCTGGATGCACCGGGCCGTCGCCCGAGGTGCTCCGAATGGAAGGCTGCTCGAGATCGGCGCCGGGAACTTGAACCACCTGCGCTACCATTGCGAAGTGAAAGCATATGACGCGGTAGAGCCTTTCCAGGAGCTTTGGGAGGATAGTCCGCATCGCGGACGAATCGGGCGAATGTATGCCGACATTACGGAAATAAGCGAGCAGCCGGCTTACGACTGCATCCTTTCAATCGCGGTCCTCGAACACCTGACTGACCTGCCATTCATCCTCGCGCGTTCCGCGCTACTGCTTGCGGAGGGAGGGAGTTTTCGAGCGGGTTTTCCGTCCGAGGGCGGAATTGCGTGGGGAACGGCATGGCGGCTGACTACCGGACTAAAATATCGTTGGGACCGGGGTCTGGACTACGGCGCCATCATGCACCATGAACATGTCAATACGGCCGCCGAGATTCTCACTTTACTCAAGTATTTCTACGGCAGTGTGGAAGTCATGCGTTTCCCCCTACCGTTGGCGCATCTAAGCTTCTATACAGCGGCTATCGCAAAAGCGCCGCGGCTTGATCGCTGCCGCGCTTTTTGCCAGAGTCGCTTGAACGAACCAAAGCTGGCCGGGAATTG
>JBEKQS010000073.1:0-20527 GCA_049519475.1 Bryobacteraceae bacterium | reverse complement strand
GCAGCACACCGAAGCGATGCTGCTCGTCAATGATCGCCAGGCCCAGCCGCTGGAACTCCACGTCCTTTTCGAGCAGCGCGTGCGTGCCGATCACCACGTGCGCCAAGCCATCCGCCACCAGCTTCTTGAGCTGCGTTTTCTCGCGGCTGCTGAAAGATCCCGTCAGCAGCACGGTCACGTATCCGAGCTTCGACAGGATTTGCTTGAAATACAACCCGTGCTGGGTGGCGAGGATCTCAGTGGGCGCCAGGACCGCAACCTGGTAGCCGTTTTCAATCGCGATTACGGCCGCCTCCGCCGCCACGATGGTTTTGCCGCAGCCCACGTCGCCCTGCAGCAAGCGGTTCATGGGCCGGGCTTCTTTCATGTCGCCGGCGATTTCCCCGAGCACGCGCTTCTGCGCCGCGGTCGGCTTGAACGGCAGCATGGCCTTCACTTTTTCGCGGACGCGGTGGTTCAGCTCAAATGCGATTCCGGGCAGCGTGCGCGCCTTGCCGCGCTTCAGGGCCACGCCGCATTCCAGCCAGAAGAACTCTTCGAAGATCAACCGGAATTGCGCCGGAGAACGAAAAGCGTTGAGCAGGCGCAGATCGGAATCGGGAGGCGGGAAGTGCGTGTCGCAAATGGCCGTCCAGCGGTCCGGCAACTTGAGCGGCCGCCGGATGTGCTCCGGCAGGCAGTCTTCCTCGGGCGCCAACTCCGCCAGGACGCGGTGCATGAATGCCCGCAGCACGCGCGTGGTCAGCCTGGCGACGGCCTCATAGATCGGCACAACGCGGCCGACGTGCAGGGAGGACTCGGCGGCGTCGTCCTCGCCCGAGAGGATCTCGAACTCCGGGTGCAGCATGGTGAGTTCGCCGGCATAGCTGTCGAATTCCACCTTGCCGTAGAGCGCCACCCGCATGCCCTCGGAAAACACATTGGCCAGGTAGCCGCCGTGAAACCACTTGCCCACCAGAGCGACGCGCGAAGCATCGCTGAAGCGCGCTTCAAAGAGGCCCAGGCTCTTGCGCCGGAAGCCGGAAACCTTGACTGCGCGCACTTCCGCGATCACCGTGGCCATCTCGCCCGGAGCCAACTGCGCCACGGTCTTCATGTTGCTGCGGTCTTCGTAGCGGAACGGCACGTACCCCAGCAAATCCTCAACCGTGACGAGCCCTTTGGCTTCCAGCATGGCCGCGCGCGCCGGGCCGATTCCTTTGACGAAGGTGAGCGGGGTAGTGAGATCCATGGCGAGCACACGCCGGCAAATGTGTATAACGCCCATTGTAAAGCCCTCTCAACGCGGAGGCGCGGAGACGCGGAGAAAACTGAGAAATCCGAGAACCCGCTTCGCCTGCGTGGAGAACTACCGTGGAGAAGAAGACTTGCTCTGGCGCTTTCTCCACGTCTCCGCGCCTGCGCGTTGAGATCCTTCTTTCACCCGCTTTCACCCGCCCGGATTGCGGTAGAGTTGAATATTCATGTCTAACTTGCTGGAGGGCAAATTCGCCCTGATCCTGGGTATTGCGAACAAGTGGAGCCTGGCTTACGCTATTGCCCAGGCATTTTCGCGCGAAGGCGCAACCCTGGCGCTGACCTACCTGGGCGAGCACCAGAAAGACGCGATTGAGGATCTGTCCAAGGGCCTGAACGTAGCCGCGATTCTGCCCTGCGACGTCACCAAGGACGAAGAGTTAGTGGCGCTGACGGAACGGCTGCGCGCTCTCAACCGGCCGCTCGACGCCGTGATGCACAGCCTGGCTTTCGCCAACCGCGAAGACCTGATGCACCCCTTCGTCGAGACCAGCCGCGGGGGCTTTCAACTGGCGCAGGACGTGAGCGCCTATTCGCTGGTGGCCGTGGCGCGCGCGACCGCGCCGTTGATGACCGCCGGCGGTTCGCTGAGCACGCTCACCTACCTGGGTTCGACGCGCGTGATGCCTCATTACAACGTGATGGGCGTGGCCAAAGCTTCGCTCGAAGCCGCCATGCGCTACCTGGCGAGCGACCTGGGCCCGCAGAAGATCCGCGTGAACGCCATATCGGCCGGTCCCGTCAAGACCACCTCCGCGCGCGGAATCAAGGATTTCGCGAGCATTCTGGACACCGTACCGGAGCGCGCTCCGCTGCGCCGCAACACCGACCCGGCCGAGGTCGCCGACGCCGCCGTCTTTCTGGCGAGCGATCTGGGCCGCGGCGTGACGGGCAACGTGCTGTTCGTGGACGCGGGAATGCAGGTGATGGCGTATTAGCGCAACAGCGCTCCGGCCCTGCATGCAGCTTGAAGGACTCTTCGAAGGACACTGGCGGCCAGGTGCAGTTCGTCGTCCTCGCCCCGCAGTCCTTTATGACTTCCGCTACGGGTATTTCTCCAGGAACTTCTTCACGCTGTCCTGTTGGGCGGACTTTCTGGCGATGCACAGTTCGATGTTCTCCAGCGTCTGTGCCAGATTGCGCGGCGCGCCGGTGTACTGACCCACCCGCGGACCGAGGAACGTCATCAATTCCAGCCTGGATACCGGGTCGCAGAACGACCCGCCGGAGAAGGGCAGGAAGGCGCCGAGGTCGTTGCCGAAGACGCTGGGATGATCTTTCATGATCTCGCCGAAGTGCGCCTGGATGAACTGGAACGCCATCTTGCGCGTATCGGGGTAGCTCTGGCCCGCGGACAGCAGCAGCGAAAAACCGTCCACCAGGGGAATCCTTTTCAACAGCACGGCCTGCAAGACCGCGTTGATGGCGGCTGGATCGTGGAAAGAACTCATGGCGCCGATCAGGCGCTGCTTTTCCTGCCGGTCCTGGGTCTTCTGGAACGCGTCCAGGTACCGGTTGAAGAGGGCCACATCGCCATAGGCCGCGGCCGTATTGAGCACCGCCCCGGTGGTCTCCGGGGGAACCGCGGCGTGGTCCTCCAACCACCGATCCGCCAGAATCTTCGCCTCGCCCGCCAGATAGCGATCGCCGCCGTAGATGGCCAAGGCGCTCACCAGGCTCGGCCGCAGCAGCCGGGCATCGTCGGTTTCACCGGGCCGGGGAATCCAGCCGAGTGTGCGGGCGCGGTCCAGAAAGTTCTGCATCAGGAATCGCTGATAGTTGGCCGTCAGGCTGTCCGGCACCAGGTCATAGCGGATGGAGAGTGCCATCTCGAGCGCTTTTTGCAGCACCAGGCGTTCGGAATCGTTGTGAAACACCTGGACCAGGCCAAGCGCATCGGCGGGGGGAACCTTGCCCGCGACGGACATCGCGTCCACGTTGCCGATCAGATCGACGCGTTCCGCGGGCTGAAGGCCGGCCGAAGCGGCGGTAAGCGAATTCAGCAGCCCGCCGCGGTAATCGACCATGTAATAGCCCTTAGCGCCGGCGTTGGCCTCCACCCACGCCGGGCAGCTTCGTGCGCCCTTGAGCGGCCAGTCGAGCCTGGCTTCCTTCATCACCGCGCATTCGCCGGGGTGGTTGGCGGCGCCATACCGGATGCAGATCGGGATGCTCCAGACCTGGCCGGATGCCCCCTTCGAGCCGGCCGGGAGGAATCGCGACTGCTCCAGATGCAGCACGGGAGGTTTTCGCGCGCAATCCAGTTCCACCGAAACCACTGGCGTGCCCGCCTGGTTCAGAAACGTCGAGAAGGCTTTGGCGACGTCTTGCTTGCTGGCCGAACCGAGGGAATCCAGAAAGTCGGCGGCGGTGGAGTTCTGAAATGCGTAGCGGGTGAGATAACTCCGGACCCCTTTGCGGAACTTCTCGGCGCCCATCCAACTTTCGAACATGCCGATCACCGCCGCGCCCTTCTGATAAGTGATGCCGTCGAAAGCGTTGGCGATGTCGTCCTTGGTTTGGATCGCCTGGCGGATCTTCCGCGCCGAAATCAGGCTGTCCTCACCTTCCGCGCCCAGCTTGGAGTCCACATCCGCGACGCGCGTCTTCCACTCCGGTTTCCACTCGGCAATGAGTTTCGATTCCATCCACGTGGCGAAGGCTTCATTCAGCCAGATGTCGTCCCACCACGCGGTGGTCACCAGGTCGCCGAACCACTGGTGCGAAAGCTCGTGCGCCGCGGTGATGGCATACCCGCGCTGGCGGCGGATGGTGTCGCTGGCGGGTTTCGCCAGAATGGTGTTTTGACCGTACGTCACCATCCCCGCGTTCTCCATGGCGCCGAAGCCCACGGTGACGGGAACCGACACCTGGTCGGCCTTCTCGTAGGGGTACGGAATGCCGAAGTACTGTTCCAGGCGGGTCAGGATGGTGGCGGTTACCTCGGCGGCATATTTCGCTTCCTCGGCCCTGCCTTTGGGCGTGACGATGCGAACCGGGACTCGATTCTTTCCCGCAAAACCGGCATCCACGAATTCGAACGGCCCGACGGCCAAGGCCACCAGATAGCTGGGCAGCGGTTTGGTTTCCCGGAAGACATAGGTCTTCACGCCGTTTTCACTTTTCTCCGAGGCCACCGGCGTGTTGCTGACGGCCGCGTCCTGGGCGGGAACGTGGAGCGTGAGTTGCCAGGGCGTCTTGTAGGACGGCTCATCGAAGCACGGAAACGCATCGCGCGCGTCGGTGGATTCGAACTGCGTGAAGATGTAGTCGCTGTCCCCGTCTCTGGCGTGGAAGATGCCCGAAGTGTCTCCGTACCGCACGCTGCCCTGGTAGCGGATGGTGATCCCGGCCGGCCCCACGGGCAGCGCGGAGGGGAACTGCAGTCCCACAAAGTCGCTTCCTCCCGGGACCGTTTCCGCCTGCCAGGTCTTGCCACCGGAAGATGCCGAGGCCTCCTGAACCACGATCTGGCTGGCGTTGAGCCAGATGGTTTGCGCCGGCTGTTTCAGGTTCACTTCGATCGAGATCACGCCGCTAAAGTTGTCCTTGGCGGGATCGAGCGTCAAATCCACGCGGTAGCGGGCGGGCGCCACGTCCTGTACTTCCGAGAGCCGCAACTTGGGTGGCTGGCCGGCCGCGAAGGCGCTGCCGCAAAGCGCCGCCAGAAGGGACATGAGCATGGGAATCCGATGATTTGACGAAAATGGCATTTGCGAACCTCTTTGTGTTATCTTACCCCGCACCCTGCGATAATGGTTGTTCCTTATGAAAGTCGAAGTGGTTCTCACCGAGGCAGACATCGCCCAGGAATTCGCCGAGGCCATCGAGGCGCGCGATCTGCCCGAGAAGTTCTTCTTCTGGTTCCCGCGCTCGGCCGCCGAATGGGCCGCGCTGACGGGACACGCCGAACTTTACGGCGGACTGTGGGAGACCTGGAAGGAGCTGGCGGCCAACGCGGGCGCGCTGGCCAAGCACTTCCCCCGGCGGGTTCCGGTGATCAGCTTCGGCGCCGGCGACGGCGCCCGCGACCGCATGGTGATGAACGCCCTCAAGAACGCGGGCTGCGAGTGTCTCTATTTCCCCGTGGATGCCAGCCAGGCCATGCTCGAACTGGCCTGCGCCGGCGCCGACGACGAGGATATCGAAACCGTCGGCATTAAAGCCGATATCTCCAGCCCCATCCACCTGGTCTATGCCGCCGATGCCGCCGAGCCGCCGCGCCTCTTCATCCTCAGCGGCAATACCATGGGCTCGTTCGATCCGCTGGCCGAAATCCGCTACGTGGCCCAGTGCATGAAGCCCGAAGACCGTCTGATCATCGACGGCGAAATCCACCACGAGCAACTTTCCATGGCCCGCCGCGACAACCCCGCCGCGCGGCAGTTTCTTTGGACGCTGCTCAACGGCGTGGGCATTCGCGATAACGACGGCGAAGTGCGTTTCCAGTTGAAGCGGGACGACCGCCATAACGGCCTGCATCTCATCGTGCGCTCTTTCCGCGCCGCGCGCGATCTTTCCGCCACCGTCGCCGGCCAGGAGATTCCGCTGCAGCGCGGGGAACACATCGGCCTCAATTTCCAGTACACCTACACGGGGGAAGCCTTTCGCTGGCTGCTCACCGAGCATGGCGGCCTGGAAATGCTGGAGGAACATCGGAGCGCGGACGGGCGATTCCTGACAGCCGTGTGCAGACGCGGGTAGCCAGGAAGCACACCCGGGCACCCGGCTCGGCGGCTGCGCTTTTGCCGAACCGGATTCCCGAATGCCGCGCCTCGACGCGTGAGGCACACCTGCTCCGGCGTACGGGCTGCCGCAGGTCCTACAACCAACGCCGGAATTTCACAAGAGACGTTTGCGCTGATTTGAAACTACAACGCCGGGTTTCACACAACAAGATTGGCAAAGGATAGCGCGATCCTAACGATTGATAGTGACCGTTCGGACTCTGCTGAGCTACTCCCCGTAGTTGATTTCCGTGTGCCGCGCCGAGATCGCCGAGTATATTAGCAGGATCGCCGCAACCGCCAGCAGTCCGGGGACGGCGATCCACATGGGGGTCGGGTCGGACTCCACAACCATCACCGAGAATGGCGGTGGGACCGGGACTTCCACCGGGCAGAGGCTCTTCAGGTAGAAAATGATGCTGATCTTCTTCAGCAGGTCCGGCAGGAACGGGTTCAGGTTCTCCCACACGAAAACCACCGCGGCCGGAATCAGGGGATTGCGGAACAACAATCCGCACATCAGGAATACCGCGCCATAACCGATGCAGCCGAGCGCCGCCACCAACACGTAACTGCCAAGCTGGCTCAGGCCGGGACCGTGGTACAGGTAGTCGGTCCAGGCCGGGCCGAAGTGCCGGCTCAGCGTCAGGAAGGCCGCCGCGGTGCTGCCCACAAACAATGTCAAGGCCACCGCCAAGCCCGCCAGATATTTGCCCGCCACCAGTAGTTCCCGCCGCATGGGCGTCAGGAAGTAATAGTGCAGCGTCTTCTCCAGCATCTCGCCGCGGAACAGGTTGGAGAAAATCCCCATGCAGCCGAAAAAGATGGTGGCGCGCAGGTAGAAGAACAGAAAGAGGGCCGCGAAGATCATGCTGTCTTCACCCAGCGTATGGTGATGTTCGGCGCCCTGGCGGAGTTCGAACAACCAGTGCAGCATGGTGATCACCACCGGCCCGATGGCCAGGCAGTAGATCCACCAGCCGCGCTTGGAGAAGAAAGTCTTCTTCATCTCCAGCCGCAAGACCGCGGCGATCTGGCGTAGCCACAAAGGACTCATACCGCGCCTCCATCGGCGCCGATCAGGTACTGATACACCGAGTTCACGTCGTCGTCGGCCGGCGCCACCGATTCCACTTCCAGGCCGGATTCGAGCACCACACGGTTGAGCAGCAGATAAAAACTGTCGGCATCGGTGGTGCGCAGCAGCAGACCCTTGCGGTCGGTGCTGATCTTGGCTTCCACCATGTGGCGATCCTGGAACAGGCGCGCGGCCAGGCCGCCCGGGTTGTCGCAGCGCACCAGAATCTGCATGGGCTGCTCCTTCACCTCGCTGCGTACGCCCTGGATCTGCCCTTCCGCCACCACGTAGCCCTGGCTCAGCAGGATCACCTGGTCGGAAATCTGGTCGACTTCGTGCAGGATGTGGCTGGATACCAGGACGTGGCGCCCCTTTGCGCCCCACTCGCGAAACAGCGCGATGGTTTCGGCGCGGGCCATGGGGTCCAGGCCGTTCAGCGGCTCGTCGAGCACCAGCACTTGCGGGTCGTGCGCGATGGCCTGCGCCAGCTTGATGCGTTGCCGCATGCCCTTGCTGTAGGCTCCTACGTGGCGCCCGGCCGCCGGCGTCATGCTCACGCGCTCCAGCGCCGCAGCGGTTTTTTCCTGGCACTCGGCGTGGCTCATCCCGTGCATGCGCAGGAACCAATAGATGAACTGGTGTCCGGTGAGGCCCTTGGGGAATGCGTCGAATTGCGCGCAGTATCCGACCATGCGGCAGAGCCGCTCGGGATGGTGAGGCGCGACGCCCAGCACGCTGATCTCGCCTTGGGTCGGCCGGATCAAGCCGGTCATGAGATTCATCAGCGTGGTCTTGCCCGATCCATTGGGGCCGACCAGGCTGGTGATGCCCGGCGGAATCGACAGACTGACGTTGTTGATGCCGAGCACTTCGCCATAGAAGCGGGATACGTTGGCGAAGGTGATTTGGGTCTGGCTCATCGCACCACCTCCGCTCCGCGGATCTTACGGGCCAGCATGTAGAGGCAGATCAGGCAGAGCACGCCGAGCGCCATCCAGCAGCACCACAGCGGAAGCTCCTGGCCCTCGGTCACGCGGAAAAAGACCGCGCCGTTGGTGGTCCTATGGGCGCCCTCAAAGAGCTGCACCCAGACCGAGCCGATGAGGTGGCTGATGTTGAACAGGTGGCCCCATTTGGTGCGCTGCACGCCGTTGATCACGGCGCCGAAGGCCGCCGCCACGAAGAAGACCCCGAACATCAGGCCGCCCGCCGCCGGCTTCCACTTCACCCAGGCGGAGAGCGCCAGCGCCAGGAGCGCCAGAAGCAGAATCCAGATCCACGCGCTGAAGAATGTGCCGAAAGCCAGGCGCGCATTGTCCTTCATCCACTGCCAGCCTTCCAGGTAACCCTGCAGGCCGAAGCACAACAAGCCCGGCACCCAGGTCATCAGCGACATCAGCACCGCCAGCACCGACATCTTGCCGAGCACGTACTCGACGCGCGAAAAGGGCCGCGCCAGGTAAAGCGAGAGAGCGTTGTTGGCCAGGTCCGGCGAGATCTGCCCGGGACCCACGAACGCCGCCAGGAACAGCGCCAGCATGCTCTGCCAGCCGAGCAGGTTCATGAAGAACGTCACGTTGATGGAGATCAGGTTGCGCGCGCCCTGCACGCCCAGCAACCCCAGCGCGCTGGCATTGTGCTGCACGTAGATGATGAGCGCGCAGATCAGCGGGTAGATGAAGCTGCCGATGAAGAAGAGGGAAAGGAACCGCGAGGCGCGCAGTTCCGCGAAGGCGTAGCGGGGGATCACGAGAAAGCGCGACCAGGAAGAGGTCAGCGCGCCTTCGTAGGGGCGGTAGGTTTTTTTATAGACGGCCATTGCGCGCCTCCAGTGGGGTAGAGGCGGGTACCGAGCGGCAGCGCCGGCTGAAAGCCGGCGGCAGCCAGGATTGGCTGCCCCACAGAGCGGCGGAGCCGCAACCAAACGAACGAAGAGAAGACTTCAACGCGGAGGCGCGGAGGCGCGGAGAAAGGCAAAGAACAAAAGTCAAAACAGGGAGTGAGGAGGGTGCAGCACTTGCACCGGCCTGCGGAGGACGCGGAGGACGCGGAGAAATCTTCGCAGGGGGAGGAGAATTCAAAGGGGTGTAATACAGGGCGTCGACACGAGTGTCGACGCGGCACGCACGAGTGCGTGCGCCACGAAGGTGCGGAGGTTTTTTATAGACGGCCATGGGCGTCTCCGGTGGGGTAGAGGCGGGTACCGGGCGGCAGCCAGGATTGGCTGCCCCACAAAGGAGGTTTTCTATACGCGGCCATTGGGCGCCTCCATGGCTTTGAGGAAGATGTCTTCGAGCGAATCGCGTTTGCGATTGAGCCGGCGGATCTGCACGTTCTGATCGGCCGCGATCTCGTAGAGCCGTCGCACTTCGAGCGAATCGGGCAGGATCAGCTTCACGCGCCCCTGCGCTCCGGGCGCGGTTTCGCAGCCCAGCTTTTCCAGCGCCTCGAGAAAGCTGCCGTTGTTTTCGCCGCGCGTCTCCAATTCCAGGAACCGGCGGTTGGCACGGCGCTCTTCCTCCAGGTTGCAGAACGCCGCCACGTTGCCATCCTTGAGAATCAGGACCTGGTCGCAGCAGTCTTCCACGTCGCGCAGCAGGTGCGAAGAGAGCAGCAAGTGGAGGTCGCCGCGGTCGCGGATTTCCTGGATGAGCTGGATCATGCGGGCGCGCGCCGGCGGGTCCAGGCCGTTGGTGGGCTCGTCCAGAAAGAGCAGCTTGGGGCCGTGCGCGATGGCCTGGGCCAGCTTGGCCGCCTGCTTCATCCCCAGCGAATAGGTGCCCACGGCGCGGTACCGCACTTCGCCCAGGCCGACGTAAAAGAATGCTTCATGGGCCCGTTCGAGCGCGTGCGCGGCCGGCAGACCGGCGAGCTCCGCCATCAGCCTGACGAAGTGCACGCCGCTCATGCCCGCCACGAAAGAATCGTTTTCCGGCATGTAGCCGATGAGCGAGCGCACCGCCCGCGCCTGCGTGCGGACATCGTGGCCCAGAATCCGCGCCGTGCCGGCGGACGGTTTGTGGAAGCCCAGCAGCGTGTTGATGAGCGTCGACTTTCCCGCCCCGTTCGGCCCCAGCAATCCCACCGACCTTCCGGTGAGCGCCGCGTTCAGCTTCTTGAGGATGACGCGATTCCCGAAGCGCACCTCCAGACCGTCGAGTTCGATTACCGGAGCCATCACTTTGAAGGATACGGTATCCTCGGCGCGCGTGTTCCGAACATTTGGTTGATGGGCAGTCCCGCCATGCCGAGCAGGTTGCCGCTCATCAGGTTCGTCAGCGTGGAGCCGAGCACGTCCCCGTTGGCCGTCATAGTGATGCGGTCGGGCTCGCCGTAGACCGCGTACAGCGCCGGTTTGACGTCATTCAAAGCTTGCAGCGGATTCCCGCGGCCGGCGCTCCCTTGCGGCATGAAGGCCCCCGCCAGCGCGGCGAACGGCGCCAGCGTGCTCCCCAGGTTCTGGTAAATCACCACCGAGAAATTCACGTGCTGGTCGCGCGGCGTCAATTCCAGGAACCGCGCCGAATGTTTGATGGAAGTGCCGGCGGTCTTCACTTGCAGGGCATGCGCCACCAGGGCGCGCGTCGGACCGGCGATCAGGTAACCCTGGTCGAACGTGTAGTGCGCTTCCAGCAACGGGCTGGGATTTGGAGCCGCGATCATGTAGTAAGTGTGGCCCTCGAAGGTCTCCTGGGCGGTGCGCAGCGGTTGCTGGCCGGCCTTGGCGGCTTCGCTGTTATGGGCCTCGACGAGCTTCTGCAGAGTCGCCTGGAAGCGCGCGGGCGAGTAAACTTCGGCCACCAGCTTCCACGACGGCACCGGCATCACCGAGCCGTCGACGGCCAGCGCAAACTCGCCGCCCAGGCTGGCGGAAAGCTCTTTGCGGACATCGAAGCCGGCCTCGCGGCCTTCGTCGGCGAGCGACTTCTGAGCGGTCGCGAGCGATCCCTGCCGCGCCGCCAGCGCGGCATCCACAATGGCCTCGGGGCTTTTCACCACGAAGCCCAGCACCACCGTGGCGTCCGGCGACACATAGTCCAGCGAGCCCATGGGCGAAGGCTCGGCCAGGAGGGCGGCCATCCCGGTGCGCGGGCCATCGAAGCCCAGCGCCGCGCTCGCCACCATGTGACCGTCGGCCTGCTTCTCCTCGGCCAGAAAATAGCGCGCGCCTTCAAACGGCGTGTGCAGCCGCGAAAGATCGGCGCACACCAGCAGGCCCGCGCCCTGGCGGTAGGATTCCGCGATGTGCCCATAGAGCGGCGTGGAGGCAAAGCCCGAATCGATCTGGGCGGCGATGGTTGCGACCGCGCCGGGTTCCCCAACCAGCAGCAGCCCCTTGCGCGATTCGACCGCCAGCGGCAGGCCCTTCTTGCGCAGGAATTCCGCCAAGCCCTCGCGCCGCGGCTCCGCCAGCACCACCGGCGCCGGCACGCCCGCCACACTCACGATATCGATTTCGTCGCCCAGATATTCGCTCGCCGCGCGCAGGGTTTCGATCACTGCGCCCAGACCGTTGCCGTGCCCGGCCCACCAGGCTTGCAATTCGGGACTCGAGGCCAGCTTCTTCCCCACCTCCGATTGCGCATCGGCCAGGTATTGCGAAAGGTTCGGAATGCTGACGTAGAGCACGGTCCCGGCCGGCAGCCGTCCCAGCAGCGTGCTGGAATAGCGCAGCGCCGGCAGTTGTAGCCGGCGCAGGCTGTTGCGAAGGTCGGCCAACTGTTTCAGCAGCTTGTCGCGGTTGCGGCTCCAGGAGATTTCCTCGCCGATGGTTTCGGGTTCCACCGTATCGCCCGTGACGGCCTGGTCGCCCGCATGCAAAATCTTCTCCCGGTTGTCTTCGGTGACGTGGACTTCGCCTTCCACCACCGAAACGCGCGAACCCTTGAGGCCCGCCGTAACGCCAAACAGCGTGCCGGTGACGGCCACGCGGCAATCGGCGGTTTCGAGATAGAGATGGCCGTTGCGGCGGTGCGCGGCCTGAACGATCACGCTGCCGCGCCCCAGGTGCACCGTCACATCGCCGCCTGAAACGGTGGTGTACAAGCTGGAGCGTTCCCGCATTTCGACCACCGACCCGTCGCGCAGCTCCAGCATGGCGTCGGAATCCTTGGCGGTGCGCAGTTCGACGCCGCCGGGCAGGTCCTGGCCCTTGATCAGCGGTTGAATCCCGTTGGCGGAAACTACGAAGAGCGTCCCGTTGACGGTCTGCACGATGGCCCGGCCGCTGTGGCCGCCGGACTGGTTGACCATTACCCACACCGATACACCCGCCGCCGCCAGCACCGCCGCGGCCGCGGCCCACCGCATGGCCGGCATGGAACGGAGGGCCGGGCGCGGAGCGACCCTCGGGACGATCATCGGCACTACCTTGCCTTCAAACACGTGGCGGCAGGCCACGCACTGGTTGAGATGGTCTTTGAGCAGCAGGGCGCGCCCTTCCGTCAGCCGGCCGGCGCGATAGTCCGGGATCAGCGACTGGAAATCGGCGCAGCCACGGATGTGGCCGGCCGGCGCGATGCCGGCCCAAACGCGGCCGGCGGCGGCTTCGATCACGGCCGGATCGATATTCTCATCGCGGATTTCCACGACGGCCTGCTCCAGGGCTGGGGCCATGAGATTGAATTCGGGGGTCATGCCACTCCTCCCATATAAGCTCGGTATTCCTTTTCCAGGCGGTCCCGCGTGCGCGATAAGGTCACCGCCACGGTCCCGGGCGTGGTCGCGAGCAGACGCGCAATCTCGGGATTGTTCTTGCCTTCAAAGAAACGGAGCATAAACATTTCGGCGATCCTGGGATTGAGCCGGGCCAGGGCGCCGCGCAGCCACTCGCGGATTTCGCCCGAATGGTGCAGCCGGTCGGGGCTCCGATGGACTGGCTCGGCCAGCACCGGCTCCATTTCGTCCAGCGGCACGTTGCGGATATTCTGCCGGGAGCGCACCAGGTCGAGCGCCGCGTTCACCGCCGCGCGGTGCAGAAAGCTGGCCATGTGGCCGACCGGTTCCGCTCCGGGGTCGCGTTTGAGGAGCCGCAGGAACACGGTCTGCAGCACGTCTTCGGCGTCGCCGGCATTGCCGGTGACCCGGTAGGCGGCGCGAAACACTAGAGCATGGTGCTCACGAAAAGTCCGCTCCAGATCGGCAGCGGAGAGTTGGGCCGGTTCTTGCTGAGCAGCCATTAGCGCTTTCATCCTACCAAGCTCATCCATTTACTGGACGGGTGACGAGTCCGCGAATTAGCCCGGGTTGCTCAATCGGGCCACGGTTGCGGGACGAGGGCGTCCCGCGCGGACCAGGGGGTCCGCCCTCCTGGCGCAGCACGACGGGGGTGTCGGCCGCAGGCCAGGGGTCTGCCCCACTGAACGAATCGGCCAAAAAAAGCCCCGCGCCTAGGGTGGCGTGGGGCATGAAGTTCTACTGCAATCTGTCTCGGAGGATGACAGACCGGTGTCGATTCTAGCACCAGCTAGCCCGTAAAGCAATGCAGTGGCGAACGTATTGTTACTATTTTGGGGGTATACGGTTAACGTAACTCGTCCATAACCTGGTCTAATACAGTACTGGATGGCCGAACTCTGGCTTCCGGCAGCGTAGCCACCGGCTCATCGGTCAGGTTTAGTAGTTCCAGGAAGGTTGGTTTGGCGGGGTTGAGATAGAGAACACCCGTCAGGATCTCTCCCCTGGCTTCGGACTCTTCCAGTGCCATCAGCGCCTTGAAACGGTCGGTGGGATCGAAATCCTGTCGCAGCTTGCGGATGCGCAGATGGGAGCCATCGTGCATCTGGACGTCCATCACTTCGCCTTCCGGTATATCGACGGTAATATCCTCAAACGAAGGGACAAAGTCCAGTTCCTGCAATACCTCTTCGTGCTCCTTCACGTAGGCGTAACTCTTGGTGGAGCCTTCGTGATCGTTGAAAGTGACGCACGGCGAGATGACGTCGATGACCGAAAGGCCGCGATGGGCGACGGCGGTCTTGAGGATGGCGGCGAGCTGTTTCTTATCTCCGCTGAAGGAGCGGGCCACAAAGGTGGCGCCCCATTTCATGGCCAGCGCGCAACAATCGAAGGGCGGCAGGTCGTTGGGAGTCCCGGATTTCAGAGTCGAGCCCAAATCCGCGGTGGCGGAGAACTGGCCCTTGGTCAGCCCATATACGCCGTTGTCTTCAATCACGTAAATCATCGGCATGTTGCGGCGGATGAGGTGCATGAACTGGCCGAGCCCGATGGAGGCGGTGTCGCCGTCGCCGGAGACCCCGATGCCGAGAAGCGTGTGGTTGGCCAGCAGAGCGCCGGTAGCGATGGCCGGCATGCGGCCGTGGACCGCGTTGAAGCCGTGCGACATGCCGAGGAAATAAGCCGGCGATTTCGAAGAGCAACCGATACCGGAGAACTTCGCGACGGTATAGGGATTAATCCCCAGCTCGTAGAAACTTTCTATGAGGCGCTCGGAGATGGAATTGTGGCCGCAGCCGGCGCACAAGGTGGTCTTAGCGCCCTTATACTGCAACACTTCGAGGCCAATGTGGTTGACCTTCCTGGGCGGGGGAGTAACGGTGGTGCTCATCTATTTGCCCTCCTGTCGGATGATGTGGTCGGTAACGGTGCGCGCGTCCAGCGGCAGGCCGCCGTAATATCGCAAGCTGCGCAGCTTGGCGATCAGCCCGGCATCCAGCTCCAGGCGCATCAGACCCAGCAACTGGGCGTCGCGATTCTGATCCACCACGTATACGCGGTCGTGGCGGCGAATGAAGTCCAGCAGATGCCCGGTGAAGGGGTAGGCCCGGAGCCGCAGATAGCTGGCTTCGATGCCGTATTCGGCCTTCAACTGATCGCAGCTTTCGCGCACGGCGGGATCCGAAGTGCCCCAGGCCACGAAGCCGATCCGGGCCTTTTCGGCGATGTGAACCACCGGCTCGGGGACGTGCTGGCGCATCACGTCGAACTTGTGGGCCAGCCGGTCCATGTTGTCAATATAGTCGTCCTCGCGCTCGGTGTATTGGGCCTTTTCGTTATGGCCGCTGCCGCGCGTAAAGTACGAAGCCTTGGGATGATTGGTGCCGGGAAGCGTGCGCCAGCCCACACCATCGCCATCCACGTCTTGGTAGCGGGCGAAGCCGCCCAGCCGGTCGAGGTCTTCGGCGGTGAGGACCTTGCCGCGGTTGATGGGCTTTTCCGGGTAGGGGAACGGGTCCGCCATCCAGTTATTCATGCCGAGGTCGAGATCGGTCATGACGAAGACCGGCGTCTGGAACTTCTCGGCGAAATCGAAAGCTTCGATGCTCATCGAAAAGCACTCTTCCGGCGAACACGGGAAGAACAGGGGGTGCCTGGTGTCGCCGTGGGAGAGCAGCGCTGTGGTAATGAGGTCGCCTTGCTGGGTGCGGGTGGGCAGTCCGGTGGATGGGCCGACGCGCTCCACGTTGTAAACCACCGTGGGGACTTCGGCGTAATAGCCGAGGCCGATGAACTCCGACATCAGAGAAATGCCCGGGCCGGAGGTAGCGGTCATGGAACGGGCGCCCGCCCAGCCGGCGCCCAGCGCCATGCCGATGGAAGCCAGCTCATCTTCGGCCTGAACGATGGCATAGGTGGCCTTGCCGGTATCGGGATCGTGGCGGAAGCGCTTGGCGTAACCGATCAGCGTCTCGACCAGCGTTGACGACGGCGTAATGGGATACCAGGTCACCACCGTGACGCCGGCGAACATCGCGCCCAGGGCGCAGGCCGCATTGCCGTCGATGATGATCTTGCCGGCGGTCGCGTTCATGCGCTCGGCCCGGTAAGGGATGCCATCGGCGAAGGTGTTGGCGGCGAATTCGAAGCCGGCTTTCGCGGCGCCCCAGTTGAGATCGACGGCTTTGGCCTTGCGTGCGCCGAACTGTTTCACCAGCGCCTGGTAGACCTCTTCCATGTCGATCGCGAGCAGCCGCGCCACTACGCCGTCGTAGATCATGTTGCGGACCAGCTTGCGCAGCTTGGCGTTGGGACAGACCGGGGCAACCAATTTGTCGAATGGGATGGGGAAGAAATGCAGGTCGCTGCGCAGTTCGTTGAGCTTGAGCGGCTCGTCATAGACCACGGCCGCGCGGCCGTCCAGCTTCATGACGTCTTCGCGCGCAGTTTCGGCATTCATGGCCACCAGGATGTCGATTTCCTTGCGGCGGCCGATGTAGCCGTGCTTGCTGGCGCGGATGGTGAACCAGGTCGGCAGGCCGGCGATGTTGGAGGGGAACATGTTCTTCCCCGAAACCGGAATGCCCATCTGGAACAGGGAGCGCATCAGAACGCTGTTGGCAGTCTGGCTGCCCGACCCGTTGACGGTGGCGATCTGAATACTGAAGTCGTTGACGACAGGCTGGCTCGGTTGGCCCGGCTGAGATTCCACCGGGGACACTTCTAAAGTTGACATCGATTGGGAATCCTTCTGAAGGCGGTGTGGCCCAGAATCACGTTCGTTTCAATTATAGGCGAATTTTGAAGAGGGCGGCGGAAGGAGTCTTATCTCATACAAGATGAGCCTGGAGCGGGGATGCGTTTCTCATACAAGATGAGCCTGGGGGATGTGATAACAACGGGCCGCCCCGAGTCGTGTGCGCCGAGATTCCTTGAGCCCAAAGCGCCACGCGGAGCGGTTGTCGTTCTGACTTCTGTCTTCTGACTTCTGGCTTCTTACTTCATTCAGCAAACGCGCGAGAATTCCATGTCCAGCAGGCTGGCCAGTTTCTCGATCTTCGCGGCGATATGTCCTACGCCCGCCGCACAGTGGTGGGCAGGGCCATGGGCGGCCCATTCGGTGACGAAGCGGCGCGCGCCGATGGGGAACCGATAGCGGCTGTTGGTGTTGCCGATCTCCAGAATGGGTCCGGGGACCGACTCACCTTCGGCGGCGAGCAGCTTCAACTTGCCATGAGCGGCCTCGGCCACCGAGAGCAGCGTCACCGGTCCGTGCTTCACGGACATCTCGACGGAAAGGCCGCGGCCCACCTTGCCGTGGTAGACGGAAAGCGGGCGGACCTTGGTTTTTCCCTGGGCGATTGAGACATGGCCGGGGCCGTCGTGGCCCATGAGGACCAGGTCGTCGCGGAAATCCATGGCGTAGAATTCGGTGAATGAGCCGCCCGCGCCGAAGGCATCCATAATCTTCATGGCCTGCACGTTCTTGATTTCCAGTTCGCCGGCGACGGGGATGCCGCGGGCCGTGAGCAAGCTGTTGCCGAGGATGATGGAGCTGATCGCGTCCTGGTTGGCGGGGTTGCCGGTTCCGCTATAGAAATAAGCCAGCGCGGTGAGGCCGTGGGCTTGCACCAGGCGATCGAGAGTCACGGAAGTTCGCGCGGCTTGCGCCAGATCTTCGGGCGGGCAGTCCGCCTGCACGTCGAACGTCTCCGCGAATGCGGCGAGCCGACGCTCCACTTCGGAGTCGCTGACTTGCGCGCGCAAGGCCGCCAGTTCTTCGACTTCGATCATCTCGATGTGGCCGCCGAAGGTGGCGCATTGGAGCGTGAGGTCGGTATAGATGTCGAGCATGCCGCCGTAATAATGGCCCATCACGCCGAGGCGGTTGTGCTCCATGACCGTGGCGGCGCGCGCGGCCGAGACCCAGTCGGCGATCTCGTTCCAGGCGGCGGGGTCGTCTTCGAGTATGCCGGTGACCTGGCGGAAGGGAATGCGGCAGCGCTGAAAAACGTTGGCGATTTCCGGGACGGAACAGGCCTGGCAGTAAGCCAGAAACTCGCCGGTCATGAGGGTGCGGTCGCCCATGCGGTTGAAAGCGGCGTAATCGATGGCGGCGGCGGGCGCGAGGCTGAGGACGATGACCGGCACGCGCGCGCGGCGCACCACCGGCAGGACGGTGGAAGAGAGCGCGTAGGTGGTGACGTAGAGAAAGATGAGATCGACGTCGGCCTGGCGGAAGCGGTGGCCGGCTTCGAGGGCCTTTTCGGGAGTGTCGATCAAGCCGAGATCGACGACTTCGACCTGCATGGCGCCCAGCCGTTCGGCCACCTGGCGCACGTAGCCTTGCAGGCGTTCCTCGAGGCCGGGGAACTGCTGCCAATATGCGTGGAGTCCGACGCCAAACAGGCCGACCCGGGTGGTGTAGGAGCTGGTTGAGGTCCGCAAAGCGGTATTGTACACGCGCGCGCGGCGGAGCGGTGAGAATCGGGCGCGCTCGCTGCCGCGAAGTCTCTGTGACAATGGAATCTGGCATGTTCCTGTTCGACTGGTTTCGCTCGTTCCTGCCGATGCACAACCCGCTGGGGTTCGGCGCGAGCGACTTCCTGGAACTGGCGCTGGTGGGCCTGCTGATCCTGCTGATGGTGGCGCGCGCCGGGTTGGGACCGGCGGCGGGGCGGTTCGCGGAGAAGACCGGCTGGGTCATGCTATTGCTCTTCGCGATGCCGATCGCGCTGCGGCTGGCGCTGCTGCCGAAGTTTCCGGCGCCCGTCCCGGGCGGCGCCGACGACTACGGGTACCTGCTGCTGGCCGATACGCTGCGGCACTTCCGCCTGGCCAATCCGATGCATCCCATGCACCGGTTTTTCGAGACGGTGTTTGTGCTGCAAGAGCCCAAATACAGTTCCATCTATCCGGCCGGACAGGGACTGGTGCTGGCGCTGGGATGGCTGGTGTTCGGCCATCCGTGGGCCGGCGTGCTGCTGGGCGCGGGAGCCTTCTGCGCACTGTGTTACTGGATGCTGCGCGGGTGGACCACGCCGGGCTGGGCGCTGGCGGGTGGGTTGCTGGCGGTATGCGAATTCGGGCCGCTCAACGAGTGGATGAATATCTACTGGGGCGGCGCCGTGACGGCCGCGGCAGGCTGCCTGGTGTTCGGCGCGCTGCCGCGATTGAACAAGCAACCGCGGCGGCGGGACGCCGTCCTGCTGGGCGCGGGGCTGGGGATGCACCTGCTCACGCGGCCTTACGAATCGATTTTCCTGTGCGTGAGCGCGGCGGTCTTCCTGGTGCGCCCCGCGGCGTGGCGACCGCTTGCGCGGATTGCGCCGGTAGTGGCGCTGGCGATGCTGCCGGCCGTGGCGCTGACGCTGCTGCAAGCGAAGGCCGTGACCGGAAGCTGGATCACCATTCCCTACGCCGAGAGCCGCTATCAATACGGCGTACCGGCCACGTTCACGTGGCAGGCCAACCCGGTGCCGCATCGCGAGCTGACCACGCAACAGAGGCTGACCGCCGAAGGCCAGGCAGCGGAGCACGGCGACGAGCCCGAAACGGTGGGCCGATACCTGGAGCGCTGGGGCACGCGCATACGCTTCTATCGTTTCTTTTTTGTGGCCCCGCTCTACCTGGCGCTGGCGTTCTTCCTGCCGGCGCTGCGGGAATTCCGATTCGCGTGGGTGGCAGGGACGGTCTTCCTGTTCACCCTGGGCACCAACTTTTACCCGTACTTTTTCCCGCAGTACGTAGCGGGCGTGGCCTGTCTGTTCGTCCTGATGGCGGTGACGGGGCTCGAACGGTTGAGCCGGATGAGCCCGGAGGCGGGGCGGCTGGTGGTGTTGCTGGCGGCAGCGCACTTTCTGTTCTGGTACGGCTTGCACGCACTCGGGGACAAGAACATTTTCCTGGCGATGCGGCCGTACGAGACCTGGGATTTCGTGAACTTCGGAGATCCGGAAGGGCGCGCGGGCATCGAATACCGGCTTGCGGAGTTGCCCGGAAAGAAGCTGATCTTTGTGCGCTACGGCGAACTGCACCGGTATCACGAATGGATGCACAATGCGGCCGACATCGATGGCGCGCCGGTAGTGATGGCGCTGGACCTGGGAACGGAAAACGAGAAGCTGCGGGCCTACTATCCCAACCGCACGGCGTGGCTGCTGGAGCCGGACGCGATGCCGGTGCGGCTGACGCCGTACCGTGAGGAGAAGCCGATGTTCGAGGATGTGCGGTGAAGAAGTGCATATTCAACGCGGAGGCGCGGAGAAGCGGAGGAAAAAAGCAGGACGGCTTGACTTAAGGGCCAGGGAAGAAGCTCATAAGCGGCGGTGAGTTCCGCGCAGAACGCTCCCTCACGGTCGCGGCTCCGATCAGAGCCACAACCGTAAGGGAGTGATTTCCAACCAAGGGCGCGACCAGGGGTCGCGCGCGGACGAGGGCGTCCGCCCCACTATTGCTCGTGCACGTCTTCGAGGTAGGTATAGCCGTGCAGCCCCTCTTCGTAAAACTTCAGCAGCGCGCCGCTCTCTTCATACGTAAGGCGCCCTTCGCGCAGCGCCGTCTCGACGTCCTTGCGCAGCGTTTGCACCAGGCTGTCGGCTGAGAATTGCACGTAGTTCAGAACTTCGCGGACGGTGTCGCCCTTAATCACGGAATCCAGAATCACGTCGCCGGCAGGCCCCAAACGGACGTGCACGGCGTTGGTATCGCCGAACAGGTTGTGCAGATCGCCCAGGATTTCCTGGTACGC
>JBEKQS010000072.1:0-20695 GCA_049519475.1 Bryobacteraceae bacterium | reverse complement strand
GGTGTTGAAATAGATGACGTATACAGCACCCTTCGCGCCTTCATGGGATCCCTGTTCGTGAATTACTTCAACCGTTTTGGCCGGGCGTGGCAGGTCTATATAGCCGCCGAGGATGGATACCGTTCGCAAGCCAAAGATGTCATGAATTTCTTCGTCCGCAACAAAGAGGGACAGATGTTACCGCTTTCCTCCGTAGTCTCGCTCCAGACAAGAGCGGGACCGGAATTCACTTCGCGATTCAACGAATATCGGGCAGTGGAGATTACCGGGTCGCCAGCCTCCGGCTACAGCACGGTTCAAGCTATGAATGCATTGGAGCAGGTGGCTCATCAAGTGCTACCGAAAGGCATGGGTTACGATTGGAATGCTCTCTCCTACCAGCAGAAGAAGGCGTCCACCCAGGTAGGCGCCGTCGCGGTCTTCGGCTTTTCCTTGCTGGTCGTGTTCCTGATTCTGGCGGCACAGTATGAAAGTTGGGCTCTTCCTTTCAGCGTACTCTTGGCGACGCCGATCGCCGTGCTAGGCGCGTTCGTGTTTCTGTGGATCAGGGGCTTTGAGAATGATGTGTACGCTCAAATCGGTCTGGTCATGTTAATAGGCTTATCCGCCAAAAACGCTATTTTGATCGTCGAGTTCGCCAGAGCAGAACGAATGCAGGGCAAGCCCGCGCTGGATGCGGCGCTTGAGGGGGCCCGTATCCGCCTCAGACCGATCCTAATGACCGCATTCGCTTTTATTTTCGGTACCGTGCCACTGGCAATAGCCAGCGGCGCCGGTGCGGTCGGGAGGCGAATACTTGGGACAGCGGTCATCGGAGGTATGCTCGCGGCCACCTTGCTGGCAATTTTCATCATCCCGGTATGCTATTACGCGGTGGAGCATTTGAAGGATAGGATGGCCGGGCGAAGGAGTGGGGCGTGAAGCTTTCTTTGACCGCGATTCTTGTCTTCAGCACTATTTTGTGTGGATGTCTGATGGGACCCAATTACAAGCGTCCCATAATCTCCGCTCCGGCGACGTTTCGCGGACAGCCCGCAGCGGAACAGAACTCGTTCGCCGATCAGGGATGGTGGAGCGTGTACTCCGATCCCTTCTTGAGTGCCCTCATCAAAGAGGCGCTAAAGAACAATTACGACTTGAAAACGGCGATCGCCCGCGCCAAAGAGGCCGACGCGTATCGGGGGGTGGCGCGCTCCGCTTACTTTCCCACCGTCAACGAGGAGTCCGGAGTTCAACGCGATCATGGCGTGTATAAAATGGACCCCGAGCTAACGCTGCCCACGAATACCCAAACCAGCAATCTGTTTTTGGGAGGTCTGTCCACGGCATGGGAAGTCGATTTGTGGGGCCGCATCCGAAGGTCGAACGAGGCGGCCAATGCGGAATATCTCGCCACGGAAGAAGGCCGCCGCGGATTGATGCTGGCGCTGATTACCGAGGTGGCGCAGGCCTATTTGGAGTTGGTGGAGTTGGACGGGCGCGTGGCAGTAGCCCACGACAGCCGGGACGCCTTCGAATCGACACACACCTTGTTCAGCAAGCGGTACGGAGCGGGAATCGTTTCGCGCTTGCAGGTCACACGCGCCGAAGCGGCATTGGCCGCGGCTGAAGGAACGCTGAACGACATTGAACTGCAGATCGCGGAAAAGGAAAATCAAATTTGCGTCCTTATCGGGCGCAACCCTGGTACCGTGGAAAGAGCTGCTCCGGGCAAAGAAATGAACCCGCCGCCAACTGTTCCCGCCGGAATCCCTTCGCAACTGTTGGAGAGGCGGCCTGATATCCGCGAAGCCGAACAGAGTCTCAGAAGCGCATCCGCGAGGATCGGCATTGCAAATGCTAATTTCTTCCCCCGCTTTGGGTTGACGGCGCTTTTGGGACGGGTGAGTCCGGAACTCAGTTCGCTGAGCGGCGGGGCCGCTGACATCTGGGCGCTTGCGGCTTCGTTTTCGGGCCCTGTTTTCACCGGCGGCCGGCTGACCAGCGAGTATCGAGCGGCGGTCGATGTATTCGATCAGGCCAAATATCAATATTCACAGAGTGCGCTGAGAGCATTTCGGGAAGTGTCGGATGCTCTAGTCGCTTCGCAGAAATTGTCCGCCGTCGAAGAACAACAGAAGCGTGAAGTAGCGGCTCTTGCCGATTCCGTCTCCATTGCCAGGCGGCGATATCTTGGGGGCCTTGCCAGCTATTATGAGGTCCTGGAAGCCCAGCAACTGCTCTACCCCGCCGAAATCAGTCTTTCGGAGACTTCCCGGGATCGACGGCTCGCGATCGTCCAACTCTATCGAGCCTTGGGCGGCGGCTGGAATTTCGATAACACGCAGTGGACGAATGGGCGGCAGTGAACCGGACTTAAACTCGTCTAAGACCGTAATACGTGAGCAGAAAGACCAGCGAGCCAAACGCCGCCGCGAAGTGACTTAGAAGGTGGAAGCCGTTTACACCGGGGGGTCCGAAAGTGTAGAACAACCAGCCTCCGGTAACGCCGCCGACAACTCCCAGCAGGACGTCAGGCACAATGCCTTTCCCGCGCCTGTTTGCAAGCCGGCCGCCTATGAACCCCGCAGACAGACCTAGAACTACCCACACCACAAATGACATGGTCAGTTCTTCTTGTTGGATTGATGGATGTAAGAACGAGGCAGAGGAGAAGCCGTAAGCGTCAATTGCGCAGGAATAACCGAGCGTGAACGCAAGCAGGATTCGCCCAGCGCTTTTCGGTTGGAGCATATTCACCCGTGAAGTGTAAGTAGATACCAGCACAGGCCCGTTTCGAGACACCCTGCCCGAAATGGCGGCCCTCGTCGCCTGCCGGGATGCGCTTCTTGAATGGTCGAGCAGGGGCGCGTCTTGCGGCGCCGAATCCAATTGACGTTTCCTCCGGGTCTGATCGCTGAGTCGATTGCTTGCGGCACCCGGCCTACTCCACCGGCTCCCAGGAATGGTCCGGGTCGAAGCGGGTGATCGGCAACGGCACCTTGCCTGGAACCGGCGCAATATCTTTTTGATAGACCACGCCGTCCTGATTCACGATGAATGTGTGAATTCCGGTCGCTCCATATTCGGCGGGCCACGCCACCAAGCCGAACCCGCCAACAAGCTTACCTTTAACGAGGTAATTGTGCGATCCCTCCGGCGCGTTGGAGCCCTGCCCATCGAGAACGCGGAAATAGTATCCGTGGTAGGGTTTGGCTTGTCCCTTCTGCGTACCGTCCCATGCGGCCCGGGCGAAGCCCTCGGGGACCAGCGATTCGCTCGCGCCTTCCCAATACAACCCGTCATGCCGGCCAGAAGTACTCATGAGGCGGGGAGCGTACTTGAGCATGCCATCATTGTCGCGATCCTCAGAAGCATACTTCAACTGCGCCTCCACGTACCCGTGGCAAATTTCGATGGCGTCGAGTTCGTCGGCGCCGATGCGCCGGGCATGCATCTCGACCGGGGCTTCGGAGGCGTCAAAGCTCCATTTGCCGTTGGCGCGGACCATGGGGACTGGAAACGGCCAGTCCTCCTCGCCAATCGCGAGAATCGCACGATTCGGGTGCATAGGAGAACTTTCGATCCGGTGCTTGGCGCGCGCGAGCCGCGCGAACTCGGCCTGTTCGGCGCGATCCTGCGCGGGAGTGCCCGAAGTGAGAATGCCAGTCGCCCGTGGACCGAAAATGGCTGACAGCCGCGCGGAGTCGTGGTTGTCCACGGCATCGATGACGGCCTGGGCCGCCGCGTCGGGTGAATCGAAGCGCTCCTGCGCGAATGAAGGCGCGGCGGATGCAATCGCCATCGCCGCGTAAATGATGCAGAGTCTGCCAGTCATTATGCTATCGCCTCCCACCGCCACCGTGCCCACCACCACCGCCGCGCATGCCTCCACCACCACCGAATCCGCCGGTGCGCCCCGCTCCCATGCTTGAGAAGCCGCGATCGCTTTGCATGCGCGTCATCCCACCGTGCTGATACCCGCCGAAGACACTGTGATTGCCCGTCGATCCGCGCTGTTCAAAGCCCTTATTTCCGAAGCGCTGCTGAGGCGCCAGTGCCCCGCGATTCGAGCCGCGGGCCATAGCCCTGCCGGACCTCCCGGCCGCACCGTTAGACGCATACCGCCCGGCCACCTCGCGATTGGCATACGGCACGCCCAGACGGTGTTCCGGATTATGCATCCACACGGAATTGCCCAAGAGTCCTCCTCCCTGGAAATTCCGGAAACCATAGCGATGAAAGAAAGAGTTGTCGATGAACATGTTCCCGCCGTACCAGTTAGGGCTCCAGCCCCAACCGCCCCAACCCCAACCGCCCCAGCCGCCAAAATAGAGACCGAGATCTATACCGGGATACCACCCCAGACCCACATCGATCCCCGGGTAAAGAAGCGGCGGGTAAACTCCCCAGTCCGGTGGTCCCCATACGTATGCGGGATTGTAATTCGGCACGTCCCAAACGTCCGGGTTTGCCGGCTCGATGCTGATCGCCGACTGCCCACCCTGGTTCTGAGTCGTGACGGTCTCCTGTGGCGTCGAACGGAGCGTCCCTTTGGCCTCGGCTTTGGCCCGCATGCGCTGCACCGCCTTCATCACGTCCGCTTGCTGGGCGAGAAACGCGTTACCAAGCTGCGTGGTCCAGTTCATATCCTGGGTCAAATGAGTGAGCACATCGGGGAAAGCGACCAGCCCTTGTATGCTGGGGTCCCAATTTTGTTTTTTCGCCTCGTCCATGAGCTTCGAGGGTTTCCAGTGTGTATGGTCCCTCAACCATTGCTCAGCTTCGGCGACCTCCATCGGGTAAGTGGAAGCGGCCAGCACTTCCCCTACCAGCGGATCGGGATATAGGGCGATCGGCGCCACCAGATCGTCAAGCTGCTGGGCCGATATCAGCGGCCCTGGCTGCGTGGCGGCAGGGGCGTTCTGCAGAGGATACGGTGCGGCTGTCGTCTGAAGAAGGAAGAGAGCGGCGCAGACCGCAGTGCCATAACGGCAAACTCTATGCGATATCTCACTTTGTTGGATCATGGTGTCCATTTCGGCGACGGGCAGGGACATTTAGAACGGTGTACGCAGCCAAACGCGTTACGTCGTCACCGGCCAGAATCACGTACCTGCGAGGTTGGCCGTGAGAGTATTGGCTCATGTTCAATTCCATGCCATGTAGCTTTAAGTACTATTGGACGCGGCTGCTTCTTCCGGCGTTCCAGGCATACTTCTGTAACTATTCTAGGCTGTCTCCGATTTTGTTCCCATACTCCGTTCAGGGTAGTTCGCCGGAAAAATGGGAGTAGCCCCGACTGGACATTTGCCCAGTTCCCCCGGCTGACCAACTCGCCTGAAGCGCAAAAAGAATTGCGTCCTTTGCGTTTCTTCCCGGCGTATTCAGGACCAGGAGGAAATAATGAGAATCGCAGGAATGGCGCTGGTGGCGCTGGCAACTACGCTGGCGGCCCAGGAAATCAAGCTGCCGGTCAATCTGGACAAGCTGGCGGCCAAGGCCGTTGAATCGGTGGATATCACTCTGGACGGCACCATGCTGCGGCTGGCCGGCCGTCTCCTTTCCGGCAAGAATGAAGATCAGTCCCGCGCCAGGAACCTGATCTCCGGCCTCCAGAGCATCTCGGTGCGCAGCTTCACCTTCGCCGGCGCGGGAGAATACTCGGCGGCGGACGTGGATGCGGTTCGCGCGCAGGTGCAAGCGGCCCCGTGGGGACGCGTTGTGGGGGTGAAGAACAAAGAGGGCGACAATGTGGACGTCTACTTCAAGGATGGCGGCGAGGGAAAACTGGCCGGCATCGTGCTGATCGCGGCCGAGCCGAAGGAACTGACGGTGGTGAGCATCGTGGGCGCCATCGATCCTTCGCAACTGGGCGAGCTGGGCGGCGAGTTCGGCATTCCCAAGCTGGATGTGGACGTGCATCTCTCCGGAAAGAAGAGTGGCAAATGAGGGCGCGGCTGCTGGTGGTCTTGCTCGGGATCTCAAGCGCCGGCTGGGGCGCGGACTGGGAATTCGACCGCGTGGTGAAGGCGATCGAGCACCAGTATGGCGTGCGGCAGACGCACGTCCCGTTGATGGGTGTCGCCAATTTTTTCGTCCAGGTGGTGCGCCCCGGCGGCGCGACCGGTTTCAAGCTGGCGGTGTTCGAAAATCTGCGGAGCGACGAGCAGGACGAGGTGGAACTGGATCGCTTCATGGACCGCATCGGCGAAAGCGATCTGCACCGGCTGCTGCGGGTGCATTCGCGGCGCAACGGCGAATCGGCTTACATCTACCTGGGGGATTTGGGACGCACCACCAAGATGCTGCTGGTGACGTTCGATCGCAACGAAGCCACCGTAATGCAGGTGAACCTGAATATTGATGCGCTGCTGCGCATGTTGAACGATCCGGGCAAGGGACGCCGGGATTACTGCTGCGGCGCCGGCTCGAGGTAGGGACGGAAGCGATTGCGCTGCATGAGCTCGCGGGCCGCCTGGGTGGCTTCCGGAAGCACATAGAAGAAGGCGCCGACGCGGGTGGTCAGGAAGATGAAGCCGCCGCGGTATTCGTCGGCTTCCACGCCGTAATCGACGCCGGCTTCCGTGAGGACCGATTCCAGGCGGAGCGCGTCCTTCAATTTCTTCGCGATGTAGATCAGGGTGGGTTCTTTGCCTTCGAAGAAGGGCGCTTCCTGCCGCATGCACTTACAGTTTACTGAAGTGCGGGCAGGCAAGCACCGCATGCCCCACCAGCGGACTCACTTTACGGTGAAGGGAACGGAAGCGGTGACGTTTTCCCAGGCCACGTCGATTTTACCTTTGTTACCGCTGGCGCTGAGCGCGATCTTGAGAGTTTCAACCGGGGCCGACGGCTTGCCCATGGTCATGGCGACGCGGCCGAGATCCTTGGCGGGGTCTTCGGTGGTGCTGCCATCCATATTGATGCCCCATTGGTTGCGACTGCCCGCGGCGTTCATCAACTGCTTGTTGACGATGAGCTGCCACTTACCTTTGTCCAGGGCCACGTAGAGCGCGTAATCTCCGGCGGGGACGGCCAGGCCGTTGAGGTCGAGCGCGGCATCGGTGTGCAGGACGGTGGCATAGTCCGCGCCCAGACGCCAGACGGAGTCAGCCGGCTGCAGAGCTTTGTCGCCGCCGAAAATAGTGCGGCCGTTGACGGAGGGGGCGTGGTAGGCGATCCAGAGGTTCTTGCCGTTCACCGTGACGGAGGTTTCCGCGTTGGGACTTTTCTTGTTCCCGGTCTTGAGCTTTTCCTTGTCCACCTGGGCCAGCGCAGTCAGCATTCCGCCGAGCAACAGGGCGCATATGACGATTCGTTTCATTTCGGTACGATCTCCTTTTCCATAGCCGAGTATACAACGCGATGGCCCGAAACTAAGGTGCCGATTAGCCCCAACAGGCCGCACGTGCGGCTGAATACATCGAGCGCGCCGGAGGCTTTGGGCTCGCGACCGCGCAGGCGGCCGGCGGCCAGTTGGATGAGTTGGGGATCGCCCCAGGCGCGGCCCTCGAGATCGTAAACCACGGTGCGGCGTTGGCGGATGGCGTCCAGGATGGACTGTTCGGAGTCATCGCGCGCGAAGACGTACGTGCGGCAGAGGCCGAGCGGTCCCATGCCGTGATAGTCCGAGGAGCCGATGGCGGCGAGCGGGGTGCGTTGGTAAAACTCGCGCAGCTCGCGGGCGCCGTAGTTGTAACCGTAGACGACGGGCTGCATGATTTCAGAGGCGTCCAACGAGGCCATGGCCTGGGGATCGAAGGCGGCCCAAAAACCGCGGACGGGATGCGCGGCGATGGCCACGCCGCCCTGGGCGTGAATCTCGGCGATGGATTGGGCGGCGGTGTTGCGCCAACTGATTGTCGAGTGAATGCCGGCCGCGATCAGGTGATAGCCGGGCGCGTGAATTTCTTCTCCGGCGATGACCGTGGGACCTCCCACCAGGCGGGCGAACCAGCGGCCCCACAGGCCGGCTTCCACCTGATTGTGGCCGGTGATCGAGATGGCGTCGAGCGACTGGCGGCGGGCTTCGAGAACCAGGTCCCAGGGCGCCAGAGTGCCGGCGCTCAGAGGATACGAGTGAACGTGGAAATCGGCGGCGAGGACGCGATATCCGGCGATCCAGAGCGGGGGTTTCGACTCGGGCCGGTCGGCGAGCGTGCCGGCGGCGATGGCGGCCAGCAACAGGCCGGCGGAGACCAGGCGCACGGAGTTCATAGGCCCAACCGGGCAGCGGTCACCTGCCGGGCGGCAGGGCCCATGAACCAGACGACGCCGCCGGTCCAGGCGATGAAGCGATGCACGGCGAGGTCGCGGCAGGCGCGCGCGGGAGTGCGGCCGGGGACATCGCGGAAGAACCGGAAATCGAGGCAGGCGGACCAGAGCGCGACGGCCAGGGCGGAGGCGTACCAGGGCCAGGGGTTTCCGGTCCAGGCGTAGACTCGTGCCGGCGGAAAGAAGGCCCAGGCGGCGGCAAAGGCGGTGAACCAGAGCGACCAGGGAGTGTTGCTGACAAAGAAGAGGTCGATGGCGCGGGCGAAGGAAACCGGAGATCGCTTCCACGGCCACACGGCGGCCAGGCCGGCGATTTCGAGCAGAGGCACGAAGGTCCAATAGAGTGTGGCGGGCGCGACCAGGCGAAGAGACAAGCGGCCGGAGGTCATCAGCGATACGGCACAGCCGAAGACGACGGCTACGAGCAAGGGACGCCGGATGGCCAACCATGCGCCTGAGTGGGGTGGCTGCTGCGCCATAGATCAGGCGAAGTGTAACACGGCCCGGCGGCTGGAGAAAAAAGACGACATCAACCATGTGGGGCCAGGCTTTCAGCCTGACCCCACAAGCACGCCAGCGACGCCACTCTTATGTCGTGCACGCCATTAACCAGTAGCGGCCAGTTTGCGGGCGCGGCGGAACACCGCCAGCAGCATCTTCTCATTGAGCTTGCCGGTCGAGGTGTTTTGCTGGCTGGGGTGGTAGGAGGAAACCAGGATCGGTTGGCCGGGCGCGGTGGAGAACTGGCGGTCATGTCCGAAAACGAAAGGCGCACGGCTGCGGATGAGGCCGCGCGACTTGAGGATGTAGAGGTAATTGTCGAAGGCGATCTTGCCCAGGGCCACGACCACTTTGAGAGTGGGAAGCAGATCGAGCTCGCGTTCGAAGTAGGGGCGGCAATTGCGGATCTCTTCCGGCAGCGGTTTGTTGGCGGGCGGAGCGCAGTGGCAGACGGCGGTGATGTAGGCGCCGGTGAGCGACAGGCCGTCGTCGCGGTCGCCGCTGGAGGGCTGCGAGGCAAAGCCGGCCTTGTAGAGCACGCGGTACAGGATGTCGCCGGATTTATCGCCCGTGAACATGCGGCCGGTGCGGTTGGAGCCGTGGGCGCCGGGCGCGAGGCCGAGGATCAGAACGGCCGCGGCGGGATCGCCAAAAGAAGGAACGGGACGGCCCCAATATTCCCAGTCGCGCCAGGCGCGGCGCTTCACCTGGGCGATGCGCGCGGTGTATTCCGTCAGACGCGGGCAGCGGCGGCAGGTGATAATCTCTTTTTGCAGAATCGGGAGCAAATGGGCACCTGGGGAATAGAATACGGGAAAAACAGCTTGACGGGAGCCTGGAGGGTTAAGGAAGATGGAGGTACCGGCTGCTCCGGCCGGTGGTTCGACGAAAGCTCCGGCACAAGTTCCTCACGATCTTCCGGCCCGTTGCCGATAGTTTAGGTATGAACAGGCGTCCCGCAACTACTCTTTCTCCGATGCTTCGTTTCGCGCTGGTCTGGGCATGTGTGGCGTGTCTGGGCTCGAGCGCGGTGCAGAAGAAGCGCGTCGTGCACCGCGCCGCGGGGAGTCGCGCGGTGATGGTGAAGACCATGGCGCAGACCAAGGCGGCGATTCCGAAGGTCCAGCCGAAGGCTCCGGCGGTGCAGGCTCCGGTGATTGCGGGCGGTCCGTGGACGGAACCGACTTTTGCCGATTCGACGGTAGGCGACCACGTGGATGGCGAGGATCTGAATGTGCGGCGCGCGGCGGTGGAAGCGCTGGGGCCGTATAACGGGTCGGTGGTGGCGGTAGATCCGGCGAGCGGGCGGGTGTTGACCATGGTCAACCAGAAGATCGCGACGGGGAGCGGGTTCCAGCCGTGCTCGACCATCAAGGTTTCAGTGGCGCTGGCGGGGTTGACGGAGAAGGTGATTCAGCCGGCTACCAAGCTGCGGGTTCCCGGCATGCGCATGGATCTGACCTATGCGCTGGCGCACTCCAACAATTATTATTTCGCCACCTTGGGAGAGAAGCTGGGCTTTGAGAAAGTCAGCTACTACGCGCACCTGTACGGGTATGGGGAAAAGGCCGGGTTGAGCATTCCGGGCGAGCAGCCGGGCCATTATCCGGGGACGGTCCCGCGCAACGGCGGAGTGGGAATGCTGACCAGCTTCGGCGAGGAAGTGGAACAGACCCCGCTGCAACTGGCGGCGCTGATGAGCGCCCTCGCCAACGGCGGCACGCTATATTACCTGCAATACCCGAGCAATCAGGAGGAAGTGAAACAACTCGTTCCGCGGGTGAAGCGGAAGCTGGACATTTCGCGCCTGATTCCGGTGATCAAAGCGGGGATGCGGGGAGCGGTGGAGTTCGGCACGGCGCACCGGGCGCGCGAAGACGGTGAGATCGCGGGGAAGACTGGGACCTGCAGCGAGAACCACACGCACCTGGGATGGTTCGGCTCGTTCAACGAGACCGGGAGCCATCAAGTGGTGATCGTGGTTCTGCTGACCGGAGGCCGGCCGGCGATTGGGCCGCTGGCGGCGGGCATTGCGGGCGACGTTTACCGGCGGCTGAACGAGGCGAACTACTTCGCAGCAAAGGTGGGAATGCCGGAGCTGATGGCGCGGCAGTGGGGCGGAAGGTAGGGAGCGGAAGCCTCAATCGGAGCCGCGACCGTAAGGGAGCGTTGCTGGCGTTGCCCATAGACCTAACGCTCCCTTACGGTCGCGGCTCCGATTGGAGTACTCCCTACGCTAGGATTCTCTCACTTGGCCGGCATTTGCGTAAAGCTCTCACTTATGTATTGCGCGGCATAGGATGGAGCCCAATGCAGGAAGGTGATAGACTCCAAGCATGAGCCGAGTTGAGGAGATCGAGGCTGCGATCGACGGCCTATCCCCGGAAGAATATCGGCGCATCGTCCAATGGCTTCGCGTGCGCGAGCAAAGGCGATGGGACGATCATCTGGATGCCGACTCCTCCGCGGGCAAGCTGGATTTCCTCTTTGACGAAGCTGAGAGTGAATCGGCGAAAGGCCTTCTTCGAGACTGGCCTTCTCAAGAGTGAGATCCGTCGCCACGCGGCGATTCTGGGAACTCTTCCAAGCGTTGCCCGTTGAAGTTCAAAAGCTTGCCGTCAAAAATTACAATCTGTGGCGACGGAACCCTTATCATGCCTCGCTCCGTTTCCGGCGTTTGCAGGGAAGCCAGGATCGTTTCAGCATTCGCGTCGGAGACCACTATCGGGCCCTCGGCAGGCTAGCGGGCGAGAAGATGATCTGGGTTTGGATCGGCACCCACTCAGATTACGACCGGCTGGTAGGCTCTTAAGTGTGAAGAGCATGCCTCGGGCTGGCGTTTGGGGGTTGCGTCGCCTGCCCTCGAAATGCCCGGTTCCTTGTCATTCTGTCTGGCCCAGGCCAGTCGTATGCTTGCGGGGAGTCATCGCGCGTCACTTGTCAGTTTGCCGCAAGGGATTGACGATCTTCAGGCCCGCGAAGTCTTTTTCGTTTTCGGTGACGACCACGCAATCATTCGCTTCGGCGACTGCGGCAACGATCATGTCGAGTGGGCTCCGTGGCCGCCCTTTCGCCGTCCCCTCGGCCATCAGCCGCGCCCAGATAAGGCCGGCCTTCTCGTCGAACGGGAGCACTCGGCCGGCGAACAACGCTGGCGGGCCCTCGGGGCCGGAAAACCAACGTTCCAATTCCCTGCGCTTCTTTCCGGCAGGCTTCTCCAGTATTCCGCGCCGGATCTCAGCGACTGTCAGAGAAGAGATAAACAGATCCTCGTCGGCTTGTTCAGCCATCCACGCGACCAGCCATTCCGCTGGCACGGGTTTGGTGACATTGCTGATGATATTGGTGTCGAGCAGGCTCCGGCTCACAGGTAAACCCTGCGGCCCGGAGTCACCGGACGGTTGAGATGCAGATCGGCGCCGACCAGAGGCGACCGGCGTAATGCACTGAGGATACCGCCTTTTTTCGGCGCTTCCCCCGAAATGGTAAGACGGACGTTGGCGCGAAGGCGCGCCGAATCAGGGCCATTGCCGGCGAGCTGTCTGGCGAGCGATCGGATCAACTCGCGATCGGCGTCGAGCCCAAGAACCTCGAACCGGGCCATCCCTCGCTGCTTGAGGCGCTTCCGGTAGTTGTCCAGCGCCCGTCTTTGCGGCGTGGTGCTCATGGCGGATTCCTCCGTATATCCAGTAATATAACCAGATTGTAGCAGGGGAGCGCGGATGCGGCTGGTTCACGCGCCGATGGAGGCGAAGACTTCGCGGTAGAACTCGGGGTGGGCTTTCCAGGTCTGCGCGGTGATGATTTTGCCGTCGCGGATGGCCGGCTTGTTGGCGTAGCGGCCGCCGCAGCGCTCCACTTCCACGCGGACGTGCGGGTGACAGGTGACCGTGTGGCCCTCCAGCAGACCGCTGGCGGCGAGCACCTGAATGCCATGGCCGATGGCGCAGATGGTTTTTTCCTGGGCGGCGAACTCGCGCAACAAATCGAGCAGGCTGGCGTCGTTGCGGAGGTATTCGGGCGCGCGTCCGCCGGGAACGATGACGGCTACGAAGTCCTTGGCCGAGACGGCGGTAATGGCGACATCGGCTTCGACGGCGTGGCCGGGCCGCTCGACGTAGGTTTCCCAACCGGCCTCAAAATCGTGGGTGACCATGTGGAGATGGCGGCGCGAGGGAGCGGCGACGACGGGCTCCCAGAAGGACTCCCGGAAGCGGTGACAGGCGTAGAGAGTTTCAAAGCTGTCGCCGCCGTCTCCGGTGACAATCAGAACTTTCCGGCTCATGAAGACTCCGTATCCAAGGCCAGCATAGCAGGACCAGCGGGGCGCTACTTGATTTTCTTAAGGATGGCGTCGACGTAGTCGCGGGTCTCGGGGATATCGGGGATGGCGCCGGCGGCGTCCACGGTGGCAGGGCCGGCGTTGTAGGCGGCAAGCGAAAGCTTGAGATCGCCCTTGTACTTGTCGAGCAATTGCTTGAGGTAGCGGGCGCCGGCATCGATGCTCTGCTGGGGATCGAAAGGATCCTTGACGCCGAGCGAACCGGCGGTATCGGGCATGAGTTGCATGAGGCCCTGCGCACCCTTGGACGAGACGGCACAGGGGTGGAAGGCGGATTCCTGCTCGATGACGGCATGCAGGAGAGGGATCTGGATTTCATTGGCCTTGGCCGCGGTTTCAATGAGGGGAGCGGCAACTGCCTCGTCGATGAGGTCGCCCGGCGCCAACGGCGGCGACGGCGAGCGAATGGCGGGTTCGTCCGACCCGGCTATGGGGGGATCGTCCGACCAGGGAAGCAGCCAGGCGCCGGCGGATCGGGCCTGCTGGCGCGCGGCGGCGCGCTGTTTCTGGATGGCGGCGCGCATCGGGTCCGCGGAGGAAACGGCGGCGGGGGGTTGGGCGGCTGAGGGCTGGGCGACCGGTCGCGCCACGGCGATGCAGGCAATCAGGATACTAATCCATCCCATCTGTGAGTTCATCGGCGGGAGGGGGCGGGAACTTTAGTCTTTCTTGAGCTGGGGTGCGGATGCGCAGAGGAGGACGAGCGAGATCCAGAGCAGGTCGGCGAGCAAAAGGTGGAGCAATTGCATGGCGACGGGCGCCAGCATCAGCAGGTTGACCAGGCCGGCGGCAAGCTGCAGCCAGACCATCGCCACCAGGCGCAAGGCGGCGTGCCGGGCGGCCCGCAGGCTGGTAACGGCGTACACGGAGAGCCACGCGGCGACGGCGGCGGCAAACAGCGGGTGCAGGCCGCGCAGGCGCAGCACGAGGCTGGCGGCGGGGTCGAAATCGCGAGCCATGGCGGCGGCCAGGGACGGAGCGGGGAAAAGCGTGTCGCCCAGGGCGGCAATGGCTCCGGTGATTCCCAGCAGCATCACAGCGAGCAGGCTGATGGCGGCCAGCCAGGCGGCTTTGCCGCGCACGCGGACGAGAGGCTTTCCGGATGCCCACCAGGCGGTGAGAGTGAGGCAGGCGAGCAACGTGAGGGTGTTGACGAGGTGCGTGGAGAGCGAGTAAATACCGGCGTTGCGCACCACGTGCTGGGATTTGACGAGGAAGGCGCCGATGAGAGCTTCGGTAACCAGGAACGCGCCGGAGAGCGCGGCGGCCAGGCGCACGGGGTGTTGGCGGGGGAAGGCGCGGAAGGCCCAAAAGATCAGGATCGCGACCAGCAGGACGTCGAGGCCGGTAGAGGCGCGGTGGGTGAATTCGATGAGGGTCGAGATGCCGGGGGAATGCGGCGTGATTTCCCCGTTGCAGAGCGGCCAATGGTTGCCGCAGCCGGCTCCGGAGCCGGTGGCGCGCACATACGCGCCCCAAAGGATTACTGCCAGGTTGTAGGCGAGCACGCCCCAGGCATAGCGCGCGAAGGCAGGCGCGCGAGATTCGGCTTGCGGCATCGGTGATCTTTTATTGTACGGCTGATGGGGTGCGGGACTTGGAAAAGCGCCGGCTGAAAGCCGGCGGCAGCCAGGATTGGCTGCCCCACAGAGCGGGGAAACCTCTTGACCGAAACCTCCGGCGGTGCTATTTTTACAACAGGCTGCTGCTTTTGCAACATTCGATATGAAAAAAGACGGACACCGCAATCTGAGCCGCCGGGAACGCCAGATCATGGACATCCTGTACCAGCTGGGCCGCGCCAGCGGCTCGGAGATTCACCAGGCGCTGCCGGACCGGCCAAGTTATTCGGCAGTGCGGGCAAAGCTGCGCGTGTTGGAAGAGAAGGGTCATGTGCGGCACGAAGAAGAGGCGCTGCGCTATGTCTACGTGCCGACGCTGGCGCGCGACACGGCGCGGCGGTCGGCGCTGCGGCACATGGTGGCGACGTTCTTTGAAGGGTCGGTGGAAGAGGCAGTGGCGGCGCTGCTGGATCCAACGGTGGCGCGGTTATCGGAGCAGGATCTGGACCGCATCGGGCGGCTGGTGGACGATGCGCGGAAAGGGGAAATATCATGACGTGGATGGAGTTGCTGTGGCAGTGCTGCTGGAGAGGGACTATTATTTTGCTGGCAGCGTTTGCGGCCAACGGAGTAATGCGAAAGGCGCCGGCGGCGTGGCGGCACTTTTTATGGACGGCGGTGATGGCGGGGCTGCTGGTACTGCCCGCGATGGTCCAGGTGATGCCGAAATGGGGTTTGCAGACGGCTTCGGGCGTGATCCTGCCAGGCGAAGTTGCGGTGGCCCAGCCCGGCGTGATGAGCGTAACAGCCGTCGCCGTGCGGCCGCCCAGGAATCTCACGCTGCTATTGTGGCTGGCCGGATGCGCGCTCACCTTCGGGTGGTTTCTGGTTGGGCGGCTCCGTGCGTGGATGTTGTTACGGCGCGCGGGCGATGCACCGTACGCTCAAGACGCAATGGCTGATTTGTGCGGCGGGAACAGCCGCGTGGTCCACGTGCACGAAAGCGCTCGCGTTTCGATGCCGCTGACGTGGGGCATATGGCGGGCAACGGTGGTGTTGCCGGTTGAGGCGCGCGAATGGTCCGAGGCACGGCTACGCACGGTGCTGCTGCATGAACTGATCCATGTGGAGCGTCGCGATTTGCTGGCGCAGACGATTGGGCAAGCGGCCTGCTGCCTGTATTGGTTCCATCCGCTGGCATGGCTGGCCGCGCGCCAGCTCAAGGTGGAACGCGAACGGGCGTGCGACGATGCCGTTGTGTCGCGCGGCGTTCCGGCTGCCGATTACGCAGGCCATTTGACGGACTTGGCGCGCGCGCTGGCTTCGAATCGCGGCTGGACGGCCGGAGCGGTGACCATGGCCGAAGTGGGCAGTCTGGAATCGCGGGTACGAGCGCTCCTCGATCGACGGCGCAACCGGCGCCCGTTGACCTGGCGCGCGATGACGGCAATTGCAGCGGCGTGCCTGGTAGTGCTGACTTGCTCGGCGGTGACTACGGCATATGCGCAACCGGCGCAGGCTTCCGCGATTGAAGCGGCGCAAGCGGTTCCAGATGCCGCGGCACAGGCACCGGCTGAAACACTATCTGAACCAGCGCCTGCTCCCAAGCCCCGGCGGGCGGCGAAGCCCGCTGCCGAGCCGGTTCGACAACCGGCTGCCGACGCGCCGCAAGCGACTGGATCGCTGTCCGGCGCGGTGAACGATCCCAGCGGCGCGTTCGTTCCCAATGCTCGCGTGACGGCGAAGAATGTGGATGGATCGAGCCAGGAGACCGCCGTATCGGACTTTACCGGCAACTACCGCTTCAATGCGCTTCTGCCAGGGGAATATGCGGTGGAGGTGACCGTGCCCGGATTCAAAACGATGCGGGTGCAAGTTACGGTGGCGGGCGGGCAAGCAATGGTGGCGAATGCGCACTTGACGTTGGGCGATTTGAGCGAAACGATCTCTGTGAAGGCGGCACGGCCTACCTCGGCCGCGCCCGCCGCGAAGACAACCACACCAACGAGAATTCAGGTAGGCGGCAATGTGCAAGCCGCGATGATTCTCAAAAGGGTGACGCCGGTTTATCCCGCGGATCTGAAAGCCAATGGCGTCACTGGCACGGTGATGATTGAAGCGCTGATCAAGAAGGACGGTACCGTCTCGGACTTGCACGTGATGAACACCGATGTGGACCCCGGCCTGGTGACTGCCGCAACCGATGCGGTGAGCCAGTGGCAGTACCGGCCGGCGTTGCTGAACGGGCAGCCGGTCACTGTGCTCACGAATATCGCGGTTTCTTTCGAACTCTCGCAATAGCTTACTTCACGGCAACGGTAAGGCCGGTTCGGATGGCACGCCGCCAGCATAGATCACGAGCGGGTAGGCCCGGCGCCTTCACGGCTCGATGGTCGCTCTTTGTGGCGTTCCCCACATTTTGGGGGGATTCCGCGGCTTGATTTGTAGAAAAAGACGACTGGGTCCGGTTGCGCGGTGTCGAGCAATGCAACTATGCTGGATGTTCCAATATGTCCACCAAAACACCTATCACCGTCGCGTACGGCGACGGCATCGGCCCGGAAATCATGGGCGCCACGCTTCAGATCCTGGAAGCGTCGGGCGCGGCTCTCGATATCGAAACCATCGAGATTGGCGAAAAGGTTTATCTGCGCGGCAATAGCTCCGGCATTGAACCGAGTTCGTGGGCGTCGCTCCTGCGAACCAAAGTCTTTCTGAAAGCTCCCATCACCACGCCGCAGGGCGGAGGATTCAAGAGTCTCAACGTGACCACGCGCAAGACGCTGGGGCAGTATGCCAACGTGCGGCCGTGCGTGTCGTATTCTCCGTTCGTCGAGACCAAGCATCCGAACATGGATGTGGTGATTGTGCGCGAGAACGAGGAAGACTTGTACGCGGGGATCGAGTACCAGTTGTCGCCGGAAGTGGCGTCGTGCATCAAGCTGATTTCGCGGCCGGGCAGCGAGAAGATTGTGCGGTATGCGTTCGAATACGCGCGGCTGCACAATCGCAAGAAGGTCACGTGCTTCATGAAAGACAACATCATGAAGATGACGGACGGGCTGTTCCACAGGGTGTTCGAGGAGATTGGCGCGGCGTATCCGGAGATTGTGAAGGAAGTCTGGATCGTGGACATCGGGGCGGCCAAGATGGCGGACACGCCGGAAGCGTTCGACGTGATTGTGATGCCGAACCTGTACGGCGACATTCTGTCGGATGTGGCGGCGCAGATTGCGGGGTCGGTGGGACTGGCGGGGTCGGCCAACGTGGGCGAGCAGTGCGCGATGTTCGAAGCGATCCACGGCTCGGCGCCGCGGCGCGCGGGACAGAACCTGGCGAACCCGTCGGGCCTGCTGTTGGGCGCGGTGCTGATGCTGGTGCACATCAACCAGCCGGAGGCGGCCGAGCAGGTGCACAACGCCTGGCTGCGGACCATCGAGGATGGCGTGCACACGTACGACATTTTCACGGAAGGCGTGAGCACGCTGAAGGTGGGGACGAAGGAATTCGCCGCGGCGGTGATCGCGCGGCTGGGGCAGAAGCCCAATACCCTGAAGCCGGTGCAGTACGCCAAGAGGCCCGCGGCGGCGGCGCCGGTGGCCGTAGGGCCGGCGGCGAACACCGTGCAGATGGAGTTGAAGGGCGTCGACGTATTCGTCTATTGGCCGTCGCGCGACGCCAACCAACTGGCGGCGGCGGCGGGCAAACTGGCGGGCGATGGGATGAGCTTGGAGATGATCGACAACCGCGGCGTGAAGGTGTGGCCGGGCGGGAACGCGTGGACCTTCTGCACGGACAGCTTCCGCTGCCGCTACCTGTCCGAAGGCAAGGCCACTCCGGGGCAGGTCAACAAGCTGCTCGAGCGCATCGTTGGGGCGGGAATCGAGATCGGCGCGACGCAGATGCTGCGCAATTTCGACGGCAAGGCCGGGTATACGCTGGCACAGGGGCAATAAACCATGGCTTCGGCCGTTCCGCTGGTCGCGGTGATCATGGGCAGCAAGTCGGACTGGGAGACCATGCGCCAGGCCGATGAAGTGCTGGCGCAATTCGGAGTTCCGCACGAGTGCCGGGTGCTTTCGGCGCATCGTACGCCCGCCGAGACGGCGGAGTACGTAAGCGGGGCCGAAGGGCGCGGCATGGAAGTGATCATCGCGGCGGCGGGCGGCGCGGCGCACCTGGCGGGAGTTTGCGCGGCCCACACGGTGCTGCCCGTGCTGGGGGTTCCGATGGAGAGCGCGGCGCTGAAAGGCCTGGATTCGCTGCTTTCGACGGTGCAGATGCCGGCGGGGATACCGGTGGGGACGCTGGGGATCGGTGCGGCGGGGGCGCGCAACGCGGCGCTGCTGGCGGTGGCCATGCTGGCCAACAGCCGGCCGGAGCTGCGCGAGAAGCTGCGGCAATTCCGCGCGGAGCAGAGCCGGAAGGTGCTGCGGGAGGCGGTGCCGTAGAAGCCGCTGAAAGATCGCCGCTGCGCTCCCGTGTTCCAGAGGCCTGATTCTTCGCGCGAAAAGCGGGTCCGGGGGGACCCGCGCAGACCAGGGGGTCTGCCCCACAGCGTAGCGGAGCGGCGACGGGTGTTATGATGGGGTAGAGAGCTAGAGGAGGCAAAAACACCAATGGGCCCGCTGGGTATGCCGGAGATGATGTTTATTTTCGTCCTGGCTCTAGTATTGTTCGGTCCCAAAAAGCTGCCGGAAATCGGACGCACGGTCGGCAAAGCGATCACGGAATTCCGGAAAGCCTCGAATGAACTGAAGTCGACGTTCGAGCGGGAAATGAAGAGCCTGGAGCAGGAAACGGATTCGATCAAAACGATCGTCAACCAGTATCAGTACGATACTTTCAATTACGACTATTCCTCGCAGGAAACTCCTTACGAGGGAACCTACGGAACGGCAAGCATCGATTCCACTGAAGTCACCCCACTCACTATAAGCGCATCCGCAACTGAGGGCGCTGAGTCACTATCAGACCATACGCCGGAGGGCACCATCGCCCGCGGCGCCGAAACAGAGACCGCCGGGCAAGCGGGCGGGACCATGGGCGAAGGGGCCGCACCGGCGGACGCTCCTGTTTCCACGACGTCTGAACACAACGCATAGCGAATGAGTTCACCTGACGATCCGAAGGGAGCGGGCGCTCCCGGCGCGGGCGGTGCGTCCGAATCCGATACGGCCATCGAGCGGCTGATGAACCTCTTTGGCGGGGGCGACAAGCCGCCGAGGCTTCCCGGGCCGCCGAGGGGCCCGGATGAGGACGACGAAGAAGACGGCATGCTGCGGATGTCCTTTCTGGGGCATCTGGAGGAGCTGCGTTCGCGCCTGATCAAGTGCCTGGCCGGGATCGGGGTGGCCCTGATCGCGAGCGTGTGCTTTAGCGAGCCGCTATGGGAATTCGTGCGGCAACCGGCCCGCGTGGCCCTCCTGAACAACGGCTACCCGCCCGAGCTGACCATGATCGATCCCATGGAGGGATTCAACATCATCTGGTTCAAGCTGCCGGTGGTGTGCGCGATTTTTCTGGCGTTTCCGTGGGTGATTTACCAGGTGTGGGCCTTCATTTCCCCCGGCCTTTACCGCCGGGAGCGGCGTTGGGTGGTTCCGGTAGTCCTCACTGCCGGGGGCCTGTTCATCATGGGGGGCATGTTCGGCTATTTCGTGGCTTTCCGGTACGGGCTGACGTTCCTGCTGGGAATCGGCAAGGGACAGGGTGTAGTGACGATGGTCACAGTCACCCATTACTTCGATCTCTTTGTCAACGTGATCCTGGGCGTAGGCCTGGTTTTTGAGCTCCCGGTGATCATCTTTTTCCTGATCCTGTTCCACATCGCCACGCCGCGATTCCTGATGAATCACAGCCGCTACGCGATCCTCATCATTTTCTTTATTGCGGCGGTGGTAACGCCGACGCCCGACATCTTCAATATGTGCCTGTTTGCGGTGCCCATGTGCCTGCTGTTTTACGTGGGTATTTTCGCGGGTTACCTGCTGGTACTCAAGCGCGAACACCGTAGATTCCCATGGGCGCGGGT
>JBEKQS010000071.1:0-20835 GCA_049519475.1 Bryobacteraceae bacterium | reverse complement strand
CTTTACCGAAGACCAGTGGGGCGACTACCTGATCTGGCGCCTCTATCCCTCGAACAGAGTATTTGTGGACGGCCGGAGCGATTACTACGGTACGGCCTTCGAAGAAAAGTACGCCGACGTTCTCAACGTGAAATACGACTGGGAGCGCATCCTCAGCGGGTTCGACGTCGACACGATTTTATTGCCCCCTGACACGCCGCTTGCCGGCGCGCTGAAGGAATCGAGCCGCTGGCGCCTGGTCTACGACGACGGCGTAGCTCTGATTTTCCGGTCGCAGGAAAGGACCGCGGGCAAAACGATAACCGCCGCCTACCAGGCGTGCGGAGCAGGCCGTGATCGCAAGGTCACGAAAACACAGGCACGTGATCAAGCGATCACGGAGAAGAAAACAAAAACTTAGGAGCGAACACAATGACGTTTTTGCGTAATTTCTGGAAGGACGAACAGGGGCAGGACCTCATCGAGTACACCCTGCTCATGGCGTTCGTAGCGCTGGCGTCGGCCGCCCTCTTCTTGGGCGCCGGCGGCAGCATCAACAAAATTTGGAAGATCAGCAATCAGCAGCTGGCGAACGCCGCGACTGCGGCCAGTTAATTCGCCCGGGTGGAGTGGGCCGGCATACCCATGCCGGCCTGCTTCCGCCCGGATTGCGGGGTTGTCTCGGTGGCTGGTAGAGCGGAACGAGGAATGGCATGAATAAGAGATTTGTCGGTGTTCTGATATTTGCTTTCGTGGTCGCCACGGCCGGAGGACTGATTACCTACAAGTCGCTCATGAGCCGCTCCCAAGCGGCCAAGGCGGCGGAGCCGTCGATACAGGTGGTGCTGGCTTCGAAGGATCTGGAGCTCGGGGCCGTGCTGAAGGAAGGCGATCTGTACCTGGCGGACTGGTCGGGTGCCTTGCCGGCCGGTGCGAGCAACAAGCTGTCCGATCTTTACGGGCGTGGCGTCACCACGCCGATCTACGCCAAAGAGCCGGTGATCGACTCGCGGCTGGCTCCCAAGGGAGCGGGCGGCGGCCTGGCGGCGATGATCCCCAAAGGCATGCGCGCGTTCACCATTCCGGTGAACGAGGTAGTGGGCGTGGCCGGGTTCGTGACCGCGGGACAGCACGTAGACCTGCTGATCTCCGGGAATAGCCCCGGCGGGAACGGCAGCCTGGGCACGTTGAGCCGGACGCTGCTGCAGAACCTCGAAATTCTCTCGGCAGGGCAAGATTTCAAAAAGGACCCGGAAGGCAAGCCGATGGCAGTGCAGGTGGTGAACGTGCTGGTGACGCCGGAACAGGCCGAGATCCTGAGCCTGGCGACGGGCCAGACGAGCATCCGCATGGTGCTGCGCAATCCGCTGGACCACGAAGTGGCCAAGACCCCGGGAACCAACCTGGCCTATATGTGGGGCACCGCCGGGAAGGGGCTGAAGCCGGCGCCGGCTATGGATGAGCCGGAAGTGGCGAAGCCGCGCCGGGCGCCGGCGCCCAAACCGGTGGCCATGGTGGCGCTCCCACCGCCGCCGGCGAAGAAAGAAGTGCCATTCAACATGGAAATCATTTCGGGAACCAGCAAGACAGAAGTCAAGTTCGATAAGAGCGGGGAGGGTAAATAGGTGCTCACAACGGGTCAAGTAGTTCGAATCGCGCTGGCGGCGGTTAGCGCATGCGTGCTGGCGGGGCCCGTGCGCGCCGACGACTCCATTACGCCGGCCCAGGCGGCCGCGGCGCAGGAAGGCGTGTCGAAGACCGCCGCCCCCGGAGTAATCGGCAAACTGACGGTGACGGTCGGGAAGTCGCTGACCATCGACAGCCCGCTCGCCATCAAGCGGCTCTCGACGGCCAACGGGAACCTGGTGGAAGCCGTGGCGATCGGGCCGAAAGAAGTGCTCATCAACGGCAAGCAGCCGGGCGAGACGTCGCTGATTATCTGGCAGGACAACGATGCGCGCCTGATCTACGACCTCACGGTGCGGATGAGCCCGCTGCGGCTCAACGCGGTGCGGGAGCAGATCGCGCGGGACTTTCCGGATGCCGACATCAACGTTACGTTCGACAACGACACGGCATTCGTGCGGGGCACGGTGCGGGATGTAGTGTCGTCGGACCGGATCATGGCGATTGTGAGCACCCTGGGCAGGGCGGTCAACCTGCTGCGGGTGGACGTGCCGCCGGTGGAATCGCAGATTCTGCTGAAGGTGCGGTTCGCGGACGTGGACCGGAGCGCGAGTCTGAACCTGGGCGCGAATTTCCTGACCGGGGCGTTCAACCAGACCACGGCGGTGGGCCCGGCTGGCGCGGGTATCCTGGGGACGCTCCCGGGCGAAGCAGGAGCGCTGGGCCCGTTCGTGACCCTTTTTGCGATGCGCAAGGACATCAACCTGCAGGCGGCCATCACCGCACTGGAAGGGAAGAACCTGCTGGAGATCCTGGCCGAGCCCAACCTGGTGACCATCAACAACAAGCCGGCCAGCTTCCTGGCGGGCGGCGAATTTCCGTATCCCATGATCCAGCCCGGTTCGTCGGGCGGCGGAAGCTCGGTGACCATCGCATTCAAGGAATACGGCATCCGGCTGAACTTCGTGCCGACCATCACGCCGCGGGGCACCATCCGGCTGCACGTGCAGCCGGAAGTGAGCTCGCTCGATTACACCAATGCGGTGACGCTGCAAGGTTTCACGATTCCGGGCATGTCGGTGCGCAAGGTGGAAACCGAAATCGAACTGGACAGCGGGCAAAGTTTTGTGATCGCGGGACTGCTGGACAAGCAGACCACGGATTCATTTTCGAAAATACCGGGCTTGGGTAGCATCCCGATCCTGGGAAAGCTGTTCCAAACCAAAATAGTGTCCAAGAACAATTCAGAGCTGATGGTGATCATCACGCCGGAGCTGGTGCGGCCGATTCCGGCGCAACAGCCCATACCGGAGCTGAAAATCACGAAACCGTTCATGGAAGACAATACGGGCGGGTTTATGGGGCATCCGGGAATGGATAAGACCGGACCCGTCCCGGTGCATCCGCCGAATCCGACGATGCCGGTGGAACAGTTGATCCAGACCATGCCGAAGCCGGGCCAAGCCGCTCCGACGCCGACCGTGCCGGCGCCGATGGGGAACGGCGGAATCGATAATTCAGCCACGCCGGTAGCCCCGCCGGCAACTCCTCCGCCGCCCGGCGGAGGAGGCGGAGGGGGAAACGGCCAGTGAGCCGCTGGCCCGGAGATCCATCATGTACCCGCTGACCATAGGAATGGCGATTGAGAACCGAGAGTTATGGGAACAGGCGCAGGCCAGCCTGACCGCGCTGCCATTCCGGATCATCGTCGAGCACCAGGACCTGGGAGACGTCGGCAACTTCATCGACCGGCTGGAGCGCATGCGGCCGGACGTGGTGCTGATCGATATCAGCGGCTGGAGAGAGCCGCTGGAGGGGCTGGTAGCGTCCATTCGCGGCGCCATCGGCGACCCCATGATCATCGCGTTGAACACCGTGGCGGATTCGGACTCGATTCTGTCGTCGATGCGCGCGGGGATCAACGAATACCTGTATCCGCCGTTGCAGGAAACCCTGCGCAAGGCGCTCGAAAAGCGATCCGCGGAACGCAGCCGGCGGAGCGTGACGGGCGCCAAATCAGGCGGCAAGAGTTTCGCGTTCCTGTCGGCCAAGGGCGGGTGCGGGGCGACCACCCTGGTGACGCACGTCGCCGCGGAACTGGGGCGGCTTAACCAGAAGGTGTTGCTGATGGACCTGGATCTGGACTCGGGGATGGTGGGATTCATCACCAAGACGAAATCCGTGTATTCGATTCTGGATGCGGTCAACAACCTGCACCGGCTGGACATTCATTACTGGAAGGCGCTGGTTTCGAACGGGATTCCGGGAGTGGAGATTGTGGCCTCGCCGCTGGCCATGGCGTCCAAGGTGCAGATCAAGGACGAGCAGATCCGCCACATCCTGGCGTTCGCGCGGCCGCACTACGACTGGTCGCTGGTGGATCTGGGGCGGAGTTTGAGCCGCATGGCGATGGCGGCGCTGGAAGAAATCGACGAAGCGTGCCTGGTGACGACGCTGGAAGTTCCCGCGCTGCACCAATCCAAGCAGATCGTGCAGACGCTGCTCGACAGTGGATTCGGCAAGAACCGCATCAAGCTGATCCTGAACCGTTCCCCCAAGCGATTGGACATCACCCCGGGCGAGTTGGAGAAAATGCTGGGGCTGCCGATTTTTTGCATGGTGCCCAACGACTACACGGAGTTGTACGAAACCTACGCGGAGGGACGGATGCTCAACCGCAATTCGGATCTGGGCAAACACATGGCGCGGCTGGCAAGCAAACTGGCGAGCATGGGAGAAGAGAAAACCGGAAAGAAGAAGTTTGCGCTGTTCGGCTAAAGGACACAAACGATGGCGACGCTGCTAGATACGGTATCAAGGCCGGGTGAGAACCGGGAGACCGGCTGGGTCAATCGCCTCTTTACCAAAGAGGGGTATACCCCGGAATACCAGGAGCTGAAGTTCACGCTGCACCGCAAGCTGCTGGACCGGATCAATCTTGAGGCCCTGTCCTCGATGGCCGGGGAACGCGTACGCGCGGAAATTCGCGCGGCGGTAGCGAAGCTGGTGGAGGAAGAGAAGACGCCCCTGAGCCTGGTGGAAAAAGACCGGGTGATCGAAGAGATTCTGGACGAAGTATTCGGCCTGGGGCCGCTCGAGCCGCTTTTGCAGGACCCCACCATCAGCGACATTCTGGTGACCGGGCCGCATCTGGTGTACGTCGAGCGGGCGGGCAAACTGTACCGGACGCCGGTGGAGTTCAAAGACGATTCACACCTGCTGCGGATCATCGAGAAAGTGGTATCGCGGGTGGGCCGGCGCGTGGACGAATCGTCGCCGCTGGTGGACGCGCGGCTGCCGGACGGTTCGCGCGTGAACGCGGCCATCCCGCCGGTGGCGGTGGATGGACCGCTGCTCTCGATCCGCCGATTCGGCCGGCACGCTTTGAAGGGCGAGGACCTGGTTTCCAAGCTGGCGCTGACGGAAGGGATGCTGGACCTGTTGAAGGCCTGCGTGAAGGCGCGGCTGAACATCCTGATCTGCGGCGGAACCGGTTCCGGTAAGACGACGCTGCTGAACGCGCTGTCCGGATACATTCCGGAAGACGAGCGGATTGTGACCATCGAAGACGCGGCCGAACTGCGGATGCAGCAGACCCACGTGGCGCGGATGGAGACGCGGCCGCCCAACGTGGAAGGCGTGGGCGCGATCCACATCCGCCAACTGGTGATCAACGCCCTGCGTATGCGGCCGGACCGCATCATCGTCGGCGAAGTTCGCGGGGAAGAGGCGCTGGATATGTTGCAGGCCATGAACACGGGCCACGACGGATCTCTGACCACCATCCACGCCAACACGCCTCGCGACGGCCTGGGCCGCCTGGAGGTGATGGTGGGCATGGCGAACGCCAACATGGGAATCCGCTCGGTGCGCCAGCAAATCGCATCGGCGGTGGACCTGTTCGTTCAAACCTCGCGGTTCAGCGACGGAACGCGGCGGGTCACGCACGTCACGGAAGTGGTCGGCATGGAGCAGGAAATGATCACCCTGCAAGACATTTTCCTGTTCGAGAAGACCGGGATTTCGGAAACCGGCAAGGTGAGAGGGCGGTTCCGGGCAACCGGAATCCGGCCGAAGTTCTACGAACGTCTCAAGGCGTGCGGGATCACCCTGCCGACGCAACTGTTCCAGACCGTAGTGGAGATCACCTAGATGCAGATCGCGGTAGCCGTCTCCTTCATGGTAGTGTTCGCGCTCGTGCTGTTGGCAGTGAGCGTGGGGCTGAAATTCTTCGACGCCCGGCGCAAGAGCCAGGTGGCGGAAATGTTGCAAACGGCCTCTGGCGAGCCGGTGATCGTAGTCACCAACCTGCTGAAGGATATCGATTTCGAGAAGCCCACGGGATTCAAACGGGTGCTGGCGTCGTTCCAGTTTTCCAAGCACGCCCAGCAACAGATCCAGCAGGCGGGATTGAGCTGGTCGTCGGCGCGTCTGATCACTGCCATGGGACTGGCGATGATCCCGGGTCTGGGTCTGGGCGCGTGGTGGAAGATTCTGCTGAACGGGCCGACCTCGGCGGTGATCTTCGCACTGGTCACCGGCTCGATTCCGTACCTGGTTGTGCGGCACAAGCGCAAAGTGCGGCTGGACAAGCTGGAAGAGCAGTTTCCGGACGCGCTGGATTTCCTGGCGCGATCCATGCGGGCAGGCCACGCATTTTCGATCAGCCTGGAAATGTTGGGCGAAGAGATGGCGGATCCTTTGGGGCAAGAGTTCCGGGCACTGTTCAACGAGCAGAACCTGGGGGCCCCGCTGGACACGGCATTACGGAATTTTTCGCAGCGAGTGCCTTTGCTGGACGTGCGGTTCTTCACTTCGTCGGTGCTCTTACAGAAGCAGACGGGCGGCAACTTGAGCGAAATCCTCTCGCGGCTGGCGTATGTGATCCGCGAACGATTCCGCCTGAAGGGGCAGGTGAAGGCCGCCAGCGCGCACGGCCGGTTGACGGCCACCATCCTGACGCTGTTGCCGGTGGCGACCATGCTGGGGTTGCTGGTGGTGGCGCCCGGTTATCTGCAGGGCATGGCGAAGGACAGCGACGGCAAGTGGATGATCGGCGGAGCCATCTTCGCGCAGATCCTGGGAAATTATTTTATCAAGAGGATCATCAACATCAAGGTGTAATATGCTGAGTCCCATTCTATTTGCCACTTTTGCATTCCTGCTGCTGCTGATCGCCCTGACGTGGGTCGGATACCGGATTTTCTATAAGCCGGGCAAGTTCCTCAAACAGCTCGGCCGGCCGGTGATCACGGAATCGCAGCGCGTGGTGGAAGAATCGAGCGAGCCGGGCGGGAGCACGATCGTTACATTCCTGCACCAGTTGGGGACCAAGATTCCGTCTTCGGACGCGGACGTGGCGACCATGCGGGCGACCCTGGTGCGGGCGGGTTTCCGATCGGATAACGCGGTGCCGGTATTTGTTGGAATCCGAATCCTCTCGACGCTCGGCATGCTCGTGCTGTGCGTGGCGATGGAACCGCGGCTGCCTCCCAACCCGATGATGAAGCTGATGCTGATGGTCTTGGGGTGCTCGGCCGGATGGGTGTTGCCGCGCTTCTTCCTGGAGAAGCGGGTGAAACGGCGGCAGGAGATCCTGCGGCTTTCGCTGCCGGACGCGCTGGACCTGCTGGTGGTTTCGGTGGAAGCCGGATTGGGACTGGACCAGGCGATCCAGCACGTGGGGCGGGAGCTGCAAGTGAGTCATCCGCAACTGAGCGAAGAAATGTTGCTGGTGATGCTCGAAATGCGGGCCGGCAAACGGCGTTCGGACGCACTGCGAAATTTCGCGGAGCGCACCGGCGAATCCGAAATCCGCAAGCTGGTGGCGATCCTGATCCAGAACGACCGGTTCGGCACCAGCATGGGCGACTCCCTGCGCACGCACTCGGACTTTATGCGGATTGCGCGCCGCCAGGAAGCCGAAGAACGCGCCGGCAAAGTCGGCGTGAAGCTGGTGTTCCCGATTTTCTTTTTTATATTGCCGTCGATGTTGATTGTCGCGGCGGGCCCGGGCATCTTACAGATTTTCAAATATCTGTTCCCGATGATGAAGCACATGGGTGGTTCTTATTAATCAAGACAAGGAGAAAACGAATATGTCCGAGACTTTGATTCAAGCGGCGATCTGGCTGGGAGCCGGCGGGACACTGCTGATCTTCCTGCGGCGCCGCCGGGCGCGTAGACAGCAGCGCTAGACGCGTCCAAGACGAGGAGCGACCGAAAGACGAAAGGAGATAAGAGATGGACCTCGCGGTTCAAGGAGCGATCTGGCTGGGGGCGGGCGTGACGCTGGTCGTCCTGCTGTCCCGCCGCCGCAGGCGCCGGGCGATGCGGTAATGAGTGCGCTGTAGAGCTGGCGGGAACTGGGGGCGATTTTCGCCAGCTCTCTATGGGAATCATGTCGATTGAGGAACTGGTCGGTAAGCAGAACCGGGATGGAGGCTGGCCGTATGTCCGAGGGGCGTCCTGGACGGAGCCGACGGTGTACGCCGTGCTGGCGCTATTGGCGGCTGGCGAGACGGAGTACGCCCGGCCGGGCCTGCGATGGATTGTGCGGAATGAGCGCGCCGACGGAGGCTGGCCGGCGCAGCCCGGAATCGACCAAAGCACGTGGGTGACGGCGCTGGTTGCTTTGTTGCCTCCGGAACAACTGGGGCAGGAAGCACACCGGCGCGCGATCGCGTGGCTGTTGGGGATGACGGGCGAGGAATCCACCCTGACGTATCGCATGCGGGAGTGGCTGCTGGGCAATGCGCGGCCGGCGGAACAGGAGTTTGCGGGATGGCCGTGGGTGCCGGGCACGGCGGCGTGGGTGGGACCGACGTCGCTGGCCATCCTGGCCTTGGAAAAGGAGAACACCCGGACGCCGCGGGCGGACGTGCGGCGGCGGGTGCAGGAAGGCCGGGGATTCCTCATGCGGCGGATGTGCCGCGACGGAGGATGGAACCACGGGTCGGCGCGGACGTACGGATACGAATCGCGGCCCTATCCGGAGACCACCGGGCAGGCGCTGGCGGCGTTGCGCGGGGTTCGATCTCCGGAAGTGGAAAAGGCGCTGACGGTGGCCCGGCGGTTTCTGGGGGAGTGCCGGTCGGCGGACGCGCTGAACTGGCTGCGGCTGGGCCTGCTGGCGCACCAGGAGCTGCCGGAGGGTTACTGCATGCCGTCGGGAGTGACTAGCCGCACGCTGCCGGACAGGTCGCTCGCGATGGTCGTGAGCGCGGTACAAAAAGGCAGCGATTTGTTTTGGGGCTGAAGATGCACAAGACCATCACCAGGCGCGAATTGCTGGCGGCCGCGGCGGGCGCCGCGGGCGCGGTGGCGCTTTCGGCGTGCAACGTCGAAAAGCCGGTGACGCCTGCGCGCGTCTCCGTGGTGCGAGCGGCAGCCTACGACCAGAGCGTCTACGACACCGTGCGGCGGCTGTTGGACGAACACCGGGTCGACGTCGCGGGGCGCAACGTCGTGCTGAAACCCAACCTGGTGGAGTTCGAGCCGGAGAGCAGCATCAACACCAACCCCATTGTGGTTCACGCGGCGCTGGAAGCGTTCCGGGCGCGGGGCGCGGCCAGCGTGCGGATCGCCGAAGGCCCGGGGCACCGGCGCAACACGCTGGACCTGGCGGAAGCGGCGGGATACTTCAAGACGGTGCCGCGCTTCGAAGACCTGTTCGTGGACCTCAACCTGGACGACGTGAGCCGCGTGAATCCGCTGCGGCAGTTTTCCCGCATGAAGAAGCTGTACCTGCCGAACACGGCGCTGGGCGCGGACCTGCTGGTGTCGATGCCCAAGATGAAGACGCACCACTGGGTGGGCGCGACGCTCTCCATGAAGAACCTGTTCGGGCTGGTGCCGGGCGCGGTCTACGGGTGGCCGAAGAACGTGCTGCACTGGGCCGGGATCCAGGAAAGCATCGCGGATCTGCACGCGTTGTTTCCGCGGCAGTTCGCGATTGTGGACGGGATTGTGGGCATGCAAGGAAACGGGCCGATCCAAGGCGTTCCGAAAAAAGCGGGGGTGCTGGTGGCGGGCGCGGACCCGGTGTCGGTGGACGCCACGTGTTGCCGGATCATGCGCATCGATCCAATGCGTATCGGCTATCTGCAACTGGCATCGGGGGGAGTTGAGGCTCAAATTGCGGAGCGGAACATCCGGCAGAGTGGGGAAAGTATCGCGTCGGTCGAGACTCCCTTCGACCTCATCCCTGAATTTCAATCCATTCGGTTGGAGAATAGATAAATGCACACCCAACCGACCGACCGCCCCGTCCCCACGGCCGCCAGCCCGTCCCGCCGGGGCCTTGCCGCGCTGATGGACTCGAAGTGGGTCTACGTACTGGTATCGCTTCTGTTTCTGATTCCCTGCTATTGGCAACCACGCATCCAGGCGGGGGATCTTTCGAGCCACATTTACAACTCGTGGCTTTCCCAATTGATCGAAAGCGGGCGGCTGCAAGGGTTGGTGATGGTGCCGCAAACCACCAACGTTCTTTTCGACCTGATTCTGAGCGGGCTGTTCAAAGTGGTGGGGCCGGAAGCGGCGCAACGGATTGCCGTATCGCTGGCGGTGCTGACTTTTGTGTGGGGCGCCTTCGCGTTCATCGGAGCGGTAGGAGGCCGGCGCCCGTGGCACCTGCTGCCGTGCGTCGCGATGCTGGCCTATGGCTGGGTGTACCACATGGGCTTCTTCAATTTTTATCTGAGCCTGGGGCTGTGTTTCTGGGGCCTCTCCATGGTTTGGGACTGGAGCGCGCGGCGGATGGCGATGGCGACACCGGTCTTTGTGGTGGCGTACGTGGCGCACGCGCTGCCGGTAGTGTGGGCGGGGTGCCTGGTGGGCTACCTGCTCATGGCGCGGCGCCTGGCGCCGCGGCTGCGGGTGTACGTGATTGCGGCGTCGCTCGTGGCGATGGTGCTGCTGCACGCGGCCATCGGCCGGACCATGGTATCGCAGTGGTCTCCGCAGCAAATCAACTTGACCACGGGCGTGGACCAGGTGTGGGTATTCGACGCGAAATACTACGTGGTGATGCTGGGGCTGTTGCTGGTATGGGGGCTGCTGTTCCTGAACCTGATTCACCTGTCGGGGGCGCGCCAGGTGATTGCGGGGGTCCCGTTCCAGCTCTGCGTGATCAGTGCGGCCGGCGTGTTCATTATGCCGACCACGGTGCTGATTCCGGGCTTCCATCATTCGCTGGCGTTTATCGCCGAGCGCATGTCGCTGGGAGTGGGAGTGTGCGTGTGCGCGCTATTGGGCGCGGCGCGGCCGAGGCGCCTGGAGATGTACGCGCTGGGACTGGTGGCGATGGTGTTCTTCGGGTTCCTGTACCGGGACGAGCGCGCGCTGAATTCCTTCGAGGACCGGATGCAGGATACGGTGGCGAAGCTCTCGCCGGGGCAGCGGGTGATCAGCGCCTTCCAGGATCCGGAGCTGCGCGTGAATGCGCTGGCGCACATCATCGACCGGGTGTGCGTCGGCCATTGTTACAGCTACGCCAACTATGAGCCGTCGACGGCGCAGTTCCGCATACGGGCGGAAGCGCAGAATCCCTATGTGGCTTACTCCTACCAGCAATCGTGGGAGCTGCAAGCTGGGGCGTACGTGGTGCGGGAGAGCGACTTGCCGCTCTACCAGGTAGACCTGGATGAGAACGGGAAGATGGTGCTCAAAGTCTTGAAAGCAGGTGTGCCATGCGGAAGTACGGAATGGGATCCTTTATCGGAGACGCTGCCGGCCGGATGAGCGTATTCCAGTTGCTGGCCGAACTGGCGCTGCTGGCGGCAATGGTCATGGCGTCGTCGTGGCTGGGGCGGGGCTGAGGGAGTCAAGAACTCGCCATTCAAGAGCCGTTGGCGGGCCAAAGCGCCTGCCCCACCAGACAGGCCGTGAGGCGCCGGTAAGCCTGTCTTACGCCGCGTGGCCGCTTGCGGACACCAGCATGATCATGAGGTTCCACACCACCAGCCCGCTATACCAGTAGGTAGCCCAGCGGATGAGATGGTTTTTCCGGATGTACACGCAGAAAGCGCCTAAAGCCAAAGCGACGGCCTTGGAAGCGAGTATCCCCAGCGCGGGACTGGCGTGCATAAACAGGCGGATGAAGGGGCTGGCCTCGGAGGCGCCCAGCCTGAAACCCACGAGGGTGGTCAGCAGGTCCAGCAACTGCAGATAGATAAAGACGTACTGAATTGCCATCAGAGTTTTTCCTAAGTACTTAGATCGGCGCTTCCTGAAAATAGTTTACCCTTAGTTCCTCGCAATAAAGCTGCGATAATGTACCGTTTGTACTAACTCGGGGGCTGGTTCTAGTACAAAACAGGACATTTATAGGGCTCGTTCCATGACGGCCGGGCGCATTCTGGTAAATTGGTGTGGAGTGACACCCTCGATGATAGAAGCATATCTGCTGCAGGAATCGAGCGGGCGGCGCTATCCGCTGGGCGACGGACAGACCTGGGCGATCGGCCGCGGCGACGGCTGCGCCGTGTTGCTGGACAGCCGCTCTGTGTCGCGGTTGCACGCGCTGATCCAACGCAAGGACGCGGGGGATTTTTCGCTGGTGGACCTCGGGAGCCGCAACGGCTCTTTTGTGAATGCGCGGCGGGTGAGCCTGCCGCTGGTGCTCAACGACAAAGACCGGTTGCTGTTTGGGGATGAGGAGCTGATCTTCTGCAGCGCGGCGGCTGGCGGCGCGGCGCTCTCGATGCCGGAGATGGACACGCGCAACATGCCGACCTCGGCCATCCACACGCACAGTCTCACCACCATTGTGGTGGTGGATATCCGCGACTTCACGCCGCTGGCGCGGACGGTTTCGGAATCGCTGCTTTCGCAGACCATCGGCACGTGGTTTCTGCGGACGGGGCAGATTACGCAACGGCTGGGGAGTTGGGCGCAGAAATACATCGGGGACGCGGTGATGGCGGTGTGGATACACGACCATCCGGAGAACCTGGCGGCCGATTTGATGAAGGCGCTGCGGGCGGTGAGCGAGATCTCGACGGCGACGGAGGAAATCAGCAAGGCGCTGCCGCTGCCGGGGCCTCTGCGAATCGGGGCGGGCGTGAATACGGGTTCGGCGATCGTGGGCGGCTCGGAATACACGGCGCTGGGCGACACCGTGAATGCGGCATTCCGTCTGGAAGCGGCCACCAAGCAGATCGGCCTGGGCGTGGCGCTGGGCGCGCGCACGTTCCAGGAACTGATGTTGACGGCGGGTTCGAGTTCCCCGTTTGCCAGGCGCGAAGTGGAGCTGAAGGGATACGAAGGGCCCAGCACGGCCTGGGGGATTTCCTTCGACGCCTTGCAGGAATTCCTCAAGGGCCGCCCGTAGTGGAAATTTTCTGCTATGTGGGGCAGACCCCCCGGTCTGCGCGGGTCCCCCTGGACCCGCTGCACCCCGAAGCAGGGATCAGGTCGAGATTGGTGGACCTATCCAGTGGACCTACCCCAGGTGACATCGGGCTCCGAACCTGTTAATCTGCTCCCCATAGGCGATCTGCGAGGGGAACAATATGACGACCGTTCTATCCGAAAAGCAACAACAAGAGCTTCTGAATCGCGGCTTTTCGCGCCGGACTTTCGGCCGGATTGCCACCATGTTAACCGCCGGCGCAGCGCTGCCGTTTTATAACGAGCCCGCCATGGCACAACTCTCGCGCGTGGATGCGCCGCCGGACGCGGTGATGATCAACTCCAACGAGAATCCCCTGGGCCCATGCAAGGAAGCGCGTGAAGCGGCCCACAAGATGGTGGAACAGGGTGGCCGCTACCTGTTTGGGGAGGCCGGTAAAGTGCTCACGATCCTCTCTGAGCAGGAAGGGTTGACACCCAACCATGTGACCATCTACGCCGGATCGAGCAGCCCGCTGCATCAATCCGTGATCGCCTTCTGTTCACCCACCAAACCGTACGTGCTGGCGGACCCCGGGTACGAGGCGGGTGGCGCCGCGGCCCAATTCATCGGCGCGCCGGTGATTCGCGTTCCGTTGGCCAGGGATTACGCGCACGATGTCAAAGCCATGGCGGCTGCCAGCCCCACCGCCGGCCTGATCTATATCTGCAACCCCAACAATCCGACCGGCACGATGACCAAGCGGTCCGATCTGGACTGGCTGGTGGCCAACAAGCCCAAGGGGTCGATCGTGATGATCGACGAAGCCTACACCCACATTGCGGGCGGCCCGTTCTGCAACGATATGGTGGCGGCTGATAAGGATGTCGTGATCCTCCGCACCTTCTCCAAAATCTACGGCATGGCCGGCCTGCGCGCCGGCGCCGCCATGGCCCGCCCCGATCTGTTGGAAAAGATCCGCGGCTGGAGCCATAGCGGCATGATGCCGATCACCTCCATGGCCGCCGCCTCCGCCAGCCTGCAGTCGAAAACGGTGGTGCCGGAACGGCGCAAGTCCATCGGTGACGTGCGCAACGACGTCCTCGATTTCCTCGACCAGCACAACTTCAAGTGCGTGCCCTCCGTTTCCAACTGCTTCATGGTGGATACCAGGCGCCCCAGCCGCGAAGTCATCAGCGCCCTGGCTCGCGAAAAAGTAATCATCGGCCGCCCCTGGCCGGTTTGGCCCACGCACGTGCGGGTGACGGTGGGCACGCAGGAAGAGATGGACAAGTTCAAGACAGCCTTCCTCAAGGTGATGGCTTGAACCCACGGGCCATTCTGCGAAGAATGAGCCCGCCTCGCGCAAATTACGGTTGGGGCAGATTTCTGGGAGATTGTGCGGGCGGGGTGATCGCGGCGCTCATCGCGCTGCCCTACGGTCTCGCGCTGGCGACGGCCATGGGGTTGCCGCCGGTGCTGGGCATCTTCACTTCGATTCTGACCGCGCCGGTAATTTCGCTGATGGGGCGCAACCCGGTGCTCATCGGCGGCACGGCCAGCGCCACGGTCCCATTCATCGCGGTGGCGGCGCGCGCGGGCGGCGTGGCAGCGGCGGCGCGGCTTTCGATTCTGGCCTCGGTGATTCTGATCGGCTTCGGATTTCTGCGTCTGGGGCGCTACATGACGCGGGTGCCGCACGCCGTGGTGACGGGGTTTTCGTGCGGTATCGGCGGCATGATGCTGGTGTCGCAGCTCGACATCATGTTCGGAGTGGCGTCGCCGCTGACGCGCCCGGCGGGCTCCGCGTTCGCGCAATTGTTCGCCGTGCTCCATCACCTGGGAGACGTGCGGGCCGTGCCGCTCATCCTGGGAGTGAGCGTGATTGTGGCCGCCACGCTGGCCGCGCGCCTTTCGCACCACGCGCCGGCGCCGCTCGTCGGCGTGGCGCTGGCGATTTTGATCGGCCGTTTTTTCGGCTTTCACACCAAAGAAGTGGGCGCGCTGCCGGCCATGCTGCCGCCCTTGGCGGGCATTTCCTGGAAGCTGCGCGAAGTGCTGGCCGCCTTGCCCTCAGCGGCTGGCCTGGCATTTGTCTCGGCGGTAAATATTCTGATCACCTCGCGCGTGGTGGAGCATTTCCGAGGACGCCACAAACGCATGAAGCCCGGCGATGCGGATGCGGAGCTGAGCGCTTATGGGACGGCCAACATCCTGGGCGGACTGTTCGGCGCGCCGCCCAGTGTGGGCATTCCGGCGCGCAGCCTGGCGGTAGTGCGGTGCGGTGGCACGACGCGGGTTTCGAACCTGATGCACGCGCTGTTCCTGGTGGGGATTCTGTGGCTCGGCTCGGGCGTGGTGGAACGCATTCCGATTCCCGCGCTGGCGGGTGTGACGGCATGGATGGGGCTGTGCCTGCTGGATTGGAGCGCGTGGCGGCGCCTGCCCAAGATGAGCCGCGTGGATGCCAGCGCGTTTCTCGCGACGGCCATCGCGGTGATGGCCTTGAACGCGGTGCTGGCGGTCGGGATCGGCTGCTCGATTTACGGCCTGGCATGGCTGTACCAGCGGCGGTTACGGCCGGCGCCGGTACCGGACTTACAAGTTGAGTAACGAGCGGCGACCGTCAGGGAGCGTTTTCGCGAAAGAAGAGGTGAACTCATGGAAGCTAGCAGAAGAAATTTTCTCGGCGTTGTAGGCGTGGCGGCAACGGCGGCTGCCGCTCCGCGCCCGGCCAGCGCCGGCTTCGTGAAGCCGGCCCCCAAATTCTATGTAGCGGCCGTGACGCCGTGCGACAGCACGGGTAAGTTCGACGAAGCCCTCTATCGCGACATGATGCCCTATTTCAAGGAGCGCGGGGCGGATGGTGTGGTGGCGCTCGGCACCACCGGCGAGTTTCCGATGTTCTCCTGCGTGGAGCGCAAGAAGATTGCCGAGACCGCGCTGAAGCACCGGTCGGGGCTGGACATGATCGTACAAGTGGGCACGCCCAACCTGCCCGAGACGCTGGAACTGTTGGCGCACGCGGCGTCGAACGGCGCCGATGGGGTGCTATGCATCCCGCCGTTCTATTACAAGAACCCGAGCCTGGAAGGACTGTACCGGTATTATTCGCAAGTGCTCGAAGCGGCCAGGATCCCGGTGCACCTGTATCATATTCCGGGGACCAGCGCCGTGCCGATCACGGTCGAGCTGCTGCACAAGCTGGAACACTTTTCCATGCTGGCCGGGATCAAGGATTCCACGGGGAATGCAGAAGGCTACGCCACATTCGTCAAGGAATTTCCGAAGCTGAACATGATGAGCGGCACCGACAACAATATCCCGGCGGCGCTCGCCGCGGGGATGGGCGCGATCCTGATGGGCGGCAACCTTTATACCAGGCAGAGCGCTGCCGTGTTCAAGGCGCATCGCGAGGGCAAAGACGTCACGGAGGCCATGGTCAGGCTGCGGGCAGCCAGCGGACTGCTGCGCGGAGTAGCCAGCGGCAGCGACGGCACTCCGCTGATCAAGGCGGCGCTGGCGGGGCTGGGGCTGCGCGAGAGCTTCTGCCGGCCGCCGCACGTGGATCTGACCGACGAGCAGAAGGCGGCGTTGAAGCCCAAGGTGGAACAACTGGCGGCCCTGGCGTAGGGTGTGATAGGACCGGCCTCCTGGCCGGTCCCTGGAGTTTGGAAATTTCCAAGCTACGTAGAGACCCGCTGGTAGCGCCGGCGGTCTTGCCGCCGGTCTTCGGTTTACGCCAGTTGTACACGCCGGCGTTCGAAATCGGCGTCACGATTCTCCTCTTGACATCCCCGCATATCAGTACTAAGTAATTAGTATGCTTCAATCTGCCCATTTGCCATTGGCAGTTGTTCTCCTGATCGCCGCCCCATCCCTTGCGCAACAGCCATCTTTCGATGCGGCGTCGGTGAAGCTGACCGACCCGGCGGCGTCGCCTGCATCGTGGGGAACCACCGGCGGGCCCGGGACCACCGATCCGGGGCGAATTCATTTCGGGCGCGTCCCGATGTTGATGCTGCTGACGCGAGCTTTTGGCGTCAGGAACGACCAGATCTCGGCGCCCGCGTGGGCGCGCAACGTCATGGATGGGCCCTTCTACGAAATCGAGGCGACCATGCCGCCCGGCACAACCAAGGAACAGTTCCAGTCCATGCTGCAAAACCTGCTGGCGGAGCGCTTCCATTTGGTGTTTCACCATGAAACGCGGAACTTCCCCGGCTACCAACTGGTGGTGGCCAAGGGCGGGCCGAAGCTGAAGGAGGTGACGCCCGATCCGCAGGCCAACGCCGCTGCTGCGACCCAGCGTCCCACAATCGGCAAAGACGGCTCCATCGTAATGCCGCCCGGTCCCAGGACGTTCACGAGAACGTCGCCGGGGGGCGAGCGGGTGCAGTACCAGGAGAGATCGATAGCCGACCTTGCTACCAATTTGGGAGCCTATGTCAGCCAGGAGCGGGGTGCCGATTTTATGGCGGATGCGACGGCGCCCAGGGCGCGAGTGGTCGACAAGACCGGCCTCGCCGGCAAGTACGATTTCACTTTGGAGTTCTCATGCTTTGGTTGCCGCGGCCTGAGCCTCATGGCCGCGAACCTCCCGGTACTCGCCGCGGCGCGAGCTCAAGCCGAGGCGTCGCCAACGCCCGCCGCCAGCGAACCGGAGGGCGGCGGATTGCCGGGCATTTTTGTAGCGCTGGAGAAGCAGCTCGGGCTGAAGCTGGAGAAGGTGAAGGATGTTCCGGTGGATGTGATCGTCATCGATCGCGTGGACAAGGTCCCGATCGAGAATTAAGCGCTCTTGGTTGAATGTGGGACAGGCCTCCTGGCCTGTCTCTGGAGTTTCTCCATTTTGCAACACCGCCAATACCAACTGGTACCGCCGGCGGTCTTGCCGCCGTGTCTGCCTGTCGCAGCCCCTCTCAATGACAGGCCAGGAGGCCTGTCCTACTTCGCCGCCTCAATTTTGATCTGCTTGAGCACTTCGCTCTGCGTGGAGAGTTCCGTCTTGCCCGCGGGGAAGCGATTCAGACTCAAAATATACGCCAACACGTCGGCGTCCTGCTGGCGCGTGAGGCGCGCGGGGTCGTCCTGCGGCATGGACTTGCGGATGCGGTCGAACAGATCGCCCACCGTGAGCGAATTCCAGTTGGAAAGAAACGCTGCGCCTTCCAGGGCGGGCGCTTCTTCACCGCCGGAGAGCGCCGCGCCGTGGCAGTTGACGCATTCCTTTTCTGAAACCGATTCACCGCGCCTGGCCTGGTCGGCGGTGAATGCGCCGTCCCACACCGAGCGCGAGGATTGAGCCAGGGCCGCGGCCGCGCAGACAACCATGATCCAGCCACGATAGCGCCGCATCAGCGGCCCTCGTCGGGCAGGCGGAAGGCGATGTACTCGCCGGAATACGCGCCGCCGCTGACGGCGATCACGATGTATTGCTTGCCCTGCCACATGTAGGTCATGGGAGATCCGCTCTGCGGGGCGGGCATCCAGACCGAGCCGGCTTCTTTCCCGCTGGCTTTATCGTAGGCGCGGAGCATGGCGCCGCGGGGATGCGCGTCGGTGGTGGTCACCTGGCCGTCGCCGGCAATCAGCAGCGTTTTGGTGATGAGGGTTCCGATGTTATATCCGGATTGGCCGGTGCGCGGAATGGTGAGGCCTTTCAAGGCGGCGTGGTTGCGAATGGCGTCGGGGGTTTCGCCGTGCGGGATCTGCCAGGCGATTTCGCCGGTGTCCAGCTTGATGGCCGAGATGGTCGAGTAGGGCGGCTTGATGAGCGGAAGGCCCTGGACGGAAAGGCCGCCGAAGCCGCCGCCACCACCAGCACCGGCGCCGGCTCCGCCGCGGCCGCCGGGCGTGCGCGTGGGCAGCGGGGAATCCGCGCCGGTGTTCTCGCCGGGGCCGGCGCGCATGCGCACGGGCTGGCCGGCGGTGCCGGCTACGTAGCGCATATCCGAAATCTCCTTGGGCGCCGGCACCATGCCGATCGGCGTCACGCACGAATTGCACGCGTACACATACACCGTGTGCGTCTCCGGATCGTACGATCCGCCCGGCCAGTTCGTCCCGCCGCTCGCCGTCCCCAGCGTCAGCGTCGCAATCGGCCCTTCCAGCTTGCTCTCCGCCGGAGGCGTGAATACCGGCCCAATCTTATACCTCGCGATCTGCGTCAACGCCTGGTCGCGGAGCGCGGGAGTGAAGTCGATCAAATCGTCGATCGAGATGCCGTTGCGCGCGTAGGCCGGCGGCTTCGAGGGAATCGGTTGGGTAGGCGAATACCATTCGCCGGGCACGGTGCCCCGCTCCACTTTCTTCTCTTCGATGGGCCAGACGGGCTTGCCGGTGACGCGGTCGAAGACGTAAAGGATGCCCTGCTTGGTGGGCTGCGCCACGGCCTTGATGGCGCGGCCGTTCACCGTGATATCGGCGAGCAGCGGGGCGGAGGAAATGTCCATGTCCCAGAGCGGATGGTGGACGAGTTGGAAATGCCACTTGCGCTGGCCGGTTTTGAGATCCACGCAGACCAGCGTTTCGCCGAACAGGTCGGCGCCCGGACGGTGGCCGCCGTAGTAATCGCCGGTCGGAGATTCGACGGGCAGGTAGACCAGGCCGAGCTGTTCGTCGACCGAGATCTGGGTCCAGACGCCGGTGTTGCCGGTGTACTCGGCGGAGCCGTTTTCCCAGGTGTCGTAGCCCACTTCGTTCTTGAGCGGGATGGTGTGAAAGATCCAGAGGCGCTTGCCGGTGCGCACGTCGAAGCCGCGCACGTAGCCTTTGTTGTTGCGCATGCTCTTGGGCGTCATGCCTTCGCGGAAGGCGGCGCCGACGATCACCGTGTCCCTGGCGACGACCGGCGCGGATTGAAAGCCGATTTCGCCGGTGGTCAAATCGGGCTCGATGGTCTGGTCGTCATCCAGCTTGAGGTCCACGGCGCCGCCTTTGCCGAAGGTGGGGACGAGCGCGCCGGTTTTGGCGTCGAGCGCGATCAGGCGGTAGCCCGGCGTGACATAAAGGATGCGCTCCTCCTTGCCGTCGGACCAGTAGGCGAGGCCGCGTCCGGAGAGTTGGCGCGGGGCGGCGGCGCCGCGCTCGCCTTCGTGCTCGCCGTGTACCCACAGCAGTTCGCCGGTGGCGGCGTCGAGCGCGATGGCCGCGCGGCGCGAGCCGGCCGTCGCGTAGACCACGCCCTTGACCATGAGCGGCGTGCCTTCGAGCTTATACTCGGGGCGGTTGCCGATGTTGTCGGTCTTGAAGCGCCACGCGATTTCGAGCTGGCTGAAATTCGCGGCGTTGATCTGGTCGAGCGGGCGGTACTTGCTGCTGGCCAGGTCGCCGCCGTAAGTCGGCCAGTCGGTGCCTTGAGCGAAGGCGGCTGAGACGATGCAGGCCAGGCCAATCGCGAATCTGTCGAGGTGCATCGATACTCTCCGGTTCTTGCCAGTGTATCTGAAACCAATCGGAGCCGCGACCGGGGCCGCTGGTGGGACCGGCCTCCTGGCCGGTCGAAGCCGGGCGCAGCCAAACGACCGGAGGATTGAAACGCGGAGGCGCTGAGGCGCGGAGAAAACAAACAAGAGACAAGCGCCTTCTGGAGGGCTGCTCCACAAGAATGATGAAATATAGGATCTGAAGACACTTGTGGCATGAGATCGATGGGAAATATAAAGAGGGCGTTGCGGCGGCCGGGGCTCTCGGACTTTTCGCCGGGCGTGTCTCCGGATGTTTTCGGACCCTATTACGGGGCGGCCGCCAATGATTTGAACCGCATCTTCAGGGTTGACGACGCTGGATGGCGCCACGCTCCCCGATTCGATGATTGATTCTCTGAAAACCGTACTCCACGCGGGCACGAATGCCGATATGTTTCGGGATTGCGAAATCGATTTCACGTTTCT
>JBEKQS010000070.1:0-27126 GCA_049519475.1 Bryobacteraceae bacterium | reverse complement strand
AATGGGTTTACCGGCCCACCTTGCTGAACGGCGAGCCGGTGCAGGTGGAAACGACGATTGACGTAAACTTTACCTTGAACCAGTAGTAACCCGGCGCGGTAGCTGGAACGTCGGTTATGAGTACAATTTCAACTCGCAGGAGAGAGACACAACAATGTTTTTGCAATTGCAAGTCTGGTCGCTTTATTTGCTCCAGGAGGCGTCGGTAGGTTGGGATCCGCGCTCGCTCTGGATACAGATGGGTCCGATGGCCAAGATCATCGTCATCCTCCTCTTCCTCATGTCGGCCTATTCCATTGGCGTCATGATTGACCGCTTGATGGCGTACAGCGCTGCCCGCAAACAGTCGCGTGCATTCGCTCCGGCGGTGGCCGGCGCATTGCGCGAGGGCAAACTGGACGAAGCCGTCAAAATCGCGGACCGTTACAAGAAGAGCCACCTCGCCAAGGTTGTGGTGGCTGGTTTGCAGGAATTCCAGGCTCATCAGATCAGCTCTGAAATCCCGGGCGAAGAGATCGAAGCCTCCAAGCGGGCTCTGGAACGCGCTGAAGCCATCGTACACGCCGAATTGAAGCGCGGCATCAGCGGTCTGGCTACCATCGGTTCCACGGCTCCGTTCGTAGGACTGTTGGGAACGGTGGTCGGGATCATCAACGCGTTCCGCGGCATTTCGACCGAGAAGTCCACCGGTCTGGGCGCCGTGGCCGGCGGTATTTCGGAAGCCCTGGTGACCACCGCTATCGGTCTGTTCGTGGCCATCCCGGCGGTCTGGATGTATAACTACTTCACCAACAAGATTGAAGCCTTCGACGTGGAGATGGGGAATTCCAGTTCCGAATTGATCGACTATTTCCTGAAGCGTTCGCAGCGCGGCGTACGCAAGTAGCGCTGCAAGGTGCTGAGTACGAGGATCGGGAATCTGGCGAGTTGAAATGCGGGAGCTCTGCAAGGAGCTCCCGTGGTCTCAGCCGATTCCCAGGGAGAAGACGATGGCAACTAGCGAAATGAAGAAGCGGGTTTCACCGCCTCCGGTGGCCGACATCAACGTGACTCCGATGGTGGACGTCATGCTGGTGCTGCTGATCATCTTCATGGTCATCACGCCGATGTTGTCGAAGGGCGTGAGCGTCGATATGGTGAAGACCAGGAACCCGATCGCCATGCACGAAGCAGACAAGAGCGACGCGGTCCTGGTGGCTGTTACCCGGGATGGCCATGTCTTCCTGGGCAGCAACCTGATCCTGCCCGAGGATCTGCCGCCCAAGGTGAAGGACCTGCTCACCAATAAGCTCGACAAGACGGTCTTCGTGAAGGCCGACCAGCGGGCTCGTTATGAGAAGGTGGTGGACGTAGTGGACAACCTACGTGCCGCCGGCGTGGACCAGTTGGGTCTGCTCACCGAGCAGTTGCAGGAAAAGGGCAAACCGGCGGAGGGCGCCGCGGGCTCGACTCCCGCGCCCGAAGCCAAGTAACAGGGATTCATAAAAGGAGCATTTTTATGTCAATGACAGTTGGGACATCGGGTGGTCCCAAGTCCGACATCAACATGACGCCGATGATCGACGTCTTGCTGGTGCTCATCATCATTTTCATGGTGATCACCCCGTTGACGCCGAAGGGCCTCGAGGCCCTCGTGCCCCAGCCGCCGCCGCCCGGTCAAAAGGCGACCCTATCGGACCAGCGCACGGTGGTCATCATCATCGATTCCAACCACAAACTTCAGATCAACGGGGAAGATACGGATTGGGATCACCTGGGGCCGCGCCTCACGGAGATCTTCAAGACCCGCGCCGAACGCGTGGTCTTTGTGAAGGGGGCGACGGATCTGGATTTCTTGTGGGTGGCCAGGGCGATCGATATCGCTCACGGCGCCGGCATCGACAAGGTCGGCCTGATGACCGATAAGACGGAGGCCGGTAACTAAATGCGCAAATTGGCGTCTATCCTGCCCGTGGCTGCATTGGCCGCCGTGCTGATCAGCCTACCGGTTATGGGAACGGGCTGCCAGAAATTGCAGGCCCGCGATCAGTTGAATAAGGGTGTCACGGCCTTCAAGAACGCTCAGTATCCTGAATCCGTGGAGCACTTCAAGACGGCCGTCGAGCTGGATCCGAACTTTCCCACGGCACGCCTGTACCTGGCCATGGCGTACCTGCAGCAGTACATCCCGGGCGCGGAGTCGGAAGAAAACAATAATATGGCCAAGGCGGCCTACGACCAGTTCAGCGAGGTGCTCAAGCAGGACCCCAAGAACACGCTGGCTATCCAATCGATCGCTTCCCTGTACTTGTACCAGAAGAAGTGGACCGAAGCCCGCGAATGGTATCAGCGGCTCACCACCGCCGATCCCAACAGCACGGTTGGATACTACAGCCTGGGGTTCATCGCCTGGTCGGAGTGGTATCCGGCGTACGGGGCAGCCCGCGCGGGTCTTGGCATGAAGCTCGAAGATCCCGGGCCCATCAAAGACAAGAAGGTCAAAGAAGAGCTTAAGGCCAAGTATGGTCCGGTCATCGACGACGGCTTGAAGGCGCTCGATAAGGCTCTCGATATCGACAAAGAGTACGACGATGCGATGGCTTACGAGAACTTGCTGATCCGCGAACGGGCCGATCTGGCGGACACCAAAGAAGAGTACGAACAGCAGATCAAGATCGCCAACGACTGGGTGGACAAGAACCTGGCGGCTAAGAAGATCAAGGCTGAAAAGAAGAACAAATCCGGGGGCGGCATCACTACCGAGGCCAAGTAGTCCCGGCGCTCATTCTGGTTCCGCATGCGGGGAGTCTCTCCAACCGGGGAGGCTCCCCGTAACATTTTTGGTGGGGCAGACCCCTGGTCTGCGCGGGACGCCCTCGTCCCGCAGCCGGTGCCACGAGGTCAACATTATGCAAACGCCGGCAGGCCGACGGGGGCGTCGGCCGCAGACCAGGGGGTCTGCCCCACAATCGGTCCTGCTACAATCGAGATACAGTGGCATCAGAGCCCGCGAGTCTTTCCGAAAGTTTGCCCCCGCAAGCGCCTCCCGATCCGGTGGAACATCTCTACCGGGAGTTGGAAGCCAAGATCCGCGAGTACCGGCCCAAGGACGATCTCACCGATCTCGGAAGGGCTTTTCGCTTCGCGCGCAAGTATCACGAAGGCCAGACGCGGGATTCGGGCGAACCCTACATGATGCATCCGCTGATGGTCGCGCACATCCTCGCCGACATGCGCATGGACCAGGTAGCTATGCAAACCGGCCTGCTTCACGACGTGGTGGAAGATACCAGCGTCACGGTCGAGCAGGTTCTGAAGGAGTTCGGTGAAGAAGTAGCGCGCTCGGTGGATGGCGTCACCAAACTCTCCAAGCTGGATTTCTTCTCGGCCGAGGAGCGGCAGGCGGAGAGTTTCCGCAAAATGTTGCTGGCCATGGTGGAAGACATCCGCGTGATCATGGTGAAGCTGGCCGACCGCATGCACAACATGCGGACGCTCGGATACCTCAGCCCGGAGCGGCGCGAACGCATCGCGCGCGAGACCATCGAGATCTACGCGCCCATCGCGCACCGCCTGGGAATGGGCAAAGTGCGCGGCGAACTAGAGGACCTGGCGTTCCAGCACCTGGAACCAGACGCTTACCGCGAGATTCTGGCGTCCATCGAGTCGCGCCGCCACTCCAACGAAGAATTTCTGCTCGAGATCCGGCAGGAAGTGGAGACCGAGCTGCGTCATGAGGCCATCCCGGCGCGCATCGACGGCCGCCTCAAACGGCCCTATTCGATCTTCCAGAAGCTGCGCCGGCAGAAGATCACGGTGGACCAGGTGTACGACCTGATGGCGCTGCGCATCATCACGGATTCGGTCAAGAACTGCTACGCGGCGCTGGGCGTGATCCACAATAAATGGCGGCCGATTCCGGGCCGCATCAAAGATTTCATCGCCATCCCGCGGCCCAATCTCTACCAGTCGTTGCACACTTCCGTGGTGGGGCCGCACGGCCAGACCTTCGAAGTGCAGATTCGCACCGATGAGATGCACCGCGTCGCCGAAGAGGGGATCGCGGCCCACTGGAAGTATAAGGAGGGCCGTAAAGGCCCCGCCGCCGACGATCAGCGGATCACCTGGTTGCGCCACCTGGTGGAATGGCAGCGCGACGTCCAAGATCCCACCGAGTTCATGTCCACCCTGAAAGTGGACCTCTACCCGGAGGAAGTCTATACGTTTACGCCCAAGGGCAAAGTGCTGGTGCTGCCGCGCGACGCCACACCCATCGATTTCGCTTACGCGATTCACTCCGATGTGGGGCACACCTGCACCGGCGCCAAAGTAAACGGGCGGATCGTTCCGCTGCGCTCCGCGCTACGCAATGGCGACATCGTCGAGATCATGACCCAGTCGGGCCACGAGCCCAGCAAGGACTGGCTGGCTTTCGTCAAGACCTCGCGCGCCCGAAACAAGATCAAGCACGTCATCAACGCCAGTGAGCGGCTGAAAGCCATCGACATCGGGCAGAAGTACCTCGAAAAGGAAGCCCGCCGCCTGGGCGTGCAGATCGGCAGAGTGGCGCGCGCTGAACTGGAGAATGTGGCGTCCGAATACGGGTACAGCAAGATGGAAGACCTGTACGCCGCGCTCGGGTACGGACGGTTTTCGGCGCGGCAAGTCCTCAGCAAGATTGCGCCGGGGGTTGTGAAGGACGATGCCGAGCCGCAAGGCGCCGTCGCCGACGGCGGCGCGAGCGCGCCACCGCCGGCCGGCGCGCCCATGCCCGGCCGGCCGCACGATGGCGATTCCGTCATCAAGGTGCGCGGCATGGACGATCTGATGGTCTACCGCGCCAAGTGCTGCAACCCGATCCGGGGCGAAGCCATTGTCGGCTACGTGACGCGCGGCAAAGGCGTGGCCGTGCATTCGCGGATGTGTCCCAACGTCCAAAGCCTGATGTACGACGTCGAGCGCAAGATCGAGGTGGAGTGGGCGCGCGCCGCCGAAGACGCGTTTCCGGTGCGCATTGTGATCCACACGGACGACCGTCCGGGTATGCTGATGCAACTGACCTCGGTACTCTCCGACGAGAACTCGAACATCCGCAGCCTGGAAGCCAAGACCGAAACGGACCACGACGGCGGTATTGTCGAGATGACCGTCGACGTCCGGGACAAGAAGCAACTGGAGAAACTGGTGGCCGCCATGAGGCGCATTTCCGGCGTGCGCGATGTCGAACGCCTTTTCAATTGACCATGTCTCTTTCAACCGACCCCGAACACATCGCCATTTCCAAGTCCAAGGGCATCCAGATCGACTGGAAAGACGGACACCACAGCGATTATGGCCTCACCTGGTTGCGCGACAAGTGCCCTTGCGCTTCCTGCACCGGCGCCCATGGGACAGAGCCGCGGAAGCCCGAGACCGGCGCGCCCGCCACGGCCTTTCCGATGTTCAAGCCGGCGCTCAAAATGCTGGCCGTGGAAGCGGTCGGTAACTACGCCATCCGCATCAATTGGAGCGACGGCCACAACTCGGGGATTTATTCGTACGAGCACTTCCGCAGCATCTGCCCGTGCCAGCAGTGCAGTGGCGCGACAAAATAAAAACGCCGGCGGCCAAGAAGCCGCCGGCGTTGAGAATCGCCTTTTCTTACAGCAGGCGGAAGTTGACTTCGATCTGAGCTTCCACCGTCACCGGCTTGCCGTCCTTGTAGCCGGGCTTGAACTTCCACTGTTTCACGGCTTCCATGGCCTTTTCGTCCAGACCCAGACCGAGGCTGCGCAGAACCTTCATGTTGATGGCTTTTCCGGAGGGATCGACCTGCACATAGAGAACCACGGTGCCCTGATACTTGGCCTTGCGGGCTTCTTCAGAATACTCGGGCTCTTTCTTGTAGAGCAGGACCGGCGCCGTCACACCGTTGCCCACGCGGAAAGCGCCACCGCCAACGCCGCCGCCGGAACCGGGGCCGTAACCTTCGCCATTACCCGAGCCGATGCCACCGCCGTGGCCCGAACCGATACCGCCGCCCGAACCAGTACCGTTCGAAGGCGTGGTGTATTTGGAGAGCGGGTCGCCGTAGTTCAGGCAGCCGGGGCAGTCGGGCAACTTGGCATCCGGCGGAGCGATGATGGTGGGATCCATCGCCAGCTTGGGATTCAAATTGTTATACACCGCAACCGCGGGCGTGAATTGACGAAGCGCTCTGGGTGGCAACTTGCCCCGGCTTGCGGGCAGAGGAGAACGATCGCCGCCGCCACCGCCGCCCATGTCTTTCTTGGGCTGCATCTTGGCTTGATCCAATGCGGTATCGGCGATGGGCATGAACAGGATATTCTGCTTGACCGCGTTCTGAACCGCCTTGTTGGTGCCCAGAATCATTACCACTACTACGAGTCCGACCTGGAAACCGGTCGACATCATGAACGACTTCTTCTGGCGCCCATAAAGGCCCCAGATGTCCTTCACGGCAACAGGCTTCGAGGTGATCTCTAAAGGTGGGAGTTTGGGGGGGTTGAAAGTTTCTTTGAGGTTGTTGAAGAAAGAGCGATACCACGGCTCCTCGACCCCGTCTACCAGAAGGTGCGAGAGATGATCGTCCGCGCTTCCAGGTTCGAAATTGTTGGGTTGCGACAAGTCAGCCATTTTGATCCACCAGCCCTCCCTATCAGAGAACCGCTCGCTTCGCTACGCCTATTGGACGATTCTCGCTAGCGCGTAGTTACAGGTTTTGGAAAACTCTGTCCCCAGGGAGCCCTCAAGCACGAGTGTACCACAGTTTCATCGCCTTGCCAGGCATTAGCAACGACGCAATCCGTAAAATGGAAGCCCAGGCTGTTGCGGGCGGACCTCTCGATTCGGGACAATCAAGAGTGATGCAGACTACCATTGAAAGCACGCCGTTAGAACAGATTGAGGCCGATGCATTGATTGTGCTGGTCTTTGAGGGACAGAAGGAGGACCGCTTCGGCGCTGGTGAATTGTTCGACGCAGGGGAACTCACCGGCAAGGTGCAGGAATTCACGCTGTTACACCACCCGGCGGGGGTGGCTGCCACCCGGGTGCTCATGGCCGGCGCTGGGAAGGCCGAAAAGTTCGATCCCGCCGAACTCCGCAGGGTGGCGGGCGGGGCAGTCCGCTACCTGAAGGCCAAGTCGGTGAAGCGGATCGCTCTGGCTCTCGACCCCGGACAGTCTGGAGCGGAATACGTCAGCGCCGCATTTGAGGGCGCGATCCTGGGCGATTACGAACCGGACCGCTACAAGACTGACAACGACAAGAAGGCCGCCGATGCATTCGCGGTGGTGGCACAGCCGGCACCCGGCCTGGAAACGGCTGCCCGGCGTGGGCAGATTCTCGGCGAGGCCCAGAATTTCACGCGCAGCCTGGTAAACGAACCGGCCAACCGGCTGACGCCCGCAAAAATGGTGGAAGCCGCCCGCCAGATGGCCTCCGAATTCCATCTCGAGTGTGAAGTTCTGGAGACCGCGCAAATGGAAGCGCTCGGCATGGGTGCGCTGCTGGGGGTGGCGCAAGGCAGCGCCGAGCCGCCTGCCCTGATTGTGGTGCGGTATCGGCCGGAAACCCCCGGCGGCGCGGCGCATCTCGGCCTGGTGGGCAAAGGAGTGACCTTCGATACCGGGGGCATCTCCATCAAACCGGCCGATGGCATGGAGAAAATGAAGTACGACATGGCGGGCGGCGCAGCCATGTTGGGCGCCATGCGGGCCATTTCGCAACTGCGGCCTGCGATCGCCGTGACGGCCTTCATCCCGTGCGTCGAGAACATGCCGGGCAGCCGGGCTCAGCGTCCCGGCGATATTGTGACCGCGATGTCCGGCAAGAGCATCGAGGTCATCAATACCGACGCGGAGGGCCGCTTGATTCTGGCCGATGCCCTGACCTACGCGCGGCGCCAGGGCTGCACGCACCTGGTGGATGCAGCCACTCTCACCGGAGCGGTCGTGGTGGCGCTGGGGCATTTGAATGTCGGGTTGTTCGCCAATGACGACGGTATGCGCGACCGCGTGCTGGCGGCCGCCAAAAGCGAAGGCGAACGTATGTGGGTCTTGCCCCTCGAAGACGACTACAAGGACTACCTGAAGAGTGCCTTCGCCGATCTGGCCAACGTGGGCGGCCGTTGGGGAGGCGCCGTCACCGCGGCGATGTTCCTCAAGGAGTTTGCCGAAGATACGCCGTGGGTTCACCTGGATATCGCCGGCACGGCCTGGCTCGACGAGTCGAAGCCCTATCTGGCAAAAGGGCCGTCAGGGGTCCCGGTGCGAACGTTGGTACGGCTGGCGATGGACTGGAAAGATTAGGCGCATTACTCGCCACCTCCGCTGCGGCGCGCGCTTGGTATCGACGGCCTTCTCAGGCGCCTTGCGGCCAAACCTGGCGAGCAATGAGGTCAAGCGTGCCAGGGTCGCCTTGCCTCGAGGTCAATCTGCCAGACACACTACGGCAACGCCTTCTATCCTAATCGGCCTGCGTGGCGAAGTACCGTCATAGGATCCACACGGGCCATCGAGGCTTTCACTTTCGCGGATCGAAGCGCACTTCAACCTCGGTTCTCACTGTGACGGGGTGTCCACCCTGGACCGGGGGCTGATAACGAAACTGAGACCACGGCACAGTCTCACAGAGTTGCGCGCCGGTTTCGAGATCAGAAATTTTCCCTTCCGGGTTGATGACCACTTTGCAACGAACCGTTCCCCCCGCGGGCTCCCAAAGGGGTGCGGTCTGAACGGTCGGACCCTCAATCAGAGAAGCGCGCTGTTTATCCGCGGCAACAGAGACTTCGGGGATGTTCTTCGCCTCGGCCGCGGCGTCTTTCTTCGGTTCCGCGGAAGCGCTGCCGCTCTCCGTAGATGTAGCGGGCCTTATCCGCGCAACCAGGAATACGGACCTGGCGGGATACCGTTGCACCCTGGCGCGCAAAACCGAGGCATCCGTATCGACTTCATCAAAGGGCAGGCCGCTCCAGGCCATCCTGACGACCCGCTCGCAGCTTGCTGGGAGCGGATAGCCGTTCTTGCCCTGGTCGGGATCGCCAATCTCGTCAATGGCCTTCTGCGCGTCGACGCCCTCGGCAACATACTCGTTTCCGTGGACTACCTCAGCGGCTGTCCTCAAGAACAGGCGGTAGCGATGCGCGCCTTCCCAAAGGTACACAGAAGGTCCACCAGCGTTCAGAGCGGCATCGCTCGCCCCGCTCGATTCCACCAGAACTTGGGCCTTTCCCTGGATTTTGTCCGGCGCGGTCCCGGCTTTCTTGGATTCTTTGGCTTGTGGCTGGCTGGAGCAACCACCCAATGCGGCAAGCGTAAGTACGAGAAAACAGAAAATGCGTGTGTTGCGATTCATCCGTGGTGCCCTCGCTTTCGAGACGTTTCCGTCCGAATCTGAAGGTATCACGGGGCACGATCGCTTACAACGGACCCGTCGCCCATTCGTCCTCGCGCCTGCTACGCCGGTTTGTGCAGGCCGCTTCCGATAGCGCACGGCTGGCCTGATCGCCGCGAATGACAGCGAAAACTTCTCCCGGGAGACCTGAAGCGAGGACTTGTTTCCGTAGGCTATTTTGGTGTCACTGACCGGCGCTGAAAACAGAACCGGGGATGCTTCAGAGGAAGCACCCCCGTCGAGCGAGCTTAGTGCCCCGGCAGCGAGCGGACGGTGCGTCCGCCCCATCGGGCTTCACAATTAGAAAATCCGCTGGTGCACGCGATCCACGGAGAACTCCATGCCGGCGCTGTGGCAGGCAGTGCAGCTCTCGCCGAGAACCGTCGTGTTGGCCAGGGCGTGGGAAGCGGTGCCGATGTCATCGTGGCAACCTTGGCAGGCGGCCGAGATGGGCGGCGTGGTCTTAGTGAATCCACCGGTGCTGGTGACCAGGGCCTTCGCTCCGACATTTTCCACCAGGTACGTTCCGGTCAGGTGGCATTCGGTGCAATCGCGCAGGTCGCCCGGGAACAGCAGGCTCTGGTAATTGGTGGTTCCCAGAGTGTACGGGTTGGCCAGGCCCGAACCGCGATGGATGCTGTGGATCTGCCAGGCGAAGTTCACGCTCTGGCCCGAAGTCCCGTCCACGAGGGTCGGGTTGTGGCAGAGCACGCACTCCTGGGTATTGCCGCGGTAGCCGCTGTGAATGAAGGTAAGGTCTTTGTGGCAGTTGGCGCAGTTGGCGATGCTGACCACCTGGCGCCGGGCCACCACGGGGGTCTTGTCGATGGTGAAATAAGTCTCCACCGGAATCGCGTTGTCGGAAGCGACCTGTGAAACGGTCGTGCCCGGCAACAAAGTCACCTGATTCCGCGCTTCGATCGAGATCGTATAGGATCCCGTCGCACCGGTCGGAATCTTGTTCGTCATGGTATAGGTGTAGGTGCCGACGCTGCCCGGCGTGGTGGCGGGATTCTCGGAGAATCGAACGCCATAAGTGCCGGTCTGATAATCGACATTCTGTCCGGCCAGGATCACGCGGATGTAGGTGATCTTGCTGATATCGACCGCGTTGTTGGACTTGTCGGTCACGCTGAACTTAACCGTCGGTGAGGCGCCTGCCGCGGCTCCGGTCACACTGAGGATCTTCACAACCAGCCCCGGCAGCGAAGTCGAGTAGTTGGGAATCACGTGCGCGCCCACGATGGACGCGTCGAAATCCAACTCGCCCTTCGGAATGTGGCAGCTCGCGCATTGTGAGTCGTCGATCTGCGGCATGTGTGGAGGGGTTGTGTCGCCCGCGTAAATGATCTGGCCCGTGGCGAAATTCACGTCGTCATGGCAGGAACCGCAGGCTGCGCGGCTCGGGTTGGTCTTGTAGTTGTTGGCCTGGGTGGCATCGCTGGAGTGGCACTTGGTGCAGTTGCGGACGTCCTGCGGGAACGCAACGGCTGAGAAATCCGACCATGCGCCGCGGTGCCAGATCCGGTACGGCGTCCCGGCGACCACGCTGGGCAGGCTCGATCCCGTGTGGATCTTGTGGATCAAGACCTTCATGTCCATCGTGAGCTGGGTGTCCGGATTGATGGTCTGCGGGGTGTGGCACATGATGCAGAGTTGCACCAGCAGGCGCGAGCCGCCATGGCCGATCAGCGGATCATGGCACCCGTTGCAGGCGGCGGTGGTGACCACGGACCGCGTAACCGTAACCGCTGAGCCGTTGGGCACGAAATTGAAAACGTCGTTGGAGGTTTCGCTCCATTCGTCAAACGTCCCGTACTCGGCAAGATTGCGTTGAGCCGAGACGCCGATGCTATGGGTCGCGGTGGCGTCGAAGGTGGTCGGCGCCTTGGTTTTGAAAGTATAGGTGTAGTCTCCCACCGCGTTCGTGGTGAAAGTGCCGCCGGAATCGTTGGCGGCCTGAACCTGAGACGGGTTGTTATTCAACGTGGCGGCCGCCACCGAGGTGGTGTACGACACGTATTGAGTCTGACCGGCTGGAATATAAGCGGCGATAAAGCTCATCGATACCGGTCCGGCGGTTGTCGCACCCAGTCTGTCGAGTGGGTGTCCGTCCGTGTCCACAATCGTGGCTCGGGCGGTGATTGTGCCATCTTTGGCAATCGAGGCGCTCTGGATCTTCACCACGACGCCAGTATGTCCGAGGGAACTCGTGGGCCCATTCAACATGGGATTCACCGTGGCAGCAAAATCAACAGCTTTCTTGGTCTGGCCATCGGCGGCCAACATGATGTTGACAAATACCACAAGAAACAAAGCGAGCAACGCACCAACTGATGCAAGACGTTTCATCACGCAAAGACCTCTTTTCAGGCTTACAGGAGCTGAATATCTGATTCAGCTATGCATTTCTTCCTCCACCGCCCGGCTGCCGATCTCCCAATGCCGCCACAGTGTAGGAAAATCCGGAAGATAGTCGTAAAAGCCCTAAATCTGGGTTTCAAGCTCGTGGGCGATGGCGGCTTGGTCCGCCTTGCCAGCGCCGGGATGGGGTGCACAAAGAGCGCAACTTGTGGCATTTGCCCCACCCCAAACCGACGGTTGCACCTGCCCGATTCCGTTGCCGGGTGCGATGGCGAATCGGAACCAGTTCTTTTGTTCGCCCCCGGCGCAGGTGGGCGTCGAAGAAAGCGCGCGTGATGTTGGTTCCGGTTAGGTGGTTCAGAGCGGCTTGGGGATCGGGGTTAGCGGTTAGCAGGCGAATGTCCATGAAGGTGGCGTGGACGTAGCCGGGCGCGGTTATGGTAATAAAGTGGCTCTCTCGCGAATTCTGTTGAAGGAAGCTGCGGAGGGCGCTGTTCTTGGCTGCGTGCCAGTCTTCGAATTGCTTTCTGGTCACGTTGGCTGCGGCCAATCGCGGCGATAGCAAATCGCGCGGCGGTGCGCCATCTGCGTCGTTGAGCATGGGCCGGCGGATCACTCCTGGACGGCGGCGAGAGGGTTCGGGTAGGCCTCCGGATCCCGCTCCGCCGGCTTGTGAAGGCACTGAAAGTCCTTCTCCACCAGGATCTGGACTCCTGAATTACCGGATCCTTCAATCGCGACCTGGCTGCTTGCCGCCCACGCGGACTCGATTGCGCGGGGCAACACCACGCAAATGCAATCGCCCTCGTAATCCACGCCAACTTCGGCCGCATCCGGCGAGCTTGCCAGTGAGTAGGTAAGTGTTCGGCCACCCGGAAATCGAACCGCGCATTCGACGAGTCCGCGGTCATGCAGGCAAGCCACCTCTTTCCGCGTGAGGCGAAGACGCAGCAAGTTTCCCTGGATGCGAAGTTTCATGGCAGTTCCTCCAATCCGCTGATACAGCCGATTCCGCTGTACACGTTGAAGCTGCCGTTGCGGAGGAATCCGATCAACGTCAACCCACAGCGCACGGCTTCGGCGGCCGCGAAGCTCGAAGGGGCGCCCACGGCGGCCAGCACCGGAACACCGGCCATGGTAGCCTTCTGCACGAGCTCAAAGCTAGCGCGCCCGCTGACCAGCATCACCGAATCGCGCAGCGGAGTGCGAAAGCCAAGCAGGGCCTGCCCGACCAGTTTGTCTACCGCGTTGTGCCGCCCGACGTCTTCGCGCAACGACTCCAGTTCACCCTGCGGGTTGAAAAGCGCGGCAGCGTGAAGCCCGCCGGTACTCTCAAATACGTCCTGCCTCTGGCGCAGTTGATGCGGAAGCCGATGAATCACGGCGGCATCGATTTTGAAGCCGCTTGGCGGAAGGACAGGACAGCGGTTGGATGCAAGCGCCTCCAGCGATTCTTTGCCGCAGACCCCGCAGGCGGACGTGATCACGAATCCGCGCTGCGACGGCGGGTCTTTAATCCTGGCATCCGGCGAAAGTTCCACCACCACGACATTCGGGCTGGAGTTTGCGATGGCCTGAATCTGACTGGCGCTGCCGATGATGTCTTCCGCAAAGAGAAAGCCGGCCGCCAGTTCGCAATCGTGACCCGGCGTTCGCATGGTGACCGAGAGGCTGCGGGAGCCCACGCGAATTTCGAGCGGTTCTTCGACGGCAAGGAGATCCTCCCGCCGGCGCGCGACGCGGCCATCCACTTTGCCGATCGGGACACGGACGGTAGCTGGTGTCATAAGCCCTCTATAGCCCAAACAGATTCGCCTGTAGTTTAGCGTATCCGTTCCCGGCCGCCCACAGATCCAGCGCGGGCGTGGCCAGCTCATCGACCTCCGGCACCGCCAGGCCGTTCCTGGTCAAATCGATGGCCTTCAAGTACACATGGCAGGTATCGCACGCCTCTACGCGCACGTAGGGAAACTCTTCGGCAGTGTAAACGGGCAGTTTGTCCTTATCTTCTTCACCGCAATTCGGGCAAAGCAAACGCCGGAACTCCCACTCGGTGAAGCACAGCGAGCAGAGGAGGAATCGCTTCCCGCCATCGCCTTCCGGACGCAGTACCGCGGCCACGGGCTTCTCGCCACAGAACGGACACTGAGGTTGCACGCCGGCGGGGATGGTGGCGGAATGCGCCCGCTCTTCCGTCTGCGCCTGCAAGAGGACACGCTCGCAGAATGCGTGTACAGGACCGTCCGATGCGAGCAGCGGGCCGGGCGCGGCGAGGCGGATCAAGTCCAATAAGGTCTCCAACTGGTACGGCGGCGCCGACTGAAACTTCGCGATACCGATGTACAAATTCAGCAACTCCCGGCACGTCGAGCAGGTACGCGACAGCTCTTCGGCGCGCTCAATCCGTCGCTGCCAGCGATTCATTTGCCGGTAACCCGGTGGTACCACAAGCGGTGATGGGTTCTGGCCCATGCCGGTGAAACCTCGCCGCGGATGATGGACGTGAAGCCTCCCCGCACCACCGCGGTTCCCATGTACACGTGAATGATGAACGCGCCGATGGTGACCAGCGCGGCCGCGACATGCAGCAGGATCACCAACGGGCGCAAGGCTAGCGGCAGACTCGCCGGGAACCACATAGCCAGGCCCGTCGCCAGCAACACCAGCCCGGCGAACAGCATCACCCAGAAGAAATATTTCTGGCCGATGTTGAAGCGGTCGATGGGCGGCAGGTTTTCGTCCTCATTGCGGATGTACTGTTTCATGTCGCGGCCCCAGGCGCGGTCGGCGGCGGTGATGCGCATGTCCGCGAGCCAGGCGCGCCACATCCACGCGAGGGTCGCGACGAACACCAGCGCCACCCACGGATGCCAATAGCGCGACGTCGGCCCACCGCCCAGCAGCGCAGCCATCCAGTACAGGTGCGGCGAATAGAATGCGAGGCCGGTAGCCAGCACGTACATGTAGGTCAGCGCGGACAGCCAATGAACGGCCCGCTCCAGGAGTGTGTAACGCAGGATCATGGGCGTTCTGCCTCCTTTGGGGATACGTGCTTCGGTCCGAACCGCAGGTAATGCATGGTGACCCCGAGCAGCCCGCCGATCATCGCCAGGTTGCCCAGCCACTTCAGCGGACCCTTCCACAGCTTCACGCTCAGCGGCACGCGCGGATTCTTGGGCAGGCCGCCATAGGCTTCGGGATTCGTGGCGTCGTGCAGCACGTAGATCACGCTGGTGCCCCCCACGCCTTGCGGATCGTACACTCCGGCGTGCTCATACCCGCCGTGATCGCGCAACTGCGTGGCGCGCGTCTCGGCCAGCGCGGTCATATCTTCCTTGGTGCCGAAGTGCAGGCACCCGGTGGGGCACGCCTTGATGCAAGCGGGCTCCAGGCCCTGCGATACGCGGTCGGTGCACAGCGTGCACTTGAACATCTTCTTGGTGGTCTGGTTGAATTTCGGGATATTGAACGGGCAGCCCGCGACGCAATACTGGCAGCCGATGCAGTATTCCTGCTGAAAGTCCACGATGCCGTTCTGATATTGCACGATGGCGCCATCGGCTGGACACGCCAGCAGGCAACCGGGCTCGGCGCAGTGCATACACTGATCCTTGCGCATGAGCCATTGCAGCGTGCCATCGGGGTGGATATGCTCGCGGAACTGAATCAGGTTCCAGTAATTCCACGCCGTCTCCGGCATGGTTTGGTAAGTGTTGTCGAAAACCGTCTCGCGGAATGTCAGGTCGTTCCATTCCACGCAGGCCACTTCGCACGCCTTGCAACCGATGCAGGTGGTGGTATCGATCAGCTTGGCCAAGCGCTCGCCGCGCTGGGTGCCCGCGCCCGGAGCGGCTCCGGAGTGGCCGGAGATAGCCTGGATGCGGAGGGTGGCGCTCATAGTTTCTCCACCTTCACCAGGAAGCCCTTGAATTCCGGGGTGTAGGCATTGGGATCGATGGCTGCCGGCGACAGCATGTTGGCCAGCGTGAGCGCGGTCTTGCCTTCGTCCTCGGCGATGCCGCGGTAGCCCCAATGAATCGGAATCCCAATCTGGTAGGTCTTCTTGCCGTCGATCTGCATCGGCTTGATGCGCCGCGTCACCATCGCCTTGGCAATGTAGTGGCCGCGGGCGCTGGTCACCTTGACCTTCTCGCCGCCGCGCAGGCCCAGTTCATCGGCGAGTTCCGCCGGCATTTCGACGAACGGCTCCGGTACGAGCTGCACGTTCATCGGGTTATTTTTCGTCCAGTAGTGATAGTGCTCCGTGAGACGGAAGGTGGTGCAGACAATGTTGTAGCCCTCGGCCGGCGAGCCGTACTTATCGTCGGCGCTGTGGTACCGCTTGCTCACCGGATTCTTCGATTGCCCGGGGTGCAGCGGATTGTCGATGGGGCTCTCCACCGGCTCGTAGTGTTCGGGGAATGGTCCATCGGCGAAGGCCGCCAGTGGCGCGAAGATCCGCCCGACGCCTTCCGGGTTCATGATGAACGGCCCCATGTGGTCCTTGGGCGGGGAATCGGCTTTGAAATCCGGCACGTCGTTGCCCACCCACTTCTGCTGCGCCTCGCTCCACCAGATCTGCTTGCGCGACGGGTCCCACGGATTGCCCGCCGGATCGCACGACGCGCGGTTATACAGCACGCGCCGGTTCGCCGGCCACGACCAAGCCCAGTTGGGGTAGACTCCCAGGCCGGATGGATCTTCGGTGCCGCGCCGCTGCATCATGGGCCCGGCTTCGGGCCACGAGCCGCAGAAAATCCAGTTGCCGCACGACGTGGTGCCGTCATCTTTCAGCGCGCCGAAGCCGGGCAATTGCTGCGCGGCGGTGAGGTCGCGCCCGTTGATCTCACGGGCCACCTCAGCCAGCGACGGGTTGGCCGGGTTGGTGTAGTTCCACGTCAGGTTGAGCACCGGGTCGGGAAACTGGCCGCCGTCTTTTCGGTACAGTTCGCGCACACCCAGGAAGATGCGCGCCAGAATCTCCTGATCGAGCTTCGCCTCTCCCGGCGGCGGCAGCGCGATGTTCTTCCATTGCAGCCAGCGCGCGGAGTTCACGAAGGTGCCATCCTTCTCGGCGAACCCTGCGCCAGGCAGCCGGTAGACCGAGGTCGGAATCTTCTTCATCTCCTCCGTGGTGATGCCCGGCGACTTCCAAAACTCGCTGGTTTCGTCGGGGTAGATCTCGCACACTACCAGCCAGTCGGCTTTCTTCAGCGCGTCGATGTTTTTGTTGGAGTTCGGCCCGATGGCGACGCCGTTCATGCCGAACGCGAATATGCCCTTGACCTTGCCCGCGTACATGTCATCCCAGATTTCGGTCCACGAGTACTTGCGGTCGATCTTCGGCAGATAGTGGAAGGCCCAGTCGTTCTCCTTCTTCGCCGCATCGCCATACAGCGCCTTCAGCAACGACACGGCGAACTTCGGAGTGTTCGCCCAATAGTTCAGTGAGTCCCAATTCGAGGGCTTCGCGCCTTTGGGCGTAACGCGATCCAGATACGCTTTAAAATCCGTATCCGCCGCCGCGGGGATCTTAAGATAACCCGGCAGCAGGTCGAAAATACCTGCCATGTCGGTAGCGCCCTGGATGTTCGAATGGCCGCGCAGCGCGTTCACGCCGCCGCCCGCGCGCCCCACGTTGCCCAGCATGAGTTGCAGAATCGCCGCCGTGCGGATAATCTGCGTGCCAAAGCTATGGTGCGTCCAGCCCACCGCGTAGATGATGGTGGCCGCTTTCTTGATGTCGCCGTCTTTGCGGATGGACGTGAACAGATCGGCGGCCTTGAGGAACTGCGCTTGTGGGATGCCCGTGATGCGCTCCACCATTTCCGGCGTATAGCGCGAGTAGTTCTGCTTCAAAAGCTGGAAGACCGAACGCGGATGTTCCAGCGAGAGATCGTTCGCAGCCTCACCGGGCCGCGACTCCTCGTAGCTCCAGGTGGACCGGTCGTACGCGCCCGTCGCCGCATCGAAGCCGGAGAACAGGCCATCTTCCGGCAGCTTGAAACCTTCTTTGATCAGAAACGCCGCGTTGGTATAGTTGACCAGGTACTCGCGCGCGATGCGGTTGTTTTCGATGGCATAGCGAATGAAGCCGCCCAGAAAGGCAATGTCCGACCCGGCGCGAATCTGCACGAACTGATCCGCGACAGCGGCCGTGCGCGTGAAGCGCGGATCCACCACAATCATCTTGGCGTTGCGTTGGCGCTTGGCTTCGATAGCCCATTTGAAGCCACACGGGTGGTTTTCCGCCGGATTGCCACCCATGATCAACATCATGTCTGTGTTCTTGATGTCGATCCAGCCATTTGTCATCGCACCGCGACCGAACGTGGGCCCCAAACTGGAGACCGTTGGGCCGTGTCAAACACGGGCCTGGTTTTCCAGGTAGCAGACCCCCAGGCTGCGCATGCTCTTGACCACCAGATAATTAAACTCGTTGGTATCGGTGCAGCCGCCGGTCCAGGCAATGCCTTCGCAGCGATTCACGGTGCGGCCCTGCGCATCCTGGGCCACGAATGTGTCATCGCGGGTCTTCTTCACCAGGTGCGCGATTTCGTCATAGGCGGTCTCCCAGGAGATGTCCTCCCAGTGATCCGAGCCCGGGCGGCGCACTTGCGGCTTGAGCAGACGCCGCGGGTTCACGATGTCCTGCTGCAGCGAAGAACCCTTGGGACAGAGCGTGCCGCGATTGATGGGATGGTCCGGATCGCCTTCGACGTGGACCAATTGCGGCGTCACGTTCTTCGCGCGGTCGCCGAGCGTGTGGATGATCACGCCGCAACTCACCGAGCAGTACGGACACGTGGAGCGCGTTTCCGTGGTGCGCGAGATCTTGAGCTCCCGCGCTTGCGCGTAGACCGGTTTAAGATCAAATCCCAAGGCCGCCACAACCGCGCCGGCCTTCAGAAACGTTCGCCGTGTTTGCATGGTCTCTCCTTACGCCTTGCGGCGAGAATACCGCTTTTCACGGGGCACTGGATTTCCTCCCAGCCCGCTAGCCAGGGAAATTTCCTCGTAGGCACTGGGCGACACATGTAATCCAGGATTCCATTTTGAGTCTCGCTTGCCGATCAGTTTATCACGGGCCGGCGACTTTTGATCCTCCGAAGTGCAGTTTTTCCCATTGGGAGTCGTCTTTTACTCCACCAAGCTTCAGTTTCGCCCTGCCGGGAAAATCCAAAACCGTGAAACCCCGTCTTTTCAGTGCATTCCACAAACACCTCTCCGCCCCTCACCTCCTTGGTCGCCTGATTTCGCTGCGCCCATCGCCTCTAACCTGCCCCGTCGCCACCGCCAGCATTTGGCGGACGCTTGCGAGAGAGATTTGCGATCATTCGAAGCGCTGAAAAACCTTGGATCGTCCAGCCTTTCCCTGATACACTCCTTACCGGGGATTCGTCAATCGGAAACTGCAGCCGAGCCGGGTACGTGTTGGTGGGAGGCCGAAGTCGCCGGATGGGCAGCGACAAGGCGCTGCTGCGGTACCGCGGGGCGACGTTAGTGGAGAGCGTAGCCGAAGCGGTGAGCCTGGGCGTCGGGCGCCCGGTGCTGGTGGGCGACAGAGGCCAATATCAGGGATTGGGATACGAAGTGATCTCCGACCTTTATCCGGGCGAGGGGCCACTGGGGGGCGTGCTGACCGCTCTGCAATACTCGCGGGCGGAATGGAACCTGATCGTCGCCTGCGACATGCCGGAGCTGACGGGCGAATTCCTGGGCGGCCTGATGGAAGCGGCTGAGGGATCGGACGGTGAGGTGCTGCTGCCCGTGGGGCCGGATGGAAAGATCGAACCGCTTTGTGCGGTGTACCACCGGACCGCACGCGCGGGGTTGCAGCGGTCTTTCGACCGGGGGATCCGGCAGATGAGGGTAGGCCTTCAAGAAGTGCGCGGAGTGACTCACGCTGTGTCCGATCCGGCGCGTTTTCAAAACATCAATAGGCCTGAGGACTGGGCAAAGTATGCCGGCTGATTCGGTATCCTCACGACATCGAACTCCCGCATGCCTTGGGGCGCCGGGAGGCCATCGCGCGCTGGATTCTCACCGTTGCCGGTGAAAAACGTCCCCCTCGCCGCCGGCTTTCAGCCGGCGCTCTTCGGTGATCGAAAACGCTCGCCGGCCCTGAAAAAGCCGCCTGAAAGGCGGCTGCAAGGCAAGATTGCCTGCCCCACAAAACAGGCATGATTTCGGCCGCACTGCACTGGCATTTCGCGGAGCCCAGGAAGCAGCCCACCGGCACTTCGACGAATTGCGGAACCGCATTCGTCGCCTGAATCAATAAGGTGGTGTTGTACACGCCTGGGGTGAGGCCGCCGCTGGAGGCCAACATCATCACCTGGTATGATCCGGCGCCGGTCGCGGCATTCGCTGTCAGCCAGGCAGTCGACCGGTTGGCTGGGATCACCGACACTGTCCACGCTCCACTGCCCGCGAAATTCACATTGAGGGTTGCATAGGCATCCCCGGACGCACCCGGAGCGCTAAGCGTGACGCTATTCTGCGCTACTGAAAGCCGTGAGGGCCCCCAAACGGCGTTGTGGAAGATCACTCCCGTCCGGTTCGCGTCCGAGAAGCGCATGGGCTGCGTCGGAATTGCCATGACCCGGCGATCCAAGTGAATCTTCAACACCCGACCAGTGCTAAGAACCGGGACTCTTTCACAAGGGCTATGTTGTGGCCCCGCTCGGCCTCGTGGTCGACGTCGAGAAGCTTCTGGCCTTTCTCTTCAGCCTTCCAGTGGGGCGACTGATCACCGACCACAACGATGTCGGTAATGTGGCTCACCCGTGCCTCCACTATCGCGCCTGCCTTTCGCGCGAGCTTCTGGGCAGCCGCACGACGCATTGAAAGGCCGCCCGTAAACACTACCCGCTTGCCAGTTAGGGAACGCACCCTCGCTGGTTTTCGGGGTGCCTGACCCGGTGCCTCCAGAGCAGCCAGCATCTCCGCGGCGCTCGCAGGCCAGGTTTTTCACCTCTTTCGCCGTGATCTTCCGGGAGCCGACCGCGGACAGAAGACCGGCATACAATTGGCCGATCTGGTGGACGTCGTCTGCTTGGCGCCAGTGTTTCGCGCCTTTCTGGATCGCCCTGGGCGCGAAGCGCGGGGCAAAGGCGTCCGCCGGGACCTCCCTTCGCCCGAGCCGATGCAGCGCGATCCCGAAGTCACCCAGTTTCAAGATGCCGTTGGACGCTACAAACACGTTCCGCGGTGTGATATCCCGATGAACGGCTCCGCTCTCATGAATCATCGTCACCGCACGAAGCAGATGAACGATCTCCCGCCGCGCTCGCGACTCCGGCCAGGGTTCCGGATTCCGCTCGAGGTAGCTGTTAAGGTCCCCTTCATCCATGTACTCGGAGATTAGGCAATAGAGTGGCGTCCTGCCGCCCCGTGGGGTCCAGGCAAACGAGTCGTACACTTCGACCAAGGCTGGCACATGCCGAAGCAAATGGCCGAAGTACGCTTCACTATGCCAGGTTGCGGCGTCGATGGTTACCTTCAAGACGCACAGCCTGCCAGCCGAACTCGCCCCGGTTAACCGGTGGGCCTGGTACGCTGCGCCGAACCCTCCTTGGCCCAGGAATTTCTCGATACGATACTCTCGGCCACGAATTGCGTCCTGCACAATGAGCCCGGGGCGCAGCCACAGCACGGGTGCGTGTGTCGCCTTCATGGTCACTGTGGGCTGGGTTGATCGTGACACACACGATTCTATTCGGTTTCAATCGGCGCAGTGGGAGTGTCAAGTGGAAAGCGGGCCGGCTGGACAGCCGCCCGCGGCCAAGATTGGCCGCCCCACAACTGCTGGCGTCAAGCCTTCTTATGGAGGGCGGCGGCGATTCTTTCGGGAGTCATGGGCAACTGCAACATTCTGGCGCCTACGGCGTCGTAGATGGCGTTGGCGACCACCGCCCCCACGGTGATGATGGGCGGCTCGCCGCCACCCAGCGCGGCGGCGCCGGGGTTGTCGATCAGGATGGTCTCGATCTTGGGAAGCCAGGAGAATCGCGGGATCCCATAGCTGTCGAAGTTGCGGTCGAGGACTTCGCCGTCCTTGAAATGCACCTCTTCGCTGAGCGCGTAACCCAGGCCCATGGTCAGGCAGCCTTCCATCTGCTGGCGCATGCCGTCGGGATTGACGGCCCAGCCGACGTCCAGGGCGGAGACCATGCGCTTCACCTGCACGTGGCCGGTCGTCTTGTTGACGGAGACCTCCGCCATGGTGGCGGAGCAGGCGCCGGAGTAGATGCCGCAAGCGACGCCGACGCCGCGTCCGCTGGGGGCTTTGGCGGGCTTCCAGCCGAACTGTTTGGCGGCGGCTTCGAGGACGCTACGCAGGCGCGGGTTGGAGAGATGATTGAGGCGGAACTCCAGCGGATCGACGCCGGCTTTGGCGGCGAGCGAATCCATGTGGGATTCGCGCGCGAAGGAATTGGTGTTGACCGAGGGAGCGCGCCACGGGCCGACACCGAAGGGGTGCATGCCGGCAGGGTTGCCGCCTTGCCAGCCGCCGGCCGAGAGGGCGCGCTTGTTGGGGATGTCGTAGAACGAATCGGCCTCGCGCTCGCCCGCGCCGACCACGTTGAAGTCCCAAAGCGCGATCTTTCCGGCGCTGGTCAATCCGGCACGGATCTTCACGACCGCGGCCGGACGGAAGGTATCGTAGAAGAACTCTTCGGCGCGATTCCAGACCACCTGGACGGGCCTGCCGGTGGCCTTGGCGAGTCGGGCGGCCTCGACCGCCTGGGGTCCGGCGGACTTGCCGCCGAAACCGCCGCCGACATAGGGCGTGACGATGCGCACGTTCTGCGGGGTGAAGCCGAGGGCCTGCGCCACTTGCGGTTTGACGGAGAATGGCGCCTGGGTACTGACCCACACGGTGACCTTGCCGTTTTCGATGTTGGCGGTAGCGGAGTGAGTTTCCATGGGCGCGTGTGCCACGTAGCTGTTGAGATAGGTCGCTTCGACAATGGTGGCGGATGCCTTCTCTCCCGCAGCCAGGTCGCCGCTGGCCCCGGCGGGCCGGAATGGCGGCGCGGTCTTGAGGAGGTGGTCGAAGATGGTTTTGTCATCGACGCCGGGCGGCGGAGGGTCGAACTGCGCCTTCACCAGACCGAGCGCGCGATCGGCCAGGTCGGGCCGCTCGTGCAGGACGGCCAGCAGGTCGCCATCCCTGACCACGCGGGCGCCGAGCGTCTCGGCGGCGCTGGTATCGGCGTTGAGCAGTTTCGCGCCGTGCGCCGGGGGTCTCACCACGCGGCCATGCAGCAAGCCGGGGAAAGTGAAATCGGCGGCGTATTTTCCCTTACCGGTCACCTTGTCCATCGCGTCCTTGCGGGCGGCGGGATGCGCGGCAACGGTAAACTTCGCCACCGGCTTGAGCGGCACGTTGGCCAAGTGCCGCTCGATGCGCTTGCCTTCCACCAGTTGCGCGTAGGTGATGCGTTTGGCGGGCGTGGAGGGGTCGGTGATCACGCCGGCCTTGACCTGCAGACGTTCCACGGGCGCCTGAAGTTGTTCGGCGGCCATTTGCAGCAGCACCGCCCGCGCCTCGGCGGCGGCGGCGCGCAACGCCGGGCCAAAAATGGGGATGCACATGGAGCCGAAGGTGCCCATGTCGTAAGGGCACAGGTCGGTGTCGCCCAGAACCATGTCGACGGAGTTGTACTCGACGTCGAGTTCTTCGGCGAGGAGTTGCGCCAGCGAGGTCATGCAGCCCTGCCCGAGTTCCACCTTGCCGGAGAAACAGGTGACCCGGCCATCGGCGCCGATGCGGAGATAGGCGTTCAGATCGGCCGGCATGTTCTGCCGTTGCGGAAGCCGCGCCGGCTCCTGGTAGGCATTGACGCGGGTAACGCCGAAGAAGACGAAGAGGCCGCTGCCGGCGGCGGCGAAGAAACCGCGGCGGCTCAAGTTCAATTCAGGCTGGTTCACATCATGCTGGTTCACAGCGCACCTCCTTTGGCCATGCCGGCGGCGTCCTGGATGGCGTCCACGATGCGCACGTGCGCGCCGCAGCGGCACAGGTTGTCGTCCATATGGCGAATGATCTCGTCGTGGGTGGGCTTGGGAGTTTTCAGAAGCAGCGCGTAGGCGGTGAGGATCATCCCCGGGGTGCAGTAGCCGCACTGGAACGCGTGGTGCTCGAGAAAGGCATGCTGGATGGCGTGCAGCCCATTCTGGCCGAGGCCTTCGATGGTCATGATCTGTTTGCCGGCGACGTCCTTGACCGGCGTGGAGCAGGACCGGACGGCCTGCTTATCGACGATGACGGTGCAGGCGCCGCATAAGCCTTCGCCGCAGCCGAACTTGGTGCCGGTAAGGCCGAGGTCGGAGCGCAGCACCCACAACAGCATGCGCTCGTCGTCGACCTTCACGCTGGCCGGCTTGCCGTTGAGCGTGAATGAAATGGTTCGTTCCATGGAAACCTCTTACGACTGGATACAGACTTAGGGCTATTAATACCTGGTAGCATTGTATCCCATGGCAGAAAACTTGACCCGAAGTCAAGAGATATGAGTGGTGCGAAGCGGCAGGCCGCGGCCATCAGCGCATCAACTGGCCGCCGTTGATCTCGATGGTCTCTCCGACGCGGATGCCAGGAAGGCGTTGATTGGAGGGCGGGCGCCCTCGCCCGCGCCGGACCCCCTGGTCCGGCTCCCCGCGGATAATATCAGGCCCGAGGCCATCAGCGCATCAACTGGCCGCCGTTGATCTCGATGGTCTCTCCGACGACGTAGCCGGCGGCGTCGGAGGCCAGGAAGGCGATCACGCTGGCGACCTCTTCCGGCGTGCCCACTCTGCCCAGCGGAATCGTCTTGACGAAAGTCGCCATCATCTCGGGGGTCGAGAAGGCTTCGTGGAACGGCGTGTCGATGACTCCCGGCGAAACGGCGTTGACGCGGACGCCATGAGGCGCGAGTTCCTTGGCCAGAGATTTCGTGAAGGAAACGAGGCCGGCTTTGGCGGTGGCGTAGGTGCCTGCGCCCAGGCCGCCGCCGTTGTGCGCGGCGATGGAGACCACGTTGACGATGGCGCCGGTGCGGCGTTCGATCATGGACGGGGCCACGGCTTGCGAGGCGAAGACGGCGCTCTTGAGGTTGAGCGAGATGACATCGTCCCAAAGTTCCTCGGTGACTTCGCGGATGGGCGCGCGCTTCACCAGGGAGCCTGCGTTGTTGACCAGAATATCGATGGGGCCGAACTCATTGACGACCTGGTCGATGACCGCGTGGATTTCGCCAGTGATTCGAAAGTCGCCAAGGGCGGCTACGGCGGTGCCGCCGGCCGCGGCAATCGACTCCAGCACCTGGAGCGCGCCCTTCTGGTTGTGATGGAAACCGATGGCCACGCGCGCGCCGAGCGAGGCGAACAGCCTGGCGGTAGCGGCGCCGATGCCCGAAGAGGCGCCTGTCACCAATGCTACTTTGTTTTTCAGATCCGGATAGGTTGGCATAGCAGATTCCATTGTTTCATAAGGGGACTGCGGGGACAGACCGCTCTGTCCACGCCGCGCGGAAATGGCGCCTTGGGGCAGAGAATTCTGCTCCTTCGGGTTAGCGGTCCCCGCCCTTTTCTTGTGTCTCGCTGCCGACGCGCGGAATCCGGCGCGGGACGCGATCCAGATGGCAGGCCAGACCAGGGACCTGGCGCCGGATTCGATCCCGGCGGATTTCCCGGCGACCTGGCCGGTCGGCACGGCTGAAAGAACTGCTGGCCGAATTTGTCATATCAGCGCCCTAACTTGCCTGCCCTGCGCCTTTTCACTCAGGTAGCGCTTCCATGCGCATCCCTGACGTCCTCGGCCATTACGTGCTCGGCTGGATGATGGCGCATCGCAAAAGTCAGGAGATTTCGGATAAGAGCATCTAAAAAGATTGTTTTGGGGCGCTCGCCTGCTCTATAATCTGAAAGGCCTCTAGGAGTTCGTGGCGGCATACTCGCACTGGGGCCTGATTCTGGGCTGGCGTGGACCAGATGGCCGGCTCCGATTCAGGCTTGCGGATCGGGGCCGCGCGCGACTGGCCTGGCTACTGAGAAGAGGCTGAGAATTCGGAGAGGAGGTAGCAATATGTTCAAGCGGATGATGCCGGTGATTTTCGTGGCTGCCCTGGAGCTTGCACCGGCGTGCGCACAAGACAAACCGGCGATCGTGGTTCATGCCTTCACGCTCGCGTCCGATGTGAAGTTCCCCTACGATATGAATCAATTGCAAACCCGGGCGATTGCGATGCTCAAAGATAAAGATGGGACACTGTTCGACGCAATTCCCGCCGCTCCCACCGGCCAGGCCCGCGTCTATATTCTCGACGGCGAAGTCCTGGAGTGGCATAAGGGCAATACGGCTGAAAGGATGCTCATTGCCATGGGTTCGGTGGCGGGACGTGAAAATGCGAAGATTCACTACTGGCTGACGGACAAGGACGGGAAGAAGATCTTCGAGAATACGGATACGATCCGGCAAGGCTTCATGAAGAACGGACATGAAAAATCAGTCGGGACTCTCGCCACACCGTTCGCGGAGAAACTCGCTGAGCGGTTGAAAGACGCGAAGCTGGCGCCCGAGAGTGGGCCAGCACAGTAGCCAACCGGGTGCGATCCGCCAGGTTGACGTTGAACCAACCCGGGACGAACTCCGGCCCGGAAACGATGGTGCCGTTCTATAACGGCTGCGAAACAGGTTTCATGGAAACTTCGGTCCTGCGGCACTCGAACTGCTCTAGTTTCCAGAGCCCCTCAAGACCACAATCGTCGGGCAGGGCTGGTAGGGACCATCTACCTTAGGGCGTTCCGAGCAACTGCGTCCGCCGTCCCGGATGGCTGTAGACGGAAACCTAGGCATGTCTCGCAAACGGCAGCTTTTGTGACACTGCGCGAATCCCGTAGCACTGGGCTTTTCGAGTGTCGCAAAAGTCTTTGTCAAGACTGCTGACGAAATCTGGCTTTTGGTCTGCGGCATTGACGCGCCTGACGTCGCAAAAACCCAGTCCCGAAACGGGGTGAGTATCTTTCCGAATCGCAACCCGGCGGTTGTCGCGCACAGGACCGCCTTTCCCTTCATCCGCCAAATTCTGCCGGGCGAGGTGCGCAGGCTCGGGCGATATCGAACGTTGGAGTCCCAATCTCTGAGTGGTCCGTCGATACGCCTTTAAGAGATAGAATAGTCTCAAATGTGAGAAGCCATCGGCAGCATTGCGATAAGGAGGATTGCCATGACGACGGGTCGGTTCCTTGGTATTCTCGCCTTTCTGTGGGCAGTATGCGGATTCCGAGGGATGTCGATCAGCGTTCCGAACTGATGTCGATCACGATTCCGAAGTGATGCCGATCAGTGTTCCGAACTGAAGCCGATCGGTTTTACGGTTGTAGTTCGGAACGGTG
>JBEKQS010000069.1:0-21035 GCA_049519475.1 Bryobacteraceae bacterium | reverse complement strand
AATAGCGAGTATCCACCGTTTGTGGGGCAGCCAATCCTGGCTGCCGCCGGCTTTCAGCCGGCGCTCTTCGGTGATCGAAAACGCTCGCCGGCCCCGAAAAAGCCGCCTGAAAGGCGGCTGCACGGCAAGATTGCCTGCCCCACAAAACAGGCATGATTTCGGCCGCACTGCACTAGCAAACCGACCGCACCGCCTCCAGCGTTTCTTCCGCCGTCGCCTTCCAGGAAAACTGCGCCGCCCGCCGCGGGCCGGCTTCGCGCAAACGGGCGCGCAACGTCTCATCACCCGTAATCTTCCGCAGCGCTTCCACCATCGCGGCCGGGTCCCGCGGGTCGAACTGCCAGGCCGCGTCGCCCGCAATACTGCGCATCGGCTCGATGTTCGAGCAGGCCGACGGCACCCCGGCCGCCAGCGCCTCCACAACCGGAATGCCGAAGCCCTCGAACAACGACGGGTAGATGAAGGCCCAGGCGCGCACAAACAGCTCGTGCAGATCCTGGCGCGGAATCCAGCCGGGGAAATCCACCGCGTCGCGCAATCCCAGGAAGTCGCGCAGACGGTGCAGCGGGCCGGTGAAAAAACCGTGCAGCCCGCACACCACCAGCCGGAAGTCCGGCCGCTCCCGCCGGAATTCCGCGAAGGCGCGCAACAACCCGTCCAGGTTCTTGTGCGGATGCAGGGTCGATACCGCCAGCAGGAACGGCTGCGGCTGGCGCCGCTTCCCAAGCTCGAAAAACACCGGGTCCACTCCCAGCCGCGCCACGCGCACTTTGCTTGCGGGCAGCCGGTAGAATTTGACCAGGTCCGACGCGGTCGACTCCGAATTCGCCACCACGGCTCGCGAAACCATAGCCGACCAGTAGAGAAGGAACTTCCAAAAGGGAAGATCGAACCAGCGAAAATATTCGGGATGGCGCAGGTGCTGCAGATCGTGGAACACGGTCACTTGCGGGCAGCCCGCCGCAAGCGGCGCCGTGAAGCCTGGGTTGAGCATGGCGTCCAGCCGCAGTCCCGCCGCCTGCAGCGGCAGCGCGGTCTGCTCCCACAGAATCCGCCCCGGCCTCCATGACGCCCGCACCGGCTGCCGCACTTCGGTGAAGTTCTCCGCCGCCGGTGTGAGATCGCGGCCGGTCTCGCGGTTGGTGAAAACGAAGTAGCGGTTCTCGACATCGATTTCCGCCAGCGCGCCCAGCAATCCCCTGAGATAGATCTCGGTTCCCCCCACTCCGCCCGGAATGAGGTACAGCGCATTCACGCCGATGCGCAGCTGCTTCATCCTACTTCCGCAACTGTCCGATCGCTATCGCCAGGTACTTGGACGCCTGCTCGTTGCCCGGCTCGATCTTCAGCGCGTGCTGGTATTCCTGGACCGCGTTCAGCAACTGCCCGGTCTTAAAGTAGACAATCCCGCGATAGACGTAGGTATCGACGAAGTTCGGATCGAGCCGCTCCGCCGCCGCCAGCGCCACCAGCGCTTCCCTCCACCGCTCGGCCTTCCCGTTGACCATCCCGATCTGCGAGAGCACGTGCGCCGTCGGCTTGATCACCGCGGCCTTGTGCAGTTTCTCCAGCGCATCGTCGGTGCGGTTCAGGCCGTCGTACGCCAGCCCCCAGTCTACCAGCAGGTCCGCATCCCCCGGATCGAGCGCCGCCGCCTTCCCATATTCCTGTACCGCCAGGTCGTAGCGCTGCTCCGTGAAATAGGCGTAGGCCAGTTGCGAGTGGGGCCGCCACTTACCGGGCGATTTCTCGACCGTGTCCTTCCAGAGCGTCTCCGCGTCCGACCAGACTTCCGCCCGCGCGTGGGTTGCCAATGTCGCCGCCACCATCAGCGCGGCCGCTCCCGCCGCCAGCGCCTTCCGCTCCATGCGCAGCCGCGCCAGGGCATCCACCAGGATCAGCAACAGCCCGAGAATCGCGAAATATAAGCGGCGTTCGGCGACGGGATCCTTAATCGGCAATATCGACGACGTCGGCGCCATCAGCACCAGGAACGCAAAGTATCCGTAGCTTGCCAGGGGAAATCGCCGCCGCCAATGCCAGGCCGCCGCCGCCACGGCCACCAGCGCCGCCAGGCCGGCGATCGCGCCTTTGTCCAGGACAGTTCGCGAAATGGCGAAGTCCCAGTCCGCCGAAAGATAGGCCGGAAACAGGAACAGCCCGATGTAAACCCAAAGCGCCCGGCACTGGGTGAAGAAGTATTGATACCAGGTGAAGTCTTTCAGCCCGAATCCGGCCGTGGTCGCGCTGGTGATGAGCCCGCGGAAAAACCACACCCCGGCCAGCCCGGCCGCTGCCATGGGCGCGTAGATTCTCCAATTCGCGCGAATGCCGCGGAACGAAAAATCGTTGAACCAATAATCCGTCAGCAGGAACAGCGCCGGCAGCGCGATGGTCTGTTCCTTGGCCCCCAGCGCCGCCAGGAACAGCACAAACACGGCCGCCGCCGTGCCCCAGGTGGCCGCGGCCCGGCGCCGGTACAGAAACACCGTGAACGCCGCAAACGCCAGCATCACGCTCAGAGATTCCGAGCGCCCCGCCAGGTACGCCACCGCCTCCGTTTGCACGGGGTGCAGCAGGAACAGCGCCGCCGCCACTCCCGCCAGCAGATTGCGTTTGGATTTCTCCACCGCGGCCCATTGGAGCAGCCGCCGCACAATGAAAAACGCCAGTCCCGAAGCGACCGCGTGGATCACCACATTCATGAAATGGAACCACCACGTGTCGTCCGGCGAAAGCTGTGCGCTCATCCAATACGTCACCATCAGCAGCGGACGCGGGCTGTGCAGCCATTGCGCCAACGTTCGCTGGGCCAGGCCCGACACCGTGAACGGCAGAAACGCATCGTCGAAGAGGAACGGTCCGCTCATGGCCGGCGCGTAGGCCCACACCATCGCCAGCAGGACCGCCGCCCAGGCCGTCCACATCTGCCACTGCGCGGGCCCGGCCGGCGCCACAGGCGGCGCCGGCGCCGGCTTCCTGGCTTTCTTCATGACTGCTTCATTCCTCTTCAAAGCTCCGCACCCGGTATTCCAGCATCGCCACCCTCTGCGCCAGCGCCACGTTATCGTCCCGCAGGTGCGAGATGATGATGGAAAAACGGAAGAACATCACCAGGAACACCGTGCCCGACATCAGAAACAGCGTCAGCGGCGTATCCGGCACTCCCGTCCATCGCGTGACCGCGTCCAGCACCGGGCGGCTCAGCGACAGCAGCAGCATGGCCACCGCCGCCAGCAGCCAGCTCACCGAGTATTCCACCCGGATGTGCGCCCGCCGCACCGAAATCAAGACCATCGCCAGCAGCGCCACGCTCAGCACCGTTGTTATATGCAAGAGGCTGCCCATCTACCCTCCACGGCCTGGCCGCGGCCGTCCGTCGTATTTCAATATGTTCACAAAAACACCCAGCAGCACGTGGGCGATATAGTACAGCGATTTGCGCGCCGTGATGCTGGACCTTCCCGCCATGCGAGGGTGCATCTTCACCGGCACTTCCTCGAACCGGAAGCGCCGCCGCTGCAGTACCACCAGCGCTTCGATCTCCGGATACTCCAGCGGAAAGCTCCGGCTGAAAACTTCCAGCGCTCTCCGGTTCACGCCCACAAACCCCGAGGTCGGGTCGCGCACCGCTTTCCCCAGAATGGGCCGCAACACCATGCGGAAGAAGCGGATTCCCAGCCCCCGCACCATCCCCGTGGACGATCCGTTGTCTTCCACGAACCGCGACCCGATCACCATCTCGCAGCCCGACGTCTTCAGCCGCTCCAGGATGGCCGGAATGTCGCCCGCGTCGTGCTGTCCGTCGCCATCCACGCGGATTACGTATTCGAAGCCCAGCTCGTACGCCAGCTTATAGCCGGCCTGTACGCAACCGCCCAGCCCCAGGTGGTGCGCCAGGGGCAGCACGTCGGCGCCCGCGGCGCGCGCCACCGCGATGGTTCCGTCCTCCGAGCAATCGTCGATCACCAGCACCGGCACGCCCGGCACGTGCTGCCGGATCTGCCGCACCACTTCGCCGATGGCGCCTGCTTCGTTGAGCGCCGGCACAATCACCAGCAGCGCATCGGTTCCGCTCGCCCGTTTCATTGCGCGGCCACCTTTCGGGCGCTGATCGAGTGGCATCGCAACAGGCGCTCGAAGATCGCCGGGGTAATCCGCGCCCGCTCCCGGATGGCGCGCCGCGCGCGCCACAATCGGCCGGCGTGGCACGCCGCCGCGGCGTGCGCCCGCGCCACGTACCAGATCATCTTCGCGCCGGCATTGCCTTCCGCGCGGAAGCGCGCCGCGCTGCCCCTTCCTTCCAGCAGATACCAGGCATGCCACGCGTAGCGCGCCAGCGTCACCCAGGGCGCCGCCGCCAGCATGCGCGCCGGAAAATTCTTGGCCAGCACGAACAGCCGGTTTCGCTCCACGTAGTAGGCTTTCAGCGGCGACGCTCCGCCCGCCGTGTGCGAATAGTGGTGCTCCACCACCGCGCCAGGCACGTAGAGGCATTTCCATCCCGCCCACCGCGCGCGCAGCCCCAAATCCGTGTCTTCGCAATACAGAAAGAAGCTCTCGTCGAACGCGCCCACTTCATCCAGCATGGCCCGCCGGTACAGCGCCGCCGATCCGCTGGGAAACAGCGTCTCCTCGCTCACCGGAAAGTCCTCCGGCGGCCGGCCGTGTCCCCGCTGCTTGCTCGAGCCGTCACGCGCCACCAGCATCCCCGCCGAATCCAGCCGCGCTTCGCCGTAGAGCCGCACCTGAGACGCGCCCATCCCCGCATCCGGCCGCCGCTCCATCGCCTCGACCAGCGTTTCCAGCCACTGCGGATGCGCCACCGCGTCGTCGTTCAAGGTCGCCACGTAGCGCGTCTCCGAGGCGCGAATTCCCTGGTTGACCGCGCCTCCGAATCCCGCGTTGGCTTCATTCTCGATCACCCGCGCGCCCGGCGCCGCCTCATTCCGCCGCACCAGGCCTTGGCCGCTGTTGTCCACCACGATGATTTCAAAATCCCGGAAGGTCTGCCCGCCCAGCGCTTCCACGCACTCCCACAAACGCGCGTCGGCTCGCAAGGTGGGGATCACCACCGATACCAGGAGTTCAGGCAAGCCTCGATTTTACCGCGAGCCGCAACCCTTCGCTTCAAGTTATACTGCTTTCACCACCTCATGATGAAGTCCTTTTTCCTCTTACTGGCCGTTGCCACGCTGGCCGCCGCCCAGCCTGGCTTTTTCTCCGACATCCGCCAGCTCACGCACGGCGGCGAGAACGCCGAAGCCTACTGGGCCCCCGACGGCAAGCGCCTCATTTTCCAGGCCACCCGCCCGCCCTATGAGTGCGACCAGATCTTCATCATGAATGCCGATGGCTCCGATCAGCATCTGGTCTCCACCGGCAAAGGGCGTACCACCTGCGCCTACTTCCTCTCCGACAACAAGCGCATCGTTTACGCCTCCACCCACTTGGCCTCCGCAGCCTGTCCCGCCAACCCCGACCGCAGCAAGGGCTATCTCTGGGGTGTCTTCGCCGGCTATGACATCTTCCTTGCCACCGACGCCGGCAAGATCCTCAAGCGCCTCACCGACACCCCCGGCTATGACGCCGAGGCCACCATCAATTGGAAAACCGGCAACATGGTCTACACCTCGCTGGCCTCTGGCGATCTGGACCTCTGGACCATGAAGACCGACGGTTCCCACAAGAAGCAGCTCACCACAACCCCCGGCTACGATGGCGGCGCGGTCTACTCCCGCGACGGCTCCAAGCTGGCCTGGCGCGCCAACTATCCCAAGACCGCCGAGTCGATGCAGACTTACAAGTCGCTGCTGGCCGACAACCTCACCGCGCCCATGAAAATGGAGCTGATGGTTGGCGATGCCGATGGCTCGCACGCCCACGCCATCACGGATTTCGGCTGCGCCAGCTTCGCCCCCACCTTCACCCCCGACGGCAAGCAGATCCTCTTCAGCTCCAACAAGCACAATTGCGACAGCCGCTACTTCGAGCTCTATCTGATTAATGTGGATGGCACCGGCCTCCAGCAAGTGACCAACTTCGGCGGCTTCACGTCATTTCCGGAGTTTTCGCCGGATGGCAGGACGCTGGTCTACTGTTCCGACCACGACGCCAAAGATCGCTACGAGTTTAATATTTTCACCGCGCAGTGGACGCGGTGACTCAAGGCAGCGTTCGGCAAGGTTATTTCGGAACGAGTCCTTAGCAGCGCCCTAGGCCAGCCCTGAACGCTCCAGCAACGCCCGCGGATCGGGCTCGCGGCCCATGAAGGCGCGGTATAATTCCGCGGGATCGTCGCTGTCGCCTTTGGCCAGAATCTTCTCGCGAAACTCGCGGCCGATTTCCGGGCTGAAGATGCCGTGCTCGCGGAATCGCGTGAAGGCGTCGGCATCCAGCACTTCCGCCCACTTGTAGGAATAGTAGGCCGCGCCGTAACCCACCGGGCTCGCGAACAGGTGGCTGAAGGCGGCGATCATGGCGTGCCACGGCGGCAACGGCGCGGGGCTGTATGCCCCCAGCACGCGCCGCGTATAGTCCACCACGTAGCCGTCGCGCTCCGGCGAGTAGGTGCGGTGCAGCAGCAGGTCCATAAAGCCGAAGCCCAGTTGACGCATCTGGGCGTTGGCGGCGCGGAAGGTGCGGGCGCGCTTCATCTTCTGGAACAGATCTTCCGGCACCGGTTCGCCGGTTTGCCAATGGCGGGCGAGCAGGTCCAGGGCGCCGCGCTCCCAAGTCCAGTTCTCCATGATTTGCGAGGGTAGCTCGACGAAGTCCCAGGCCACGCTGGTGCCGGCCATGGAGCGGATCTCAACCCGGCTCAGCAGCAGGTGCAGCAGATGTCCGAACTCGTGAAAGATAGTCTGGACGTCGCGGTGGGTGAGCAGCGCCGGCTTCCCGCCGATGGGCTGGCTCAGATTGCCGCAGATCAGCCCCAGGTGCGGCTCGAAGCGGCCATCTTCATTTGGGCCGCCGGCGATCAGCCCGTCCATCCAGGCGCCGCCGCGCTTGTTCTCGCGCGGATACCAGTCGGCGTAGAAGCCGCCCAACAGCGCCCCGGCTTCATCCCGGACGTTGTAGTAGCGGACGGCCGCATCCCATGCCGGGACGCCGGCCTCTTCGGTCACGCGGATGCCGTACAGCCGCCCCACCAGATCGAACATTCCGGCCACCACGCTCTCCAGCGGGAAGTAAGGCCGCAGGCTTTCTTCGTCGAAATCGTAGAGCGCGGCGCGCTGCTTCTCGGCGTAGTAGGCCACGTCCCAGGGCTCGAGCTCGGGCGCCTGGGGGCCATCGAGCGAGCGGCGGTATTCGAACAGCTCGCGGTTCTCCTCGCGGAAGCGGCGCTCGGTCTTCCGCTTGAGGTCTTCCAGAAACGCCGTGGCGCGCGCGCCGTTGTGGGCCATGCGGTCTTCGAGCACCAGGTCGGCGAAATCGGCGAAGCCCAGCAGGCGGGCCTTTTCGCAGCGCAGTTCCAGGATGCGGTTGATCAGCGGCCGGTTGTCGCGCCCTTCCTCCGTGGAGCGCGTCAGGAAGGCCTGGTAGACCTGGCGGCGCACCGCGGCATCGTCGAGGTAGGTCATCACCGCCAGGTAATCGGGCGCCTGCAGGGTGAAGCGGAAGCCGTCCAGGCCCTTGCGCTGGGCGCTCTCGCGCGCCGCCGCGATGGCGCTCGGAGGCAGGCCGGCGAGCTCGGCTTCGGTCGGGAGGACCAGCTCGAAGGCGTTGGTGGAATCGAGCACGTTTTCCGAGAACTTGGTGGTGACCTGGGTCAGTTCGACGTCGATCTCTTCGAGGCGTTTCTTGCCGGCCGGGTCGAGGTCGGCGCCATGGCGGCGAAAGGTCTCGATGGTTTTTTCGAGGAAGCGGCGGCGCACGCGCCCGGCGGCCTGAGCTTCGGCGGTTGACGCAAATGCCTGGATGGCGCGCCACAATCCGGTGTCCAGCGGGATGCCGGAGTAGAACGCGCTGACTTCCGGCTGTACGGCGTTGAAAGCGGCGCGCAGTTCCGGATAGGTGGCCACGGCTTCCAGGTGCCGGACCACCGACATGGCCCAATCGAGCGATTCGGTGAACCGGTCGAGCACCGTCATGGTGTTGGCGAAGGTGCGCGGACCCGGTTCCGCATAGATGGCGGCCAGGCGTTGGCGGGCCTGGCGCAACAGTTCGGCGCAGGCCGGCTCCACGTGGGCGGCTTGAATGCGGTCGAAGGGAATGCGGAACTGGACGGAAAGGAGCGGGTTGGCGGGCGAGGAAGGCGACATCCTATCCAGCGTACCAGCAGCGGGGCGGCGCAATAATATGGTTACCATAGAAAGTGCATGCATCCCGACCCGATGGAGGGCCCCAGTCGCATCCCGCCCGATCAGCGGCTGAACGTGTTTGCCCTGGTTATGTATATCCCCGGCCCGCTGGGGATTTTTCTGGATGACCTGCGCCGCGAGCTGGCTCCGCAATGCAACCCGCACGCGCACGTGAGCGTGCTGCCGCCACGGTCGGTGGCAGTGTCATGTGAAGCGGCCTCCGAGCAGGCCCGCGCCCTCACGGAAGGCTGGCCGGCCTTCGACGTCGAACTGGCCGGCATCAAGATTTTCCCCGTGACCGAGGTGATCTATATCGAGTTGGGCGCCGGAGCCGGCGAGTTGCGCCGGATGCACGCAGCCATGAGCACCGGCGCGCTGGAATTTCCGGAGCCGTTCCCCTACCATCCGCACATCACCCTGGCGCAGGAGCTTCCGCACGAGCAGGTGGCGGCCGCCGCCGAGTTGGCGCTGCGGCGCTGGCGCGAATTCGAGGGGAAGCGGCGGTTCCAGGCGGCCAAGGCCACCTTTGTGCAAAACACCCTGGGAAACTGCTGGCTCGACCTGGCCGAGTATTCGTTAAAGAAAACTTAGCACCGGGCGACCACGAAAGGCGATGGTCCGTGCCACCTTCGTTAAGGAAAACGTAGCGAATATTTGAGATCTCTTTCTCCCAAAGACAACTATCCTATTCACGGCGCAGCGCCGATATGAGGAATAGAAGCGTCCGCCCGGCGGTGCGCTGCAAGGATAAATATTCGTGGAAACTGTCGCGGTATGTGATACGGAGCCGATTGCCATCGAAGGCTTGCGAAGCCTGTTGGAATCGGCGGATGGCTTGCGCGTAGTCGCTGCCGAGACCTCACTGGTGGAAGGAATGGATGCGGCGCGCGATTTGCAGCCATCCATCCTGATGGTGAACAAGGACTTCGGCTCGCGCGCGGTGGTGGACTGCCTGAAGACCTTGCACCAGGCCGGCGCCCGGACAGCGGTGGTGGTCTGGGGCGGGTCCATACCGGAAGCGGAAGCGCTGCGGCTTCTGCAGGCAGGCGCGGCGGGGGTGATTCGCAAGACGGCGTCCCTTCAGAAGCTGTTGAGCTGCCTGCGGTCGGTGGCGGCGGGCACGACGTGGATGGAAGATGACCTGTTGCGCGAGCCGGACCGGCCGGTGCGGCTGGCGCGAAGTCCGCTGACGGCGCGGGAGTTGCAGGTGATGGAACTGGTGGAGCGCGGGATGAAGAACAAGGATATCGGGACCGCACTGGGCATCCGGACGGGCACGGTGAAGATCCATCTGAAGCACATCTTCGAGAAGACCGGCATCCGCGGCCGCTACGGACTGGCCCTGTCAGGACTGAAGGAAAAGGGCCTGCTTTCGGTGACGGTGTCGGAGGTGGTATCGGCGGTAAGGAGTCAGTGAGTTACTGTCCCGGTTCTGCAAGCAGTGAAACAATCGCTGAGATCGCCGGGTTAACAGGGTCGAAAAACCACCCTAAGCCCTTGAAAACACGACAGCCTGAAAAGCCAAAACTTGGCGAAGTCTGACGGACCGACCGTCGCAGTTTTTCATGAAATTCCGCGGGCCGCAGGCCCATCCCAACAGACGAAAGCGTCCCACTTTGGTGCGCAAGGGCTTGCGTTATTGCGGGGCAGGCCCTTTCGCCTGCCAACCGATTTTTCACAGCTCTAAGCAAGCGGTGTTGGTCCGGGGCGGTCAGGGAACTAGGCGCGATCCGACTGCGGAATGCCTTACTACCGCTCGGCGAAGGCGCCGGAGCCTTCGGCCATTTCCAGGAGCTTGGTGACGCTGTTCCAGTTTCGGCCGGTGTAGGGAAGCTTGAGCGCCTTGTCGACGTGGGCCCACTTCAGTGCCGGACGCCCCTGGCCGTTGGGGAAATAAATGTAGAGCTCTCTTCCGCTGAAGCGCAGCTCGTCCGGCGCGCATTCGATGGCAAGCAGTTTGTCGCGCGCTTCCGGAGCGGGATCGGCGGCGAGAAAGGCCACCAGCAGTTTGCCGGGATCGATGCCGGAGCGCTTCTCGAAAGGGTTGCGGGCGATGACGTCTCTTAACTCCGAAGCCGTGCGCAGGATGACCGACGGGCGGAAGGCGAACTGGCGTTCGATGGCGTCCTCGATCTTCCGGGCGAGCTTCGCGAGGTCGGCGGCTTCGGTCTGGAACACGACGTTGCCGCTTTGCACGTAGGTTTGCGGGTTTCGGAGCTTGAGAGATTCGTACAGGGCGCGGAGGGCGTCCATCTTGATCTGGTTGTGGCCGCCGACGTTCACCCCGCGGAGCATTGAGATGACAGCGGGCATACAGATCAGTGTGCCACGGCGCGCAGGGCCAGGACGGCATTGAGACCGCCGAAGGCGAAGGAGTTCGAGAGGACGTACTCCACCTGGGCGGCGCGGGCGTGGTTGGGGACCACGTCGAGGTCGCACTCGGGGTCGGGTTCGTTGAAATTGGCGGTGGGCGGAAGGATGCCGTCGCGCAGGGCCACGATGGCGGCCAGGCATTCCAGAGCGGCGGCTGCGCCCAGCGCGTGGCCGTGCATGCTCTTGGTGGAACTGACCGGCAGATCTTTGACGCGGGAGCCGAACACGGCGCGGATGGCGGCGGTTTCGGAGATATCGTTGGCCAGCGTGCCGGTGCCGTGGGCGTTGATGTAGCCGATCTGTTCGGGGGAGAGCGCGGCATCGCGGAGGGCGGCGCGCATGGCGCGGGCGGCGCCTTCGGCGGAGGGTTGGGTGATGTGGGAGGCGTCGGCTGACATGCCGAAGCCGACGATTTCGGCATGGATGCGCGCGCCGCGCGCGCGGGCGGCTTCGAGCGGTTCGAGCACGAACATGGCAGCGCCCTCGCCGAGGATCATGCCGTGACGGTCCTTGGAAAACGGGCGGCAGGTGTCGGGCGAAACCACGCGCATGGCTTCCCAGGCTTTGAGGATGCCGCAACTGAAAGGCGCTTCACTGCCGCCGGTGATAGCCAGCGGGGCCGCGCCGGAGCGGATCATCCAGTAAGCCTGGCCGATGGCGTGGGCGGCCGAGGAACAGGCGGTGGAAATGGTGAAGCTGGGGCCGGTGACGCCGAACTCCATGGAGATGTGGGAAGCGCCCGCGTTGGCCATGGTCTTGGGGATGGTGAGCGGATGCACGCGGTTGCGGCCGTGCTTATAAATTTCCTGAAAGCCGATGTCCTCGGTGGACTGGCCGCCGACGCAGGAGCCGGTGATGATGGCGGCGTTTTCGCGCAACTCGGGGGTCCACCCGGGGGCGGCGTCGGCAACGGCTTCGCGCGCCGCGATGACGGCGAACTGCGCGAAGCGGTCCATGAAATCGGCGCGGCGATCGTCGAAGTAAGGCGTGTGGGAGTAGTCGGGGACCTCGGCGCCGTTCTGGAAACGGAACTGAGACATGTCGGTGGAGCGGATGGGGCCGATGGCGGAGCGGCCGGCGCTGATGGCGGCGGCGAACTCGGCGGCGGTGCGGCCGAGCGCGCTGATGGCGCCGGCGCCGGTGATGGCCACGCGCACCATGGCTACCGGGCCGCCGGAGGGCCGGAGGCTTTATCGGCGATTAGTTTGTCTATGCCCTCGCACATCTGGCGCACGTTGCGCACGGCGCGCACGGCGTCGTCGGGGATGCTGAGGTCGAATTCGTTTTCCAGGGCGAACAGGATTTCGACGGCATCCATGGAATCGATATTCAACTGGGCGAAGTCGCTATCGATGGTAACGGTTTCGGGGGGAATGCGCTTGGAGGCGGCGATCACCTTGAGAACGCGTTGAATTAAGTCGTCGGACATATCAGGTGGCTTATCGTTTCAAAAACGTAACCGCGATCCAGGAGCATGGGAACCAGGCGGCGTACCGCGTCGATGGTGACGCCGATGTCGGGCCTGGCGCGAAGCTCACGACCGTCGTGAAGACACAGAATAGCGCCATTTGAGACCCGGACCGCCAGGCGATCCACAACCGCGCCGGCCGGCCGTTTCCAATCATAACCGATGGCGGTCCACATGACGCCGGTGAGCGAGAGCCGGCGCTGGGCGCGCCGCAGGCCGAACCAGCGCGCGCCGAACGGGGCGCGGAACCAGACGGGGGTAACGCCGGTGTGGGACTGAATGGCCTGCTGCGCGCGGCGGAGATCCTGTTCGATGAAGCGCGGCGAGCGGAAGCAGAAGAGCGCGTGCGTCTGGCTGTGATTGCCGATGGCGTGGCCGGCCGCGACAACTTCACGGGCCACGGAAGGCAAGCGTTCGACATTGGCGCCGCACTGAAAAAAAGTGGCCGGGACTTTGTGGCGGGCGAGGATTTCGAGAAGCTGAGGCGTGCTCTCGCTGGGCCCATCGTCGAAGGTGAGAGCGACGGCGGGCCGCGCGGGGTTGCCGCGCCAAATGGAAGGACCGAAGACCGCCGAAGAGCGGCCGCGGACGGCCCATGCCAGGAACGAACCGGCGGCCAGAGCGCCGGCGCTACCGATAGGCAAGGGGTCCATGAGAGTTTATTGTAGCGAGGAGGGTGAGCCCGGTCTGATATCGTGCCCGCCGCGGCTGTCCGTCATTGGCGGATACCGGCGAGTGCGTGAGATTGCTATACGACCGGGCGCTCGGCCTCCGGTATGGCGGCGCCGTAGCCCAACGTCAGGTACTGAACGGCGCCCTTCAGTTCCCGGCTGTCGAGCAGCCTCCAGCAATCCAGCACCACCGGCAGAGTCTTGCCGCGCTTGAAGTGCTCCGCCCGCAGTGCCTGGAACTCCGCCCACGGCGTGGTAATCGCCAGTACATCGGCTTGCCTCGCGCATTCCGCCGCGCTGCCCGCAAACCCGACCTTGCCGGCCAGCGCGGCTTTGGCATTTTCCATCGCCGCCGGATCGTAGACCACCACCCGGACACCCGCGCCCGCCAATTGCCGTACCAGCGCTACGCCCTGTGATTCCTCGATGACATCCGTGTCCGGCTTATACGAGAGTCCCAGGATGCCCGCCGTGCCACCTTCGGGCAGCCGGGAGAGAATCATTTCCGCCAGCCGCGGCGCCTGGTTCCGGTTCACCTGGTCGGTCGCCTCCGCCAGCAGCGCGGGCACGCCGTTGGTGCGGGCCATCGCCGCAAACGCCGCGTTGTCGCGCGGGAAACACGGCCCGCCGTATCCCAATGCGCCCTTCAGATACTTCGGGCCGATGCGGGTGTCGCAACCCAGCGCCGCGGTTACGACGTCCGCATCCGCGCCCGGCAGCGTCTCGCAAATCTGCGCCAGCATGTTGGCGTACGAAATCTTGGTGGTGACGAACGTATTGACCGAAATCTTAGTCACCTCCGCGTTGACGAAGTTCATCCGCCGGATCTTCGGCCGGCTGTCGCAGAGGCCGGTATAGAGCCGCTCCAGAAACGCGCCGCTCCGCTGGTCCGATTCGCCGATCAGGATCATGTCCGGGTTGAGCATGTCGCGAATCACGCTGCCCAGCGCGATGAACTCGGGGTTGTAGCACAGCCCGAAATCCGCGCCGCACTTCTTCCCCGACGCCGCTTCCAGCGCCGGCCGGAGGTTTCCCCCCGTGGAACCCGGCATCACCGTGCTCGACAACGCCACCAGGTGCCAGCCCTGCTTCTTCCCCAGCGCCGCGCCGATCTGTTCGGCCGCGCTCAGCACATGCCGCAAAGAAAACTTTCCGTCCGCGTCCGATGGCGTCGGAACAATGATGAACGTGACGTCGGTCGCGAGCACCGCCTGCTCGCAGTCCAGCGTCGCCGACAAACGCTCGCGGTTCGCCCGGATCATCTCCGCCAGGCCGGTTTCCGGAACCGGCGGGCGGCCTTCCTCGATCGCGCGGACCAAGGCCGCGTTCACATCCACGCCCACCACCGTGTGGCCCTTATGCGCCATCACCGCGGCCATCGGCGCGCCCAGTTTCCCCAAACCAATGATCGATATCTTCATGTGTCGTTCTCGACCTTGCCGTTTCTTACCCCTGGCGTGCAATCGGCATGCGCCATCCCATGCCGAACGCGCGCGATGTTACCTTCAGCACCGGCGCAGCCTGCTTGCGTTTGAACTCGGCCGTCCGCACAAGCTGCAGCACCCGCCGCACCGTCGCCTCGTCGAATCCCTGCGCGACGATTTCTTCCACCGACCGGCATTGCTCCACGTGCAACTCCAGAATCTGGTCCAGCAGCTCATACGGCGGCAGGCTGTCCTGATCGGTCTGTCCCGGCCGCAACTCCGCCGATGGCGCTTTGGTCAAAATCGTCTCCGGAATGTCCGGTTTCCTGCGGTTGCGCCACCGCGAAACCCGGTAGACCATCATCTTCGGCAAATCCCCGATCACCGCCAGCCCTCCGTTCATATCGCCATACAGCGTGCAGTAGCCCACCGCCATTTCCGATTTGTTTCCGGTGGTCAACAGCAGCGAGCCGAACTTGTTGGAGAGCGCCATCAACAGGTTGCCGCGAATGCGCGACTGGATGTTCTCTTCCGTGACATCGGGCTTCCGGCCGCGGAATGTGTCCTTGAGCACCGCGTCGTAAGTTTCCATGATGCCGCCGATCGCGAGCCTCACCGTGCGGATTCCCAGGTTGCGCGCCAGTTCCACCGAGTCGTCCACGCTCCCCGCGCTCGAATAGCCCGACGGCATCATCACCCCAAGCACGTTGTCCGGGCCCAGCGCATCGGCCGCAATCGCCGCCGTGAGCGCCGAATCGATGCCTCCGGAAAGGCCCAGCAGCACCTTGCCGAAGCGTGTCTTGCGGGCATAATCGCGCACGCCCAGCACCAGCGCATTCCAGATCTCGGCCTCCGGCGCGAAGTCCTCCGCGGCGATGGTGCCGGTGGAGTTCTCCAGGTCCACGACCATCACGTCTTCGCTGAATCCGCGGGCCCGCGCGAACAGCCGCCCGTGTGCGTCGAACGCCGCGCTATGGCCGTCGAAGATCAATTCGTCGTTGCCGCCCGCCTGGTTCACGATCGCCAGGGGCACGCCGTACTTCTGCGCCATGTGGCCGAGCATTTTTTCGCGCAGTTGCTGCTTGCCCACGCTGAACGGCGAAGCGGAAAGGTTGACGATGGCCTCTGCTCCGGCTTGCGCCAGGTCTTCCACCGGGTCGTGATGGTAGCGGCGCCGCGCCCAGAAATCGCGGTCGTTCCACACGTCTTCGCAAATGCTGATGCCCAGGCGCCATCCGTCCAGCTCCAGAATCTGCGGTCCCGGGGCAGCCGGCTCGAAATACCGGTCCTCGTCGAAAACGTCGTAAGTGGGTAACAGCATTTTGTGGAATGCCACGCCCGGCGCGCCGTCTCGCAGCAGCACCGCGCTGTTGAACAGCGGCCGGCCCATGTCCGACGGGTTCGCCGTCGCTACTCCCACCAGCAGCGGCGGCGCGTCGCGCAGTTCCTCCGCCATGGCCGTCAGCTTGGCGGAGGCCCGCCGCACGAAGCCTTGGCTCATCAGCAGGTCGCGCGGCAGATAGCCCATCAACGCCAGCTCCGACGTCACCATCAGGTTGGCGCCCTGCGCCTGCGCCTCGCGCGCGGCGCGCAGAATCAGCGTGGAGTTTCCTTCCAGGTCTCCTGCTGTAGGGTTGATCTGAAGAAGCGCGATGCGCACCGTGAATTCCCTAGCGAAAAATGGACTCTGCCAGCCGCAACCGGGCTTTCCAGCCAGTGTAGCAATATTGGGAATCCGCGGTGGCGTATTGTTATATTGGTTCTGATAGTGAGCCCCCGCACCTTGCCGCTGGTCAGCATCGTTACGCCTTCCCACAACATGGCGCAGTATCTCCCCAAGACCATCGAAAGCGTGCTGTTGCAGGACTATCCCCGTATCGAATACATCGTGGTCGATGGCGGCTCGGCCGACGCCACCCCCGAAATCCTCCGGGCCTATGACGGTCGCCTGCGCTTCTTCACCGGCAAGGACAAAGGTCCCTCCGACGCCGCCCATCGCGGCTTCCGCGAAGCCACCGGCGAGATCTTCGCCTGGCTGAATGCCGACGATACCTATCTGCCCGGCGCCATCCGCACCGCCGTCGAGTATCTGCTGGATCACCCCGGAATCGACGTGGTCTACGGCGAAGGCAACTGGATCGACGAACACGGCGGCGTGATCCGCCGCTACCCCACCCTCGCTTTCGACGCCAAAACCCTGGAACGCGATTGCTTCATCTGCCAGCCCGCTTCCTTCATGCGCGCCTCCTCCTACCGCCGCTGCGGCCTCGATCCCGACGTCAACCAGTCCTTCGATTACGATCTCTGGATCCGCATGGCCAAGCTGGATTTCCAATTCGCTTTCATTCCCCAGCTCCTCGCCAACTCCCGCATGCACAGCGGCGCCAAGACCCTCCGCGAGCGCAACGAGGTCTTTCACGCCTCCATGCGCCTGCTCAAACACCACTACGGCTACATCCCGTTTCCCTGGATCTTCGGCTACACCGCCTATTGCCTGGACCACCGCGACCAGTTCTTCCAGCCTCTTCAGTACTCGCTCGGCAAGTACCTCGCCAGCCTCCCCATGGGTCTCCGCCTCAACCCCGGGCGCCCCTTCCGCTTCTTGCGCGAATGGCTGGGGGCGCCCTGGTCCGGCTTCGCGCGGCGCGTCGAGCCTTGAGCCGTTTGTTAAGCTTGCATAGATTCATGAAGCTATCGATCCTCATGCCGGTCTACAACGAACGCACCGTGGTGGAGCGGTGCATTTCGCTGGTGGTCACCGCGCCCCTGCCCGAAAATATGGACCGGGAACTGGTGATCGTGGACGATTGCTCGACCGACGGCACCTGGGAAATTCTCCAGCGCCTCTCCACCGGCTTTCCCCAAATCTGCCTTTTCCGCCACGAACGCAACGCCGGCAAGGGCGCCGCCGTTCGCACCGCCATCGAGAAAGCCACCGGCGATTTTTCGCTGATTCAGGACGCCGACCTGGAGTACGATCCCTCCGAGTACCCGCGCCTGCTCAAGCCTCTGCTGGACGGCCACGCCGACGCGGTCTTCGGCTCGCGCTATATGGCCGGCGAGCAAACCCGCATCCTGCCTTTCTGGCATTCCATGATCAACAAAGGCCTCACCCTGATTTCCAACATGTTCTGCAACCTCAACCTCACCGACATGGAAACCTGTTACAAGGTGTTTCGCACCGACTTGCTGAAGAGCATCCCGATCCGCTCCGACCGTTTCGGCTTCGAGCCCGAAATCGTCATGAAGAGCGCCAAGCGCAAATTCCGCATCTACGAAGTGCCCATCAGTTACCACGGCCGCACCTACGAGGAAGGCAAGAAAATCGGCTGGAAAGACGGCCTCAAAGCCCTCGGCGTCATCCTCAAATTCTGGTTGATCGACGACCTCTATGCCGTCCCCTACGGCCGCGGCGTGCTCAACAACCTCACCGGCACCCCGCAATACCTGAGCTGGCTGGCCCGCAAGCTCCGCCCCCACGTGGGCGACGCCGTCCTCGAAGTGGGCGCCGGCATCGGCAACATTTCCGGGCGCCTCATGGCCCGCCGCGTCCTCTACGTCGCCGCCGAAAATGATCCGCTCAATCTGCACGCTCTGCGCAATCGCTTCCTGCGCACGCCCAATGTGGTGGTGCAGCGCATCAATCCGGAAGTCCCGCAGGATCTCGCCGGCCTGGAACAGTGCTTCGACACCGTGCTCTGTCTCAACGTGCTCGAATACCTCGACGCGCCCGAAGGCGTGGTGCGTTGCCTCTCGACAACGCTGAAACCCGGCGGCGTCTTCATCGTGTTGGTGCCCCGCGGCCCGGGCCTTTTCGGAACCCTCGATCGGAGCCTCGGCCATAAGCGCCGCTATGCCGTCGCCGATGCCCGCCGCCTCATGGAGTCCCAGGGCCTGGTGGTAGACAAGCTATTCGGCTTCAATAAAGCCGGCACGCCGCCCTGGTTCGCCTACAGCAAGCTGCTGGGCTCTCGCACGATTAATAAGCCCATCTTGAAAATCTTCGATAAGACCGTGTGGTTGTGGCGCCGCCTGGATGGTCTCATGCCCTGGCCCGCGCTCTCGCTGATCGTGGTCGCGCGCAAGCCCGCCGCGCCGGCCACCGCGGCTCTCCAGTCCGGCGAAACCGCCCGCCAAATGTCGTCTCCCAATGCCAGTTGATTCCCCAGCCGCGCCGCTCCGTGGCCTGATGGCCGCCTTCCCCGCCCAGCGCATCCTGGTGGTGGGTGATTTGATGCTCGACGAATTCATCTGGGGCAAGGTCTCGCGCATCTCGCCCGAAGCGCCCGTCCCCGTGGTCAACGTCACGGGCGAATCGTATTACCCCGGCGGCGCGGCCAACGTCGCACGAAACGTCCGTGAGTTCTCGAGCCACGTCGCCGTCATGGGCATCGCCGGCGCCGACCAGTCCGGCCGGCGCCTGCTCGATCTGCTTCAGGCCGCCGGCATCGATACCTCCGCCGTGCAACAAGACGCCGCATTCTCCACCACCGTCAAGACCCGCATCATCGCCCGCAACCAGCAGGTGGTGCGCGTCGACCGCGAACGCATGCCGGCTTCCGCGTCCGCGCACGCCGAGCGCGCCATGGCGGACCTGGACCGCATCATCCCCTCGATCGACGCCATGGTCGTCGCCGATTACGGCAAAGGCTTTCTCACTCAGCCCCTGGCCGACCGCATTTGCGAAGCCGCGCGCGCTCACGGCAAGGTCCTGACGGTCGACCCGCATCCCCATACCTCGCTTTCCTGGCGTGGCGCCACCGCCGTGAAGCCCAACCGCGCGGAAGCTTTTTCCGCCGCCGGCCTTCCGCCTTCCGAACCGGTCACGCCCGTGCTTGAGGACCAGGCCTTGCTCGAAGCCGGCCGCCGCCTGCACCAGTTGTGGAACGCCGGCAGCCTGCTCATCACTCTCGGAGAGCACGGCATGCTGCTCTTCGAAGGCGATGCCGCGCCGCGCCACATGCCGACTCTCGCCCAGGCCATCTTCGACGTCTCCGGCGCCGGCGATACCGCCATCGCCGTACTCACCCTGGCCTTGTCCGCCGGCGCGCAACCCGCCGAAGCCGCCGACCTGGCCAACCGCGCCAGCGGCATCGCCGTCGGCAAACTCGGTACCGCTACCGTGACCGCGGCTGAATTGGCCGCCACGTTTTCCGCCCCATGAGCTCAGGGCTGCATATTTTTCCCGATCGCGGCATTCTGCATTTGTGGGGCGGGCAATCTTGCCCGCAGCCGCCTTTTAGGCGGCTTTTTCGCGCGGTGCGCGAGTCTTTAGAGCCGCAGTCGCCGGCTGAAAGCCGGCGGCAGCCAGGATTGGCTGCCCCACGATTTGTGCGGAATGATCACCAGAATCCAGAAGTATGCGGCATTGCCCCATGAGCCCCCAACCCGCCGTGTTTTTCGACCGCGACGGCACCCTCATGGAAGAAGCCGACTACTGCGCCGACCCGCGCCAGGTGCGCCTCTACCCCGGCGTTCGGCTCGCGTTGCGCGAGTTGAAAGCCGGCGGCTTTTTCACCTTCATCATTACCAACCAGAGCGGCATTGGCCGCGGATTCTTCACCGAAGCGCAATACCAGGCCGTGCAGGCGCAACTGCTGGCCGAAATCGGTCCCGGCCTGATTGACGCCTCTTACTATTGCCCCGATGCTCCCGACGTTCCATCCTCCTGCCGCAAACCGGAACCCGGCATGGTCTTCCAGGCCGCGCGCGATTTCGCGATCGACTTACCGCGTTCTTACTTCATTGGAGACAAATCCGCCGACATCGAATGCGGCCGCCGTGCCGGCACGCGCACCATCCTGGTCATGACCGGCTACGGCGCGCAACAAACCTGCACCCCGGATTGGCGCGCCCCCGACGTCACTCAAGCCATCCGGTTGGTGCTCGATCAAGGCTTTTGACGGAACGAACCCAATTGGAAGGCCGGAGAGACTTGGCGAAACGAAGCCAATTCAGGTGTAAGGTGCGTGGATTCCGTGGCTTGCGGACGCGGGCTGACGGCCGGAGCGGGTTCCCGCCCGGTTAGTGAAACGAAGCCAATGGAATAGCAAACGGAACGCGGATGTGCCGCTTCCGATGGAGATTCGCCAGAGCGGCGGAACGAACCCAATTTTCGCCGGAGAGTGGGCGCGAGTTTGCGAACGGACGCGAATGCGAAACGAAGCCAATCGGGATGAAAGTGGAGACCGCATGAACCTTACCCACTACCAGGGTAACCGGCGGGCGTGGGGCTGCCGGACTGATTGGGCTGTAAGGGGTTGAAAACAGGGAGCAGATTTTGTGAAAATTCCTGTCACCGCACAGGCGAACGGGTCTGGGGAAACCGGGGATGTTCCCGCTGGACGGACACGCAGGCGGGCGCGAGCAAACCCGCAGTGGAAGGCGACCAGGCTCGCTTCCAGTTTCCTTTGACGGTGCATGCCGGGCGGTACAAAGCGGCTGCGACATGGCATATGCTCAAAGAGTGTGGGAGCGAGTTCAGAAATCTCACAGAAAGGGTGCGCAGTCCTGGACTGGGCGATTTTTCTGAGAGCCCAAAAGCCGTCAAAGAGCCGTGATAGGCCTGTCACCGCTTATCGCATAGCGTCAACGGCACGGCGAAGCCTGCGCTCTCTTTCGCCCCGTTCCGGGGCTGGGTGACTGATATCTTCTTCCCATTGCTTACGCAATGGGCTAGCTACTTTCCGGCGCAAAAATGAGGGGGCAAGTCCTTTCGGATCTGCGCCTCGGTCGCCGGGACTCGGCAAGATCGTACAAAAAGTCCGCCCCCAAACATTTTTGAAGATGTTTGTCA
>JBEKQS010000068.1:0-21500 GCA_049519475.1 Bryobacteraceae bacterium | reverse complement strand
CGACAGGCCCTGAAGTTGACGCTGAGGCACTCGGGCCGTTACAGTAGAAGAGTTCACCTTTCCTTCGGCCAGAAAGTCCCCATCGTCTAGCCCGGCCTAGGACATCGCCCTTTCACGGCGGTAACGGGGGTTCGAATCCCCCTGGGGACGCCACCCATCGTAGTTTCGTAGACTGGCACCGAATTTCCTGTTTTCATTTCCGGAGCGACGGGCGTGCCCCGCGCGCTTTGATTCGGTTCTGTCGGGGGCTACAATGTGTCGGAAGGCTTAACCACGATGCGCCACGCGTTTCGCGTTGCGACGGGTGTTTTCCTGTTGTCCAGCGCCATTGTTCTAGCTCAACCGTCGGCTGTTGCGCCCGAATCAGGTTTTCTGTCACCGGTGAAGTATACGAATGGGTTCTTTGGGTTCACGCTCCCGGTGCCGCAAGGAGCTTCGCAGCGGCACAAGAACTCCCAACTGGGGCGAAGAAGGGAGCGCAAAAGCGCGTCGAAATCGGAGGGAGGGAGTTTTGGCAGACCGAGTCCACACTGAACGGACCCGCCGGTAAGGTTCGTGAGTTGAATTTTGCAACCGCAGTGGGTGACTACGTGTTGGAATTCCACATCGTCTCGTTTGACCAGACGCTCACGGGCAGAATGGAGCAGGGCATCGAGTCGATCACGTTTTTCGATCCAGCTCTGGTCAAAGAAATAGCCGGTCCAGATAGCCGACCATATAGTCCGTTAATTGTCGTGCCTGGAGCGGTCGCGACCAGCACGCATCTCAGCGCCCTCAACGACGGTAGAATATCGGGCAACACCTATACCAACGATGATCTCGGCATCAGTTACCAGTTTCCATCCGGGTGGTTATCGTCGACAAATCCACCCAGGATAAGATTACCGAAGCCGGACATCAATTTGCGTGGGGCAACAGCCAGGCCGCGGCCCGTGAGCATGAGGCGGCACAACAGTGCGGCCGGACAATGCTGTGGGTAACGAAATCACCAGAGGGAACAACCGCCGGGCAGGTGAACCCCTTAATTGTCTTGATTGCGATTGACCCAGCGTGCTTGCCGGGCGCGCGATTCCCGACTTCTCGCGACGACGGCGATGGGATAAAGCAGTTGGCGCAGCAGGTTCTACACTCATTTGCCGGAACACCCTTCGTCCCCAAAGGACCGAGTTCGGTCAGAGCCTTCACAATTCAAGATCACCTGATAATCGACATCTCGACCAACTCGACTGTCCGCACACCCGGCGGCAAGCAGCCACTCGATGTTTTTGCGTCGTTGGTTTTCACAACCGCGAAAGACTACTGGATCGCATGGGGGCTTATGAGCGCCACGCAGGCTCAAATGGAGGAACTCAAGAACGGCCCGGTTACATTCCGTTCACCGATGTGAGGTCAAGCGGGCAGCGAAATTATCGGATGGCGCTCAATGCCAAGCCCGGCCAGTATCCCGAGTAATAATTGCATCCTAACTAGAACTGTTCAGAACTCGCGGCTTACGAGAAGGCTTCACTCAGTGGAAGAAAAGTGGCTTATCGTGCAGTGGCCTCACAGCCTGGGAGGTCGTAGCGCCCTGCACCATGTGCGTAAGTTCGGTGCCGTACGTGGTTCGACGCAACGTTGGGATATAGTAGAGCCTCACCGCTCCATGGCTTTGCGCTGCATCCCGGCCTGCTCTGGACCCATTCGCGCAGGGTTTCGATGCGTTTCAGCCATTCCATGAGCGGGTTCCAACTCTGAGTCGCCATTCCCTTGGTCGGCGATTGGGGCTCTACCCTGTTATTCTTATAGCGATGGCACGCTCAGCCGGAAAGACTAAGATCACAGCCCCGTCCGCCCGGAAGCAGGACGGCACGCCTGGCAAAATGCCACGTATCGCGCGACTCGCACAGCGCCTGGGTCGGATGATACCCGAAGGGGAATTGCGGCGATTGCCGAAAGATCTCTCCAGCCAAGTTGACCATTACGTCTACGGAACTCCGAAACGGTGAGGCGCGTCTTTGCGGACACGCTTTACTGGCTCGCAATCTTTCTGCCCGGCGATGCATGGGCTGATGCGGCGCGTTCGGCCGATGTTTCGGAAGCGCTGCTGATCACAACTGAAGAAGTGCTGACCGAGTTTCTTACTGCCGTGTCCACCCGTGGCAATCACACCCGGCGCTTGGCTTGCCGCTTGGTACGAGAAATTCTCAGCGATCCCGCTATCGAGGTAGTCTCACAGACACACGAAATCGTTCCTCGCTGGCTTGGCCCTGTATGAAAGACGGCCAGACAAGCAATACAGCCTCGTGGATTGCATTTCGATGAACGTGATGCGTCAAAGAGATGTGCAGGAGATTCTTACAAACGACCGGCACTTTTCGCAGGAGGGCTTCGTCCGGCTCCTGGAGAGCCTGAGTGATTAGAGACGCCATCTTCTCTCTCCTACGCCGTCGCCGTCCGCGCCACTGCCTCCAACCCGCGCTTCTCAATCTCCTGTTCGCGAATCAAATACTTCTGCACTTTCCTCGTGATGGTCATCGGGAAGCTATCGACGAAACGGATGTATTGCGGCACCTTGAAATAGGCGATCTTGCCGCGGCAGAAATTGCGGATTTCCTCTTCCGTGGCCTCTTCGCCGGGCTTGAGCTGAATCCAGGCCAGCACCGTTTCTCCCAGTTTGGCGTCGGGCAAACCCACTACATACACATCGCCGACCTTGGGATGGGTATGCAGGTAGTCCTCCACTTCCCTCGGGTAAATGTTTTCGCCGCCGCGGATGATGGTGTCCTTGGCGCGGCCCTTGAAGCTGAAGTAACCGTCGGGATGCAGCACGGCCAGGTCGCCGGTATGCAGCCAGCCTTCGGCATCGATGGTCTCGGCGGTCGCGGCCGCGTCGCCGTCGTAACCTTTCATGACCATGTAGCCGCGGGCGCAGAGCTCGCCCTGTTCACCCAGGGGAAGAGGCGCGCCGGTCTCGGCATCGACAATCTGAATCTCGGTATTGGGCAGCGCTTTGCCCACGGTGGTGACGCGCAGTTCCAACGCGTCGTCGGCCGACGACATGGTCAGGCCGGGCGAGGTTTCGGTCTGCCCATAAACGATGGTGAGTTCCGGAATGTGCATGCGTTCCACCACCTGGCGCATGGTTTCGATGGGGCAGGGCGCGCCGGCCATCACGCCGGTGCGGAGGCTGGTGAGATCGAAATTGTCGAACTCGGGATGCATGAGTTGCGCGATGAACATGGTGGGGACGCCGTAGAGCGCGGTGGCCCGCTCGGCGTGGACGGCCTCCAGCGTGGCGCGCGCGTCGAACTGCGCGGAGGGCAGAATCAGCGCCGCGCCGCTGGTGACGGAAACCATGCATCCGATCACCGACCCGAAGCAGTGGTAAAGCGGAACGGGAGCGCAGATGCGATCATGCTCGGTGGCCTTGAGCCCCAGCGCCATGCCCATGCCATTGTTGAGGAGGTTGCGGTGGGTCAGGAGCACGCCCTTGGGTGAGCCGGTGGTGCCGGAAGTGTACTGGATATTGGCGACGTCGCCGGGCGCGGCGGTGTCTTCGGAATAGTCGTCGTCATGAGCCAGCATCTCCTCCCACGAACTGCTGCCCAGCCATACCACGTTTTCGAGCGGCAGCGCATCGCCGTTGCGCGATTCGGCGAGGATGTCGCGGTAATTGGCGTGGGCGTCCCGTTCGTGGAGGAAAAGCGCGCGGATCCTGGATTTGCGAAGCACGTAGCGCAATTCATGGGAGCGGTATGCGGGGTTGACGTTCACCAGCACGACCCCGGCGCGGGACGCGGCGTACTGCAACAGCACCCACTCCAGGCAGTTGCTGGCCCAGATGCCGGCGCGGTCGCCGGGACGCAAACCGAGTCCCGCCAGGCCGCGGGCCGTGCGCGTGACCTGGGCATTCAGTTCGTGCCACGTCAGCCGGGTGGATTGGTGACGGACGATGAGCGCTTCACCATCCGGGAATTTCGCCGCCGCATCGCGCAGGGCTTGCGAAATCGTCTTTTCGAGCAGCGGCACGGCGGCCCCGCGGGTATAACTCAGACGGACCACAAGCCAACAGTGTAACCGCGTGCGGCGCGGCCAGCTTATTTGAATTGTTAATGCGGCGATAAACCGGGTTGCCTCCCTCGCGCTCATCGTAGAATGGACATAATGTCCCCGGAATCATCGGAGTTTTATCGCATACAGAAGCTGCCGCCGTATGTCTTTGCGGTCATTAATGAAATGCGGGCCAGGGCGCGGGCGGCGCAGATCGATGTCATCGACCTCGGGATGGGGAATCCGGACGGCGCCACGCCGCGCATCGTCGTCAATAAGTTGATTGAAGCGGTGCGCAATCCGCGCAACCACCGCTATTCGCAATCGCGCGGAATTCCGCGGCTGAGGGAAGAAATCGCGCGGCGCTACCAGGCCAACTACGGCGTCACGCTCGATCCCGACAAGCAGGCCATCGTCACCATCGGCGCCAAGGACGCGCTGGCGCACCTGATGTTCGCCACGGTGGGTCCCGGCGATACGGTGGTCTCGCCGAACCCGGCCTATCCCATCCATCAATACGGCGTGCTCATGGCGGAAGGGCGGGCGTGCATGCTGCCCATGCCGGATGCGGCCACCTTTCTGGCGCGGCTCGAAGATCTCTACCGGATGTCGGCGCCCGCGCCCAAGATGCTGCTGATTTCGTTCCCGCACAACCCCACCACCACGTGCGTGGATCTGGATTTCTTCCGCGAAATCGTGGCGCTGGCGCGCCGGCACGGCACCATGATCGTGCACGATTTCGCTTACGCCGATCTGGGCTTCGACGGCTACAAGCCTCCCAGCATCCTGCAAGTAGAGGGCGCGGATGAAGTGGCCGTGGAGATCTTTTCGCTCTCCAAGAGTTACAACATGGCGGGCTGGCGGGTGGGCTTCTGCCTGGGGAACGCGCGCATGATTGCGGCCCTGGCGCGCATCAAGAGCTACCTCGATTACGGCGTGTTTCAGCCCATCCAGATCGCCTCCATCATCGCGCTGCGCGAGTGCGAAGAGGACACGCACAAGATCTGCGCCGTTTATCAAAAGAGGCGCGACGCGCTGGTTACCGGGCTCAAGCGCGCGGGTTGGCCGGTGGAGAAACCCCGCGGCACCATGTTCCTGTGGGCGCCGGTGCCGGAGCGTTTTCGCCAAACCGGCTCGCTGGAATTCGCCAAGCAGTTGCTGGAGAAAGCGCAGGTGGCGGTTTCGCCGGGCATTGGGTTCGGACCGCTGGGAGAGGGCCACGTGCGCTTTGCGCTGATCGAAAACGAGCAGCGCATCCGCCAGGCCACCCGCTCCATCGGACAGTTTCTGAAGAGCTAGCGGAACCAGACATTCAAATCAGGCCAGCGCAGAGCCGGACCAGTGGGTCCGGCGCAGGCGAGGGCGCCTGCCCCACTTTCTTACCGCACCGAGTAGGGCACCGTCACGTCCACGGTCTTCGGTTGGAAGCAGGCCTTATTGCTGCAGGCCTGATAACGCAGCTTACCGACGGCCACGCCGGGGCCGGCCGCGGCCGTGGCTGCCACCTTGAAGCTAACGGCTAACTCGAAATTCCCGGTGTAGACCGAGAGCGGTTTCTCCGCGAACTCGTATTTCTCGAGCGTGGGTTTCGGATAGGTGACCTGGCCGCCTTCGAGCGAGCCGGGCGCGGACCACGTCAGCGAGAGCGGAATCAGATAGTCCTCGCTGGGCGTGTTGCTGTTCACGTGGTAACCGGGCAGGATGGAAATCGGGACCTTCGCGTGGACCGTCTCATTGCGCTTGCCGGCAACCTTCTCGGGTTGCCCCACGGTGACGCGCTCGTTAGTGGGAGACTGCGGCCAAAGGGCCGGCAGGCAAAGCAGTGCGGCCAGCACCGGTAGGCGGCTGCAAGAGTTCCTGGAGAGCATCTTCGTAATCCTTCCTGGTCGCGTCGAGCCCAATGTGGATCGCGGCGACTTTTCCCTCCCGATCACTCAGGAAGGTGGTGGGCAGCGCGTCCACGCCGCCGTACTTCCGGGCGGTCTCGTCGTTGCCGATCACCACCCGGTAATTCATTTTCATTTCCGTGAGGAACGGCTTGACGGCTTCCCAGCCCTCGTCGTCCATGGCCACGCCAAGCACTTCGAAACCCTTATCCTTATTTTGGCGCTCCATCTCCATGAACCACGGGATCTCGATGCGGCAGGGGCCGCACCACGTGGCCCAGAAATCCAGCAGCACCACCTTGCCTTTGTAATCGGAGAGATGCACGGTCTTGCCGTCGGCATCCTTGAGGGTGAAGTCGGGGGCTTCACGGCGGTCCTTATCGGGCTTCACACTCGCGGCCTTCGCAGACCCGGCCGAGCGGTCGTGCAGAACGAACGCCAGTAGCGCGGTAAGGGCAAGGGCGGCGATGAAGTAACGCGGTGCGGACACAGATCGGTTCCTGTTCCAATTATAGCGGCAAACGCCCATTCGCAAAGGTTTCGTGGAACCAGGCGCGGCGGCCCGCGCGAAACCGAACGGCGAGAGTGAACTCGGGATGACGGGCGGCGCCGGAGTACAGCCAGGCCGCGGTGTCGCAGAAACTCTCGCAGCAATACTCGCGCCAGCGGCGGCTGCGGGACCAGTGGTCGCGGGCGGCCATGGCCTGCTTTCTCCACTCGGCAGACCAGCCTAATTCGCCGCCGGCGCCGGCTTCGAGTTCGCGGCGCATCAACGCCTCCCAGGCAAAGCGGGTGGGGTTCCCGGCGCGCAGCCAGACGAAATGGAACAGCTCATGGACGAAGATCCGGGGAAACTCGGAGCGGGTGCAATCGAAAACCATGCGGCGCTCGCGCAAAAAGGAAGCGGCGTGAACGGCGTGGCCGCGGCTGCGCAGGCCGCGCGCGCTTTCGACGACCAGCGGCGCTCCCTCAACCGGCGGAAGGCGCCGCAGGATGGCCGCCACTTGCGATTGATGGGATCGGTTCCGGAAATAGAAGAACGTCGAGGGAGGCACTGGTGACGGCGGCTTAGTTCGCGGGGCTCTTGGCTTGTTCCTGGCGCGCGATTTCGGCGGCGTGTTCTTTGATCTCGGCCGCGGAGAGCGTGACCAGATCCTTCTCCATGTCCTCTCCGGTTTCCACCAGTCGCAGCAGGTGCAGTTCCGCAATGCGGGCGCACCAGGCATCGTCCATTTTGCGGCCCGTCGAGCGGCTCAGGTCCACCAGCAAGGCGTGCGGAAGCGCAATGGTCTTCTCGGTGCGGGCGCCGCTTTCGTCCTGCAAAATGAACTTCACGTCCACGGTGTCGGCGTGACGAATCGAGATGGCGGTTTGCAGCCATTTAAACATCACCTGGAATTTTCGGCCGAACGGATCGGGGCCGGCCTCGAACTGGCGGAAATTGAGCATCTACGGCTATCTTACAATGGGTTCAACATGCTTGTTGCCTCGCTCGCCGCGCCGCGCACTTTCCGCCTGCTGGAGCAGACGGCCGTTGATCCCGCTCCGGGAGAGATTCAAGTACGCGTGGCAGCCACCGGAATCTGCGGTTCCGATCTGCACGCCTACGGCGAAGGCGCCGTGGGCGATACTCCATGCCAATACCCCATGGTGTTGGGACACGAACCGGCCGGAACGGTGGTCAAAACCGGCGCGGGCGTAACGGGTTGGGCGCCGGGAGATCGCGCCGCGCTCGAACCGGCGCTCTACTGCTATCACTGCGAAGCCTGCCGCACGGGGCATCACAATGTCTGCCAGAACATCCGGTTCTTGAGTAATCCGGGGCACCCGGGATTTTTCCGCGAGCTGGTGAATCTGCCGGCCGCCAACCTGCTGCCCATTCCGGCGGCCCTGTCGATGGAGCTGGCGTCGGTGGCGGAACCGCTGGCGGTGGCCATGCACTCCATGAAGTTCGCCGCCATCGCGCCGGGAGAAACGGCCGCGGTGTTTGGCGCCGGTCCCATCGGGCTGCTCACCATCGCCTGCCTCAAGCTGGCGGGCGCCGGCCGCATTTGGGCGGTGGAACCCGTGGCGCACCGCCGCGAGATGGCGCGGCAGATGGGCGCCGACGCGGCCATCGACCCGGCGGAAACGGATGCCGCGCGCGAGCTTACTTCGGAGACCGGCGGGCGAGGCGTGGATTGCGCCATCGATTGCGCGGCCAAGCAGCACACCACCAACCAGGCCATTCACGCCGTGAGATGGGCCGGGCGCGTGGTGTTGACCGGCATTCATTCCGATGCGCTGGTGCCGTTTGAAGTTTCGCCGATGCGGCGCAAGGAGCTGGCGATTTTCAACGTGCGCCGCTCGAACGGCGAAACGCATGCCGCGGTGGAGTTGCTGGCCGAACGCGCGGCGTGGTTCGCGCCGCTGGTAACGCACACGCGCCCGCTCGACCGCATCGCCGACGCCTTCGACATTGCGGAGCGGTACGCGGACGGCGTGGGGAAGATGGTAGTGACGGCGCGGTAAGGGTTGCTGCGCCCGAGCCTGTAACGGCGAAAGAGCTTCAACGCGGAGGCGCGGAGAAAACGCAAGAAAAATGAGGGTTCCGGTGTCTCAGCGGGCTCACAGAACCGGCCAAACAACCCGATTCCTCAGTTTTCTCCGTGTCTCCGCGCCTCCGCGTTGAACCTCTACTCTTACAAGCTTGTCTGAGGAATCCGGTAAGCTACGCCCCGGCTGAGTCGATCTTTTCCGGGTCCACTCCCAGCTCGGCCAAAGCCGCGGCCGCTTTGCGGGTATCGAACTTGCCGTCCCGCGCCAGGCGCGAAAGAGCGGCGCAGGCGATCGATTCGGCATTCACTTCGAAATGCCTGCGCAGGTACTCGCGGTTGTCGCTCCGCCCGAATCCGTCCGTGCCGAGCGTTTCCAGGCGGCCCGGCAGCCACGGCGCCACCTGGTCGGCCACCACCTTCATGTAATCGGTGGCCGCGATGATGGGGCCTTCGGCGCCGGTCAGCGCCTGAACGATGTGGGGGACCTGCGCCGGCTGATCGGGGTGCAGGCGGTTCCAGCGCGTCACGCGCAGAGCTTCGCGGCGCAGTTCGTTATAGCTGGTGATGCTCCACACATCGGCCGCGACGCCGTAGCGGTCGGCCAGAATCTCCTGCGCGCGCAGGGCTTCGTTCAGGATGGGGCCGCTGCCGAAAAGTTGCACCTGCGCCTTGCCGCCCGGCGCCACGCGGTAGCGATACATGCCGCGGATGACGTCTTCGGGATCGAGACCTTCCGGCATCGCCGGCATGGGGTAGTTTTCGTTGTAAAGCGTGAGGTAGTAGAAGCGGTCCTCCTGCTCCTCGTACATGCGGCGGATGCCGTCGCGCACGATGATGGCGATTTCGTAGGCGAAGGCCGGGTCGTAGGCGGTGCAGGTGGGCACGGTGCTGGCCAGCACGATGCTGTGGCCGTCCTGGTGCTGCAAGCCTTCGCCCGCCAGGGTGGTGCGTCCGGCCGTGCCGCCGCACAGGAAGCCCTTGCCGCGGGCGTCGCCGAAAGCCCAGATCATGTCGCCCACGCGCTGGAAGCCGAACATCGAATAGTAGATGAAGAAAGGAATCATCTCCAGCCCGTAATTGAGGCGCGCCGTGCCGGCGGCCGCGAACGACGCCATGGAGCCCGCCTCGGTGATGCCTTCCTCCAGAATCTGGCCGTCCTTCGATTCCTTGTAGTACAGGAAAATTTCCGCATCGTGCGGTTTGTAGAGCTGGCCCTGGCTGGCGTAGATTCCGAACTGCCGGAACAGCGACTCCATGCCGAAGGTGCGGGCCTCGTCGGGGATGATGGGCACCACGCGCTTGCCCAGCTCCGCATGCTTCATCAGCAGGGTGAGCACGCGCACGAAGGCCATGGTGCTGGAGACTTCGCGCCCGCCCGAACCTTCCAGCGATTCCTTGAGGTAATCGAGCGGCGGGGCGTGCAGCTTGCCGGCCGGCGTGGCGCGCGCCGGTATGTAGCCGCCCAGGATGCGGCGCCGCTCATGCAGGTAGCTCATCTCCGGGCTGTCCGCGGGCGGCCGGTAGAAGGAAGCGCTCAGCGCGTCCTCTTCCGGAATGGGGATCTCGAATCGCGAGCGGAAGTGCAGGATTTCTTTTTCGTTGAGCTTCTTCTGCTGGTGCGTGATGTTGCGTCCCTCGCCGGCTTCGCCCAGGCCGTAGCCCTTGATGGTATGAGCCAGAATCACGGTGGGCTTGTCCTTGGTGGAGACGGCTGCATGGTACGCGTTGTAGACCTTCTTGGGATCGTGGCCGCCGCGGCGCAGCTTTTCCAGGGCTCCATCGCTGAGGTGCGAGACCAGGTCGAGCAGTTCCGGATACTTGCCGAAGAAATTCTTGCGGATGTAAGCGCCGTCGCGGGTGATGTAGGTCTGAAACTCGCCGTCCACCGCTTCGCCCATGCGCTTTTCGAGCAGGCCGGTGGTGTCGCGCCGCAGAAGTTCGTCCCAATCCTCGCCCCAGATGGTCTTGATGACGTTCCAGCCGGCGCCGCGGAAGGCGGCTTCCAGTTCCTGAATCATCTTGCCGTTGCCGCGGACGGGTCCGTCCAGTCGCTGCAGATTGCAGTTGATGACGAAGATCAGGTTATCGAGTTTTTCGCGCGAGCCCAGGGTGAGAGAGCCCATCGATTCGGGCTCGTCCATTTCGCCGTCGCCCAGGAAGGCCCAGACTTTGCGCGGCGTGGGCTCGATCAGGCCGCGGTTCTCGAGGTAGCGCATGAAGCGCGCCTGGTAGATGGCGTTGATGGGGCCCAGGCCCATCGAAACCGTCGGGAATCGCCAGAAATCGGGCATCAGCCAGGGGTGTGGGTAGGAAGAGAGGCCGGGCTCCGCGCGCAGCTCGTGCCGGAAGTTTTTCAAATGGCCTTCGGTGAGGCGGCCTTCCAGGAAGGCGCGCCCGTAGACGCCGGGCGAAGCGTGGCCCTGAAAGTAAATCAGATCGCCGGGCTGGTCGCCATACTGCGCGTGGAAGAAATGGTTGAAACCCACTTCCAGCAGGGTGGCCAGCGACGAGTAGGTGGAAATGTGGCCGCCGATGCCGTGGTCGTACTTGTTCTGGCGGACCACCATGGCCATGGCATTCCAGCGGATGACGCTCTTGATGCGCCGCTCCATGGCCCGGTCGCCAGGATAGGGAATCTCGTCTTCCACCCGAATCGAATTGACGTACGGAGTGTTGAGATGAATAGGGAGTTCGGCGCCGCTGTCGCGGGCCTGTTCGGCGAGGCGTTCCAGCAGGAAACGGGCGCGGTCCGGCCCGGCCTCGTCAATCACCTGGTCCAGTGAATCCAGCCACTCCTCGGTTTCCTGCGGATTCAGGTCTACAAAGCGCTCACTTCTCTTCTGGTGCATGAATACATTCATTATACCGATTGGAAGCCGGCGGCCAGGACCGTGAGCCTCCGTAAACCTTTTCACCGCTGAGACGCGGAGGCGCGGAGAAAACTGAGGAGTGAGGGGAGTTATTTCAGGTGCTGCTGTCAAGTATGAGTTCACCTTGCAAGTGAGCTCGCGCAGACGCCGGTCCCCTCCTCGAGATTCTCGTTCCTCTCATGTCTTCTCCGCGCCTCCGCGTCTCTGCGGTGAATTCAGAGCCTCGACCGCCGGTCCCCGTTTCCCCGCCCGCTTGCGGGTACAATGTGGACATGGTCAGAGTAGAACACGTTCTCGATTCCTGGAAGGCGGTCCGGCAGGATACCGCCACCGCAGTAGAAGATTTTCCGGCCGCCGATTTCGATTTCCGGCCGGCGCCCGACACCATGACTTTTGGCGAAGCCGCCCGGCATATTCTGGACGCGAGCGACGGGCTCACGGGCCAGTTGCTGGCCGGCGCCGATGACTTCACGACTCCCGATTTTCGCGACAAAATGAAATCGCACCTGCGGAAGCTGGCCTCGAACTGCGGCGCGCCCGAACTGGCGGCGGCCCTGCGCGAGTCGGTGGAGCAGCGGACCGCGGCCTTCGCCGCGCAGCCGGCCGCATTCTGGGACCACTACATCACCCGGTTCGACGGGCAGCGCGTCACCCGGTTGGAAATGGTGCAGATGATCAAGGAGCACGAACTCACCCACCGGGCGCACATGTTCCTGTGCCTGCGGATCAAGGGCATTGTTCCGGCCACCACGCGCCGGCGCCTGGCCAAACAAGCCGGCAAATAGGCTCTTAAAACGGAGTTGCAAAACGCGCAGGTTATCGTATAACAGTATTATCTCGGGAGGAATTTGTTAATGGTCACATGTCCGGTATGTAAGGGCGCAATCGATGTGGAAGAAGAAGACGTCGACGAAGGCGATACCGTCAGTTGTGACGAGTGCGGGGCCGACCTGCGAGTGGTCAGCACCAGTCCCTTGGAACTGGAATCAGCCGAAGAGCTGGAGGAAGACGACGAGGACGAAGAAGGCTTCCTGGACGACGAAGAAGAAGAGTCCGGTGCCGACTGGAAGTAGCCGCGGCGCGTGTCGTCGAAGCCGGCGCGTGTCAATCGCGTCGATGGAAAGCAGGCCGATATGAACAGAGTGTGGGTGGTTCTCCTGGCGGTCCTCCTGGCGTCGGCTCCGGCCGGTCTGGCACAGAAGAAAAAACCCCCGGCCACGCGTAGCGTGGCGGGCGAAGTGACGTCCGCCGACGACAAAGGGGTGGTGGGCGCCGTGGTGCAGTTGAAGGACACCAAGACCAAACAGGTGCGTTCCTTCTATACGCAGGAACAAGGGCACTACTACTTCAACGGATTGAGCCCGGACATCGACTACGAGCTGACGGCCTCGTTCCAGGGCGCGGGCAGCCCCGTCAAGACGCTTTCCATTTTCGACAGCCGGAAAGATGCGGTGATCAACCTGAAGCTGAATCCGAAGAAGTGATCCGCTGCTTCCGGCGCCGGATTTCTTCCAGGCGCTCGGCGATGCGTTTTTCCATTCCCCGGTCCGTGGGAAAGTAATACTGCCGGCCGGCCAGCGACGGCGGCAGGCATTCCATGCCAACGATGGCGTCCTCGAACTGGTGCGCGTGCTGGTAGCCTTCGCCGTATCCCCATTCCTTCATCGATCGCGTGACGGCGTTGCGTAAATTCATGGGGACGGGCTCGGCGCTGGTCTGCTGGACGTCTTCTTTCACGGCTGCGCTGGCGCGGTACGCGGCGTCGGATTTGGGCGCCACGCATAGGTAGATGGCGGCCTGTATGAGGGCCAGATCGCCTTCCGGAATCCCCAGAAAATGCACCGCCTGCATGGCGGCCACGGCCTGTTCGAGCGCGCGCGGGTCGGCCAGGCTGACGTCTTCGATGGCCATGCGGATGAGGCGCCGCGCGATGTAGAGGCGATCCTCCCCGCCTTCCAGCATGCGCGTCAGCCAGTAGATGGCGGCGTCCACGTCGCTTGAACGCACCGACTTGTGCAGTGCGGAGATCACGTTGAAGTGCTCTTCGCCGCCCTTGTCGTAGAGCAGCACCTTGCGCTGCATGGCGTCCTGCACGGCGGTCTGGGTGAGCGCCGGCCCGGGCGACGCGGCGGCGGCCGCTTCCAGCGTGTTGTACGCCTGGCGCGCGTCGCCATTGCAGTAGATGCCGATCTGTTCCAGCAGCTCGCCGGAAGATTCCTTGCCAACCATGGGCAGCGCGCGGCCGAGCAGCGTGACCACCTCCGGCACCGTGAGCCCGCGCAGCGCGTAGACCCGCGAGCGCGAAAGCAGCGCCGAGATCACTTCGAACGACGGGTTCTCCGTGGTGGCGCCGATCAGGATGATGTCGCCGCGTTCCACGTACGGCAGGAAGGCGTCCTGCTGGGCTTTGTTGAAGCGGTGGATCTCATCGATGAACAGGATCGTGCGGCGGCCCAGACGGCGCAGACGCTCCGCGTCCGCCATCACCGCTTTGATTTCCTTGATGCCGCTGAGCACCGCGCTGAACTTGATAAATTCGCATTTCGTGATGCGCGCGATCAAAGTGGCCAGCGTAGTCTTGCCCACCCCCGGCGGTCCCCACAGGATGATGGAGGTCAGCTCGTCGCGCTCAATCTGGCGGCGCAATGGTTTGCCGGGGCCCAGGATGTGTTCCTGCCCGATGAAATCTTCCAGCCGCGTGGGACGCATGCGCTCGGCCAGCGGCCGCTTGCCGTCGGGCGGCTCGGGCCCGGTCTTATCCAAGCCGGAAGCGTCGAAGCCGGACGCATCGAACAGGCTCACCGTGCCGTCCTCTGGCGCCGCGCCTCGTAGAGCAGAATGCCGGCAGCCATGGCGGCGTTCAGAGACTCCACCCCGGCCGTGGGAATCGAGACATCCAGTGCGGCTGCACGAAGCTCCGGGCCGACGCCGCGGGCTTCGTTGCCGATGATCAGCGCGCAGTTCGCCGTGAAATCGACCTCGGCTGGCGCACGCGACACTTGTCCCTCGTGCGCGGGCACGGCCGCGTACAACCGCACCTGATTTTGTTGCAGGGCCGCCAATACCGCTGCCGCATCCATGGTGTGCAGAAATGGGACGCGAAACAGGGAGCCGGCCGAAGCGCGCAGGGTCTTGGGATTGTACGGGCTGACGCTGCCTTTGAGAAAAATGGCGCCGGTGGCTCCGAAGGCTTCGGCGGCGCGCAGGATGGCGCCCGCATTACCGGGATCCTGCATGCCATCGAGCGCCACCACCAGCGCGCGCCCGCGCAACAACTGCTCGAACCTCCACTCCGGCGGCCGCACCAGCGTCACCACGCCCTGGCTGGTTTGGGTAGCGGAGACCTTCTGCATCACCGCGTTCGGGACCACCATCACTTTGACGCCGGCCCGGCGCCGCACCAGCGCCTCCGCCGCGGAGCGCGCCGCTTCGGCGGCCAGCACCACTTTCACTTCGCAATCGCTGCGCAACGCTTCTTCGAGCAGGTGGAAAGTTTCCGCCACGCACCACCCCTGCGCCGTCAGGCCGCCGCGGGCGATCGCCCGGCGCACGTCTTTCAATAGCGGATTGGCCGCGCTCGTGATCGTTTCCGGTGTGGCCATGCGATTACAATGATGTCTGAACGATCAGAATAACGCAGATGAAACGTGCCGTATCGGCCGCCATCCTCGCCGCAGCGATTGCGGCCGCCGTCTTGATTGCGTACGTGTCGATGCGAATCGAACGGCAATCCACGCGCGATGAGGCGCAGCCCGCCGACGTGATCCTGGTGCTGGGCGCCGCCGAATACCGCGGGCGGCCCTCACAAGTGCTGAAGGCGCGTCTCGACCACGGGCTGGAACTCTACCACCGGAAAATGGCCCCGCGCATCATGACCACCGGGGGTTCGGGTGGCGACCCGGTCTATACGGAAGGTGGCGTGGGCCGCTCCTACCTGATCGGCCACGGCGTGCCGCCGGAAGCGGTAGTGCTCGAAAACGAAGCCGAAAGCACGGTGGAATCCACCGCCATGGCCGGCGAGATCATGCGCCGCATGGGCCTGCATTCGGTAATCGTGGTGAGCGACGGATACCACATCTACCGGGTGAAGGAAATGCTGCAATTCCGCGGCCTCAGCGTCTACGGCTCGCCGCGCAAGGAACGCGGCGGGGACACCATGCACGAACGGTGGAACTACATCAAGCAAGCGATCGGGTATCTGCTGTGGAGGGCGGGGGTAGCGGTGTAGCCAAAACACTGTGCTGGGACAATTGAGGCACAATGAAGACATGGAGTCCGTTGTTGTTCGCAATTCCGCCATTATGTCCGGTGCGCCGACGTTTAGAGGCACACGAGTCCTGGTGCGCACACTCTTCGAATACCTCGAAGCCGGACACAGCTTGGAGCGCTTTCTAGAGGGGTTCCCCACCGTCAGCAGGGAGCAGGCCCAGCAAGCTTTGGAAGAAGCCAGAGAATCGTTGCTCGCCAGCCATTGAATGCGCCTTCTCCTGGACGAGTGCATAGACGAAGGACTCCGTCATCACTTCACTGGTCACGAGTGCGAAACCTGCCGGTACGCGGGGCTCACGGGCTTGACTAATGGTGCACTCCTGGTTTGGATCGGTATTCGCTATGACGTCGACCGCAAGATTCGGCACCCAAGGGAAAACGCTCCCTCACGGTCGCGGCTCCGATCAGAGCCACGACCGTGAGGGAGTGGTTTTCGGCAATAGCGCAATATCACGCGGTCAAAGACCTGGGACGCACTTGGGATGTGGTTTGCCCCGGCGTGCGATCCGGCCGAGAAGAATTTCCCGCCCGGCCGATTGAGCTCGCTAAATGGCCTCCTGCTTTGAATCCCCGTACAGGAGCACGTTCAATTCCGGGACCTCGGCAATCCAACGGCCATCGACTTCGCGGTCGAGCTCGATTGCGAACTTCAGAGCCAAGCGAACCCCTTACTTCCCCGGCGTCTTTGCCAACTGCTGCCGCGTCCAAAAACGATTGGGGTTGAGTTCCAGCGATTTGGTAAAGGCCTGCCGGGCTTCGGCTTCCTTGTTTTCCTTGCGCAGGCTCAGGCCCAGCCACAGATAGGCCTCGGCGTTCTTGGGATCGAGTTCGATGGCCTTGCGGAAATCGTCGGACGCCAGTTTGGGGCCGCCGCCCAGCATGGCCGGTAGATAATAGTTGCCGACGCCGCGCGCCACATAGACCGCCGAGGATTTGGGCGCTTTCTCGACTGCCTTGTTGATGGCCTCTTTGGCCTTCGGCCCGTAGTTGAGCCCGCTCGAAAGGTCGATGATGGCCTGACCGTAGAGCGTGCCCAGCACGCGATAGTATTCGGCCGAATCGGGTTTCAGGGTAATGGCGCGCTCGCCGAATTTCATGCCGCGCTCGGCCGTCTGCTGTCCCAGTTTGCGGTCGCGCGCCTCGATGGCAATCTCCGCCAGGTAGGAACAGGCCAGCGCCCCGCGGTATTGCGCCTCGGCGTCGTTGGGCGCTTTGGCGGCCGCGGCCGAGTAATCGTTGACTATTTTTTCGAGCGCCGGGCGGTCCTCGGCGTCGCGCGCGGTTTCCAGAGCGGATGGAGCGGCGGCCATAAAACCGGCCAGTAACAATACCCACATGATCGATATCACCTATTCCATTAAAATCCGGCTGTTTAATTAAAGCTCGGCTACCCGCCGTTGCACCAGGAAATAGTAGACCCCCAGAACCACCAGGAGCACACCATTCACGGCCAGCACCACGGGAGCTGTAAAGATAGGGACGAGCCAGCCGGCTAACAGGTTTCCCATAGGCATGCCGCTGCGAAACGAGAGATTGTAGACACTCATCACGCGGCCCCGCATCTCATTGGTTACCACAAGCTGCACCAGGGAGTTGACCATCGCGAAGACTCCCATCATGGCGGCGCCTCCGAACAGCAGCATGGCGCAGCTCAGAACCACCGACCTTGATAGCGCAAAGCCGGCAATGCCGAGCCCCAGGCACATCAGCATAACCAGGGCCAGCCGGCCTTTTTTACGGACATTGCCCAGGTACGCCACCGCCAGCGCGCCGACTACCGACCCCATCCCGGACATGGAGAGGAAGGTCGCGTAAGTTCCCGAGCCCTGGCCGAAGACTTTGGCGGCGAAGACCGGCAGGAAGGTGCGCAGCGGCACGCCCAGCGCCGCCATGCAGAAAGCCAGCACGATCAGGCTCTCCATGGCGCCCACCCGGCGCACGTACAGCAGACCCTCTTTCAGACTGGCGAAAATGCTCTCGCCGGTCCTTTCCGGCAGGAAACGGATGGTCAGCATCAGCAAGGAAACCACGGGCGCCAGGAACGACAGCGTGTTGAGCGCGAAGCACCAGGTATCGCCCCAGGTGTGCAAGACCCAGCCGGCCAGCGCCGGTCCCACCATTACGGCCGCGTTGAACTGAATGGAATTCAGAGCAATGGCGTTCGGCATGTGCTCTTTCGGGACGAGAGTGGGGATCAGCGCCGAATAGGCCGGCCCGCCGAAGGCCTGCGCGAACCCCACCACGAAAGAGCACGAGAGCATGTGCCACACCTTCACCACGTGGAAACCCACCAGGAACGTTAGCAGCAGCGCGCAGGCCATCTGGACGCACTGCGAGAAGATCAGCAGGTGGCGGCGTTCGAAGCGGTCGGCCAGCACGCCCCCGACCAGCGAGAAAAGAAGGATGGGGAGGGCCTGGAGAATCGGGTCCAGGGCCAGCAAGTGGACGTTGCCGCTGATTTTCCAGATCAGCCAACCCTGTGCCGTCATCTGCATCCACGTGCCGACGGCGGACGTGCAGGCGCCAATCCACATCAGGCGGAAGTCGCGATACTGGAAAGCTTTGAAGACCCGGCGAAGCACGGCGCGATTTTGAGGCGGCTGCTCCCCGGCAGTGCCGCGGAGCACGAACCTGGATTGTACCAGTTTCGCTTGGTAGGGCGGACCCCCAGGTCCGCGCGGGTCCCCCTGGACCCGCCTCCGGACGGCGACCCTCACCCCGACGGTGGCGTCGGCCGCGGACCAAGTGGTCTGCCCACCTTCAGGGCCGCCCGGCCGGCTCGCCCGCCAGTTCCATCGTGTCCGGCGCCACACCCAACGCGGGCAGCGTGATGGTGAAGCGGCTGCCCTTGCCGGGAGCGCTATCCACTTCGATCTTGCCGTGATGCGCCTTCACGATCCATGCCACAAAGCTCAACCCCAGCCCCAAGCCCTGCTCCGGGTTGGGCGCGGTACCCGAGCCCGGCACTCGATAGAAGCGGTCGAAAATGTGCGGCAGGTGTTCGGTCGGGATGCCGAGGCCGTTGTCCTCAACCACTATCTCCACCCGCTCCGGCGAAGAGACCACGCGCAGCCGCACCTGGCCGCCTTCGGGTGTGAACTTCAGCGCGTTCGAGAGCAGGTTGGTGATCATGCGCTCCATCTGCACGCGGTCGCCTTCCACAAAACATTCGTCGGGCAGATCCGCCTCCAGGCGGACGCCGGCGGCCTCCGCCGGAATCTGAAACTGGTCCACCAGATCCACCGCTACTTCGCGCAGATTCAGCCGCGACTTTTGGAGCGCCAGTTGGCCCGATTCCGCCTGCGAAAGCAGCAGCAGCGCACGCACAATCTGCGAGAGCCGGTCGATATCCTGCAGCGCGTTGAACATGGCTTCGCGGTACTGCTCGGTGGTCTTGGCGGTGAACAGCGCCACTTCGAGCTGGCCGCGGATGGCCGTGATGGGCGTGCGCAGCTCATGCGAAACGTCGGTGGAGAATTGTTTCATCTGCTGGAAGGAAGATTCCAGCCGCTCAATCATGCGGTTGAAGGTGAGGATCAGGTAATCCAGCTCGTCGCCGGCCTCGCGCGTGGGAATCCGCAGGCTCAGGTTCGATCCCGAAATGCGCTGCGCGGCCTGCGCCACGTCCTTCACGGGAGTCAGCGCGCGCCCCGCCATGAACCATCCCAGGATGCCGCCCAGCACCAGACCGCTCGGCACCACGGCGATAAAGATCCAGGTGAAGCCGCTCTGGATCTTGGCGTATTGCGCCAGCGGCGACCCGAGCGAGACGAAGTACGGATGGTGATGCCCCTCATCCCAAACGATGCCGGACCGGACCAGAAACTGATCCCCATCGGAATCCCGCCGCGTATCCCAAAACGGCCCGGGATTCGGGGCTGCTGGATTGGGGTTTGCTTTGGCTGCACGCGCCCGGATATTCGCCGCGGAGTCGAAGATTTCCTTGAAGGTCTCGGAGTATGCCGGATTGTCGTCCTCGTCGAGGATCACTTTGCCGTCGGCCGCCGCCACCATGTAAATCTTCTTGATGTCCAGAACGATGGTGGTTTCTTCGGTGTCATTCTCGTCGTAGTACCAGAGGGCCCGCTCGTCCGCATCGATCTCGTGCTTCTTTTCGATGCGGAGTTCGCCTTTCATCGCGTCCCAATGATCGGTCAGCGCATCGTGCGCTTCTTTCTGGAGCGTGTTATTGAGCCGGATTCCGAACAGAAACGACGCACCGATCAGCAGCACCGTAAAAAACAGCGCATAGCTGGCCGTCAGCCGGAAGCGCAGCCCGCGGCTGATGCGGCGAAGGTCGCGGCGGCGGATCACCTTACACCTGCCGCTCGGATGCCGGTTCAACCGGCCGTTCGGCCTGCTTGTCGGGCACGTCGATCATGTACCCGATGCCGCGCACGGTCTGGATCAGCTTCTGCGCGAAGCGGTCGTCGATCTTGCTGCGCAGGTGCCGGATGTAGACGTCCACGATGTTGGTGAGCCCGTCGTAATCCATATCCCAAACGTGCTCCACGATCATCGTGCGGCTGAGCGGCCGGCCGCGGTTGCGCATCATATATTCGAGGATGCCGAACTCCTTGGGCGCCAGATCGATGCCATCGGAACCGCGAGTTACTTTGCGGCGGATGCAATCCAGCGTCAGATCGGCCACCTGCAGCTTTTCCGGAGTCGGCTGGCCGCGCCGCAACAGGGCCCGCACCCGCGCCAGCAGCTCCACGAAGGCAAACGGCTTCACCAGGTAATCGTCGGCGCCCAATTCGAGACCCTTGACGCGATCGTCCAGACCGCCGCGCGCGCTCAGGATCAGCACCGGCGGCCCCGCCTTGCGGCTGCGGATTCTTTCCAGTACCTGCAGGCCGTCCATATCGGGCAGCATCAGGTCCAGCACCACCAGGTCATAATCCGTCGAGTGGATGTTTTCCAGGGCGTCTGTGCCGGTGGGCGCCGCGTCCACGGCGTAGCCCGCGCCTTCCAGACCGCGGCACAGGAAGTCCGCGATCCGCTTTTCGTCCTCCACTACCAGGATTCTCATGCGGGTTTATTTGAACCTCAGGCTGATGCGATTTTCCTTGCCGCCGTAATACAGCTCCAGTTCCTTCATTTTCTGCTTTTCCATGGGGAAATAGAGCAGGCCGCTCAGCGGCTTTTTGGTCTTCCCTTCCACCAAAACCTTGTCGTCCAGCACCTTTTGCACGGGGTTTTCCTTGACCGTCGCGCCGTTCTGGATTTTAGAATTAGCTTGGCTGTTGTCGCTGGAGCCGCTGCCCATACCACCGCCCATGCCTCCGATGCCGATGCTGGTCTTGTGCTTGTTCGGGTCTTCGGTGCGCGTGACGATCAGGGCTTCGCGTCCGGCAATCTGGCTGCCCACGAACGGTTTGGCTTTTTCGCCGTCCTTATCGGTGCGCAGCACGAAGTCGTCGCGGTCAATCGAGACCTCTTTGCCGTACTTCGGTTCCACTTTGACTTCCGCCACGATGTAGTGCCCGCCCAGATCGTCGCCCAGCACTTCTTTAACGTCCGCCGGATCGACATAGATAGTGGCCTCGAGGACCAGGTCCTCGTTCTCGCCGCGAGCGCTGCCCACCGTCTTCCTCTTGGCGGGAGATCCCATCAGCAGGGCTGCCACCAAACCGAGAATCAACAGACGAACTGCCATCCAAGAACCTCTGGTGTGATTATACCGTCCGGGCCTTCACCGCAGAGACGCGGAGGCGCCGAGAAGACAGGAGAGAAACAACAAGCTTGTTGGAGACTCAAATTCCTCAGTTTTCTCCGCGCCTCCGCGTCTCTGCGGTGAAACCCATCCGCTGCTACAATATCCTTTCACCCCACCTCTAGGAGTTTTACCCGACATGGACGAGAAAGAGCGCGCGCGTGCGTTGGAGACCGCCCTCAGCCAGATCGAG
>JBEKQS010000067.1:0-21074 GCA_049519475.1 Bryobacteraceae bacterium | reverse complement strand
ACCAGCATTATCGCGGTTGCGATCCTCTTGCTTGGGAGCGCAACAGCCACGGCCGGCCCGGTCACTTTAAATTTTAGGGTGAATACCAGTTCGCTCGTGGGACTGGGGGAGTTCTACTTCGCCTTCGAATTGGCGGACGCCGACCCAGTCTGCTGCGATTCCAACAACACCGTCACTTTGTCTAACTTCAACTTCGACGGCGGTTCCGCAGACGGCGCGGCCGCGCTTGTTGGCGGAGCCAGCGGCAGCCTGCCATCGGGACTGACGCTGATCGATAGCACCTTCTTCAACGCGGCCATCCAGGGCTTCACTGCCGGCACACCATTTGTGTACTTCACGGCCACGTTCAGCAACAATCTGGATGCGGGAACGCTCGGCGACATGTTCACGATGTCGCTCCTGGACGGGCTCGAGAACGGGATTCCGACGGTGGACCCGACGGGCAATGACACGATGTTGACGATCACGCTGAACGGCACTCTAAGCCCGGTGCCCAGCAACCCGTTTTACAGTTCACCGCCGGTGGGGCTTTACGCCACCGATACGACCCAGACGACTTATAACGTGCTGGCCCCTGAGGTAGTGCCGGAGCCGGGGAGTCTGATGTTACTGGGAATCGGGCTCGCTGGACTGGGAGTGCGGCGGCTGCGCCGCCCGCACTAGAACCGTGGGTAGTGGGTCCATTTGGAAATGGACCCACTACCGAACCATCAATCCGGCGGAACCTCAGCTCCGCAACCCCAGAGATTCTCCGTGAAGGCAGGCGGGCCGGAGTGGCATTTTGAGGTCCTTTTGCATACAAAAATCGTCAACAACACCGTTCCGTCGTTCGAACTGGTGGCTTACCGGCCGCACAAGAACTGACGGGCGAACCAGCCAGTTTCTCTGCTTTCCAGACTAAATTCTCCCAAATTGCGGAGGCGGGTTGCTATAGCGCTACAGCTCTTGGAATATGCAGGCGCGAGCGATTGGGAAACCTGGCTGGTTAACGAGAATTACTGTGAATTTCCTTTTTTCGAAGTGTGCGGGGAAATAAACTATAGGGTATTCACAGAAGAAGCCTTCGGGTAGTCTCGCCCGAAGCAATCGCGCAAGATGCAGAAAACAGGAAGGTTCTGTTGAGCGCGTAACTCGGAGCCAGAGCGAATGCTTCGGGTGTGTCTGGACGAAGGCTGAACCGGGCCTTGTACCTCACTGTAGGAAAAGGAGTTAATGACCATGTCTCGTCTACGTTTACTCTGCACCCTATCTTTGTTGATTGCTGCGGCGGCCGCGGTGGGTTGGTCCCAGGCGGTGAATGCCACGTTGCTCGGAACTGTAACAGACGCCACCGGCGCGGTCGTGCCGAACGCTAAACTCACCGTAACGGAAACACAGACCGGCATCATCTACGCGTCGAAGTCGAACGAAAGCGGGAATTGGGTTGTTCCCAACCTGCCTCCCGGCGCATATGAGGTGGATGTCGAGGCCGCGGGATTCAAGAAGGAACTCCGCAAGGATATTGGGCTGCTGGTGAACACCACCGAGCGCGTGGACATTCAGCTTCAGCCCGGCAACGTCACCGAAACCATCGAGGTCACCGGCGCACCACCGCAGTTGCAGACGGACCGTGCCGATACCGGCCGCAACATCGACAGCATGGTGGTAGCGGACCTGCCGGTTCTGACCAGCAACCGCAATTATCAAGCCCTGCTGGCCCTCGTGCCCGGCACGGCGCCGCCGACGGAGGAGCACTCCCAGTTCTTTAACGCCTCGGACTCGCTGCAGACCGAAGTCAACGGGGCCCCGCGCGTGGTGAATAATTACCAAATCGAGGGCATCGACGACAACGAGCGCACCGGCTTGCTGCAAATCCTGATCCCGCCGCTCGAAGCAATTCAAGCGGTGGACGTCTCAACCAGCAACCACTCCGTGGACTTGGGACGCGGCGCCGGCGCGGTCACTAACGTGATCCTGAAGTCGGGGACCAACCAGTTCCACGGCTCCCTCTACGAGTTCGTTCAGAACGGCGATTTCGACGCCCGCAACTTCTTCCAGCCCTCGGTGGCCGCTGTCCACTACAACTACTACGGCGGCACCATCGGCGGGCCGATCAAGAAGAACAAGTTGTTCTTCTTCGCCGACGTCTTGCACACCTCGGATCACGAAGCTAACGCCAACACCGAGACGATACCGTCGCCGCTGTCGCGCACCGGCAACTTGAGCGAAGCCCTGGCTGGCTCCAACCCCGCTCCGGTTTACGATCCGCTAACCGGGAATACGACCACCGGTGTAGGAAGGACTCCATTCCCCAACAACGTCATTCCCGCATCGCGCCTGAACCCGATCGCGCTCAAGATCCTGGCCCTGGTGCCCGCCCCGAACGAACCGTACAGCACCCTGGCGCCGTCCAACAACTACTTCGCCCTTTTGCCCTTCACCAAGGACAGCACCCTCACGGACGGGAAGGTGGACTACGCCATCAGCGAAAAGGACCACCTCAGCGGTCGATTCAGCTTCCAGAAGCCGGTGGTTTACCAGGCGCCCATTTTCGGCAACGCCGGCGGTGATGCCAACGGGGCCTTCGAGGGCACGGGGATTCAGAAGACTTACAGTAGCGGCATCAACTGGACCCACGTTTTTACGCCCAACCTGCTGAACGAATTCCGGGTCGGCGTGGCGCACTACCACAACACGGCGCAAGCGAGCGACTATGGATCGAACGATTCCACGAACCTGGGAATCCCTGGCATCAATATCAGCCAGTTCGACAGCGGCCTGGTGGGTATCCAAATTGGCGGATTTACCAGCCCGCTGGTGGGATATTCCGCCAGTTTGCCCTGGGTCCGTGCGGAGGCCAACATCGATTTGGTTGACAACGTGACCAAGACGCACGGCAACCACACCTTTACGCTCGGGTTCGATATGCGCCGCATCCGTGACGACCTGTTGCAGACGCAGACCTACAGCCCGCGCGGCGTCTACCAGTTCGGCACTTCCCAAACGAACTGCGCGGGTAGCTGCGCGCTCCCCAACGGCACCACGAGCTCGCCGACGACCGCGAACAGCACCACTTCGTGGGCCAACGACCTGGCGAGCTTCCTGCTGGACAGCCCCCAGGCGTCCAGCACCGGCCGCGACTTCAGTGGCACGTTCCCGACTTACCGGGCCTGGTACTTCTTCCCCTACGTATCCGATACATGGCAGGTCAGCAAAAAGCTAACCGTGGCCATCGGGCTGCGCTGGGAAATGTATCCGCCAGGCCTGCCGGCCTTCCCCGGCCAGTTTTCCAACTTCATTCCGTCGAGCAACACGCTGGTGGTCGGCGGTGTGGGCGGCAACCCCAACAATGGCGGCCTGGTCGACCACCTGAACTACATTGCGCCGCGCCTGGGACTGGCGTACCGCTTGACGGAGAAGACGGTTATCCGGGCGGGCATCGGCGTCAGTTATACGCCGTTTGAGGACAATACGTACATTAACAACAACTATCCGACAAAAGGCAACATCGGAGCGGTGCAAGGCGCCAGCGCCTATACCTCGGCCTTCTACAACGGGTCCGTTCTGAGTTTCGAGAGCGGTCTCCCGGTGCCCTCGCCGCAGCCAATCCCGTCCAACGGGATTTACAGCGTCGCTGCTCTCGGCTTCAACGGTTCGTCGGAGTCCTTCTTCCCGACAAACTACAAGAACCCTCACATCATTGCCTGGAACTTCACGCTCCAGCAGGCGTTGCCGTATCATTTCGCGATGGACCTTGCGTACGTGGGCAATCACGGCGTGGATATGGGCTCGGGGCAAAACATCAATGCAAGTCCGCTGATCGCACCCGCGTCCTCGGGCGACACCGCCTACCAGCCATACTTCCCGCACACGGGCAGCATATCGCAGGAATTCGTGCCGGTGTCCGCGATGTACAACGCCCTGCAAGTAAAGCTTGACAAGCGCTTTGCCGGCTCGCTAGGCATCACCACCTCGTTCACCTACGAAAAGGGCATGGCCTACTACAACGGCGGAGACGACGATGGATTCTACGGCTTCTATCTCAACGGACAATATCACCGTAATTGGGGCCTGGACGATTTCAATCGTAAGTTCAGCTTTGTGCAGAGCTATGTTTACCAACTGCCCTTCGGTAAGGGGAAACCCTTCCTGAACGGTTCGCGAGGGCTGGACAAGGTCGTGGGCGGATGGCAGCTCGAGGGCATCCTGACGGTCATGACCGGAACTCCCTTCACGGTGACTTACAGCTCGACGTACTTGAACCTTGCCTCAGGCGGCACTAACACGCCCATCCAGGTGGGTCCGGCCACCCTTCTGCACGGAATCAACACCACCTCGAACGGTGGAAGCCCGTGGTTTGATCCAACCGCGTTTGCCGCGCCACCCTGCCAGTCGGCGACACCTAGCGCGTCCTGCCCGACCGGAGCCATCGATCAGATCGCCGGCGCTGCCCAGCAGGTCGGCAACGTTGGACGCAATTCCATGATTGGGCCGGGATTCTTCAACATGAACTTCGCCCTGTCCAAGACCACTCAGTTCACCGAGCGCGTCGGCCTGCAGCTTCGGCTGGAAACCGTAAACACCACCAACACCCCGCAGTTCGCCAATCCGAACGGCGGTTGCTGCACCGCGAACAACGCCAACTTCGGATTCGTGACCGGCACCGTCAGCAGCGGCTCCGGCTCGGTCAACTCCGGCACCGGCGGCCCTCGCAGTATCCAATTGGCGGCGAAGTTGACGTTCTAGCTTTTCGAGAAGTAGCTTTGGCCACCGGGGCGGCGCCCGCCGCACCGGTGGCTATCGCTGTTTTTCGAGACGATCCAGCATTTGCCGGATCTCCGGGTCAGGCTTGATGCGCAACGCCGCTTCGAAATGCCGGGTGGCCTCCTGCATCCGGCCGGGTATCTCCGATAACGCAATCCCCAGATTGACGTGCGCGTCGGCAGAATTGGGATCGATTCTCAACGCGGCTTCAAAATGTGAGATCGCCTCCTGCACCCGCCCGGCGCCCGCCAGCACCACTCCGAGATTGTTGTGCGCGTCCACATAATCCGGCTTAAGCCGCAAGGCTTCCTCGAAGTGTGGGATCGCCGCCTCCGGCTTGCGGCTCTTGGCCAGGTCGACACCCATGCTGTATTGCATTTCGGCGGCATTGGACTGCACCTGCGCCAGGTTTTTTCGCGCCTCCTCATAATCCGCCTTGAGGCGCAGTGCGGTTTGATACTCGGCGATTGCCTCCGGCTCGCTTCCGGGAGTCGCAGCTAAAGCGTTGGCCAGATCGTTATGCGTGATGGGCGAATCGGGAAGGACTCGCAGCGCCGCCTCATAATGCTCAATCGCCTCCGGGATCCGCCCGGATTTCGCCAAGGCGTTCCCGTAATCGGTTTGCACGTTCGCGGCATTGGGTTCGATTTGGAGCGCGGCTTGATATTGCTTGATTGCTTCGGGGAAGCGCCCCTCGTCGGCAAAGGCTACGCCGAGATTATGGTGCGCAAGGTAGTTGCTGCTGGTCACATCGAGCGCGTGACGAAAGAGCGTCTCGCTATTCCGCCAATATTGGATCTGTGCTTCGCACAGCACCGCACACGCCAGGCACGCGACGATGGCCCCGAAAATGGCGACCTTGCTCTTAAGAACTTCTGGCAGGCCCCATACCAACATAATGCTCAAGCCCACCATCGGGAGGTACGTGTACCGATCCGCACGAGCTTGCGCGCCGACTTGAATGAGACCGATGACCGGCACAAGCGTTCCCAGATACCACAACCATCCCACCGCAAGGTAAGGACGGTTTCGAACGGAGCGCAGCACCAGAATCGAAATAGCCGCAATCGCCAGGGCGGCTGCGGCGGCCTGCCATGCGGGCACTGCCGATGGATAGGGATAGAACACCGCCAACCGGACGGGCCAGAACATTTTGGCGATATAAATGATGTAGGAGACCAAGGCGTTCTCAACGCGGAGCGCAAGGGGAAAGGCCTCGGACGACCTCACGGCTCCGCTGGCCTGTTGCACCAGGTAAGTGGCGCCGGCCGCCGCGGCAGCCATCGCGAAAAAGGGAATTTTTTCACGCAGCAGCGGCCAAATGCGAGACCAGGACCTATCGGTCACGCGGCCGAGCGGCCACACATCCACCAGCAGCATCACGAGAGGCAGGGTCACGAGCATGGGCTTGGCCATCAGGCCCAGACCGAACGCCAGAACCACGAGTAAGTAGCGGCGCGGCGCCGGGCGCTCCACATAGCGCACGTAACTCCAGAGCGCCAGCAACCCGAAGAAAGCGCTCAGCGAATCCTTCCGCTCCGCCACCCAGGCAACCGATTCGACATGCAACGGGTGCAGGGCGAAGACCAACGCCACCCACGCGCTGCGCCAGCGGCTCCCGGTGGAGCGATTCAGAAACGCGAAGAGCAGCAGCACCGCCAGCGCATGGAGCAGCACGTTGGTGAGATGGTGCCATCCGCTGCGCAGGCCGAACATCTGGTAATCGAGCATGTGCGAAAGACGCGTGAGCGGAAACCAGTTGGCGGCTTCGCCGGAAGTGAATGCCCAGGCCACATTCGCCGGGGTGATGCCGGTTCGCACATGCGGGTTCGAGGTGACGTACTCGGGGTCGTCGAAATTGACGAAATCAAAGTGGCGGACCTGCGCGTACACGGCGAACGTCGCCACGAACAGGAACACGGATATCCAGATCGTGTGGCGGGGAGGCGGTGACGGCCCGGCGCGAGTTGTAGCGCGCGGCTTTCGCTGTCGATCCGACGGCCTGGTGCTGGGCTTCGCCATGAGACGCAACCATAATTATAGAGGCCGGATTATACAGTGCGGCGTTACAATCCTTGTATGCGCCGGCTGCTTCAGCCAGTCGGACTGGATCACGTTACCACACGAGCGCGCCATGCCATTTTTCAGAGCAGCCATCTGTGTCCTTTTGACAGCCGCCGCGTTGCCGGCGCAGCCCCGCACCCAGCGTTCCGAGCCATATTCCACCGCGCTCAGCCGGCTGGAGGCAATGACCAGCCTGCCGCTGGCCCAGTGGCGCTCGCACGCCGATATGCCCCACGGCGAAGACGCGGCGCTGGACGATTCCACCTGGACGCCCGTTACCCTCTCCGGAGGCCGGGGCGGTAGCGGCAGCGGCGCTGGTGGCGATGCCGCCTGGTATCGCGCCACCGTTGAGATCCCCCAAGCCGCCGGAGCGCGCGACATCGCCGGCGCGCGCATCCGTCTGCAGGTGCGCTTTTCCAACGACGGCCGCGTCTTCTTCAATGGCGGCCTGGTGGCGCAGGGCGATGGCCGCACGCTCGATCCCATCCTGGTCGCCGAGAAAGCCGTCCCCGGTCAGAAGATCGTGGTCGCCGTCAAGGTTCCCTACCACGCCGAGAGCGGGCGCTTTCAGGGCGCGCAGTTGCTGGTGGATTACCCCGGCCAGCGCGACCCCGGCGTGCTGCGCAACGAGATCCTCGCCGCCGAAAACGTGCTCAGCGGATTCCCCGGCGGCACGGCCGAGCACCGGCAGCAACTCGACGATGCCGTCAAGGCCATCGACTTCGCCGCCCTCGATCATGGCGACCAAGCGGCTTTCACGCGCTCGCTCGAGGCCGCCGGCCGGGCCCTCCGGCCGATCAATGACTGGATGAAGCAGTTCACCGTTCGCGTCGTCGGCAATTCGCACATCGACATGGCCTGGCTGTGGCCCTGGACCGAAACCGTCGAGGTGGTGAAGGATACTTTCACCACCGCCTTGCAGCTCATGAAGGAATACCCCGACTTCACCTACGCGCAATCGAGCGTGCAGGATTTCGCCTGGCTGCAGGAAAAGTATCCCGCCATCTTCCGCGAGATCCAACAGCGCGTCAAGGAAGGCCGCTGGGAGCTGGTGGGCGGCATGTGGGTGGAGCCCGACCTGAACATGCCCGATGGCGAAGGCCTGGTCCGCCAGTTGCTGGTGGGCAAGCGGTGGTTCCAGCGCTATTTCAACGTGGACGTCAACATCGGGTGGAATCCCGATTCGTTCGGCTACACCTGGCAGCTCCCGCAAATCTACAAGAAGTCCGGCTTCGACACGTTCGTGACGCAGAAGATGTCGTGGAACTCGCAGGAATCCTCATGGCGCGAAACGTTCACGTTCCCGTATAAGCTTTTCTGGTGGCAATCGCCCGATGGCAGCCGCGTCCTGACCTATTTCCCGCACGGTTACGGCGGCGGCATCAGCGCGGCCAGCCTGTCGCAGGACATCGCCGATTACGTTCCCAGCACGGGCTTTCCCGAGATCATGCATCTCTACGGCGTGGGCGACCATGGCGGCGGCCCCACGCGCCAGATGCTGGATGAAGCCGTCCGCCTCAAAGACCCCTCGGTGGTGTTTCCGAAGATCCAGTTCTCGACCGCCCGCGCCTTCTTCGACGACGCGGAAAAGGCCATCGACGCGGGCAGCTTGAAGCCGCCGGTGTGGAACAATGAGCTCTATCTGGCCTATCACCGCGGCTGCTACACAACGCAATCCGAAACCAAGAAGCTGATCCGCCAGAACGAAGAGTTGCTGCAAAACACCGAGAAGTTCGCGGCGCTTTCTTTTCTCACGGCCAATCGCCCATACTCCAACAGCGATTTCGAAGACATCTGGAAGCGCGTCCTGTTCGATCACTTCCACGACATCATGCCCGGCTCCGGCATCGGCGTCAATTATGCGGATGCCGACCGCAACCTCACCGACGCCTCGCTTCGCAGCCAGAAGATCTTGGACGGCGCTTTGGATTCGCTCAACGGTCTTATCGACACCCGCGGCGAGGGCATCCCCGTGGTGGTGTACAATTCGCTCTCCTGGGATCGGACCGCTTCGGTCGAAATCGAAACCGTCGAGCCTCCCGCGGGCCAGCATCTGGAAGCCCGCGATTCCGGCGGCCAGCCGCTGCTTTCGCAGTTGGTCGCTAACGACGCGGCAGCCCACAAAATCACGCTCGATGTCATGGTGAAGTCCGTGCCGGCGCTGGGCTACGAGGTGATCCATCTTGTGCCGGTAGCCAACCCGCGTCCGCCGGCCTCGGCTCTCAGGATCGACGGCGCCAATATCGAGAACGAGTTTTTCCGCCTTGGAATCGATCCGCGCACCGGCTGCGTCTCGAGCCTGGTGAACAAAGCCGATGGCCAGGAAGCCGTGGCGCCGGGAGGTTGCGGCAACCTTTTGCAGGCGTTCAAGGATGTGCCGCGCACCCAGGACGCCTGGGAAATTCGTTTCGACGAAGACGTTTGGGATCTGAAGCAGCCGCGCTCCGTCCGCGTGATCGAGAGCGGTCCCGAGCGCGCGGTGGTCCGAATCCAGCACACGTTCCATGCGCCCACGCGCAAGGAAGGGCCGGATTCCACCGTCCAACAGGACATCACCGTCTATTCCGGCGTGCCCCGCATCGACGTGAACACCCAGGTGGATTGGCACGAACAGCACGTCCTGCTGAAAGCCGGATTCCCGGTGAACGTGCACAGCGACAAGGCGACCTTCGAGATTCCCTACGGCTCGATCGAGCGCCCCACCACGCGCAATACGCCCGAGGAGCAGGGGATGTTCGAGGTCCCCGCCTTGCGCTGGGGCGACCTTTCCAATGCCACACAGGGCTTCAGCCTGCTGAACTCGAGCAAGTACGGATACGACGCCAAAGACAACGTGATTCGCCTCTCGCTGCTGCGCTCGCCGCAGATGCCTGCTCCCGACAACCACATCGCCGACCAGGGCTTCCACGAATTCACGTACTCGCTCTACGCGCACTCGGGCGATTGGAAAGCGGGCAACACCATGCGCCAGGGCTACGAGCTGAACTATCCCTTGATCCCGGTAATCGCCCAGCCTCACACCGGACCGTGGAAAGCCAAGCAGGGCTTCTCGCGCATCGATTCCGGCAACGTGATCCTCACCGTCTTGAAGAAGGCGGAGGATGACGACGGGCTGATTTTCCGCTTTTACGAATTCGAGGGCAAGCCCGCCGAGGTGCGCCTCGAACTGCCCCGCAAGGCCGCTACTGCCTTCGAGACGAACCTGATGGAGAAGCGCGGCCACCCCGTCACCATCGCACCCTCCGGCCGCGAGCTGGTGATTCCCACCGGGCCGTACGAGATCAAGACCGTGGAGGTCACGTTTGCCGCCAACCAGTAGGGCCGGCGTCTCGGGCCTGCGCTGGTGGATCGCCGGACTCATCTTTCTCGCCACCATCATCAACTTCGTTAACCGGCTCACCATTTCGGTCCTGGCGCCGGTGATCACCACCGATCTCCACCTGACGGCCACCCAGTTTGCCGGCGTCGCCAATGCATTTCTGATCGCCTACACCATCAGCCAGGGCCTCTCCGGCAAGCTCTACGACCGCATCGGCACCAAGCGCGGGTTCACCGTATCCGTCACCATCTGGTCGCTGGCTTCGATGGCCCACGTCTTCGCGCGTGGGCTGTTCAGCCTGGATTGCTTCCGCTTCGCGCTGGGGCTGGGCGAGGCGGGCAACTGGCCCGGCGCCGCCAAAGTGATCGCGCAATGGTTCCCGGTGAGCGAGCGCGCACTCGGCATGGGCATCTTTAACAGCGGGACGTCCATCGGCTCGGTGGTAGCGACTCCGCTGATCGTGTGGATGCAACTGCGATTCGGCTGGCAGGCGACGTTTCTGGTGTTGGGCGCCGCGGGATTCGTCTGGCTGGCCCTGTGGCTGAGCCTTTACGAAGTTCCCGAGCGGCACCCCAGACTCACGCCCCAAGAATACGCGCTCATCCGCGAGGGCCGGCCCACGGAGGCACAAAAGCCCGTGCCTCTGGCAACACTCCTCCGGCGTCGCGAAGCCTGGGCCATCGCCATCGCGCGCTTCTTCGCGGATCCGGTCTGGTGGCTGTACATCACGTGGCTGCCGCTCTACCTCTATAAGACCCACGGCTTCAGCCTGCAACAGATCGGCATGTTCGCCTGGCTGCCGTTTGTGGCGGCGGACGCCGGCAGCCTGGGCGGCGGCTGGCTCTCCGGCTTTCTGATCGCGCGCGGATGGAGCGTCGATCGCGCGCGCAAGGCCGTCATCACCGGCGGCATGCTGTGTATGGGCACGGGCATGCTGGCCGCGCGCGCCGGGAGCGCCGCGGCTGCCCTGGCCTTTATCGCCGTGGTGCTGTTCGGATTCCAAAGCTGGATCAATAACGTGCAGACTCTGCCCAGCGATTATTTCCCCGAACAGGCGGTTGGCAGCGTCACCGGGATGGGCGGCGTGGCGGCGGGCATCGGCGCGATGCTGTCGATCCAGGCGACCGGGTTTGTGGTCGATCGCTGGCATACCTACAACCCGATCCTGTGGGTCGCTGGTCTGCTGCCGCTGGTGGCCACCGCGGTTTTGTTCATGCTGGGCGGTCCCATCCGGCGGCTGCGGTTGGAAAATGCGAGCTGAAGGATCGTAGGCTTGTCTTGACATTGTCTGGCAAGAACGCTAAGCTTCTACTAGAAGGATCCGGAGCCCATGCCATCACGCGCTCTACGCAGCGAAAAACTCGACCTCAGGCTTACTCGCCAGTCCAAACTGGCGTTGCAAGCGGCAGCGGCGGCGTCACGCCGTTCGGTGAGTGAGTTCGTGCTGGAGAGTGCCTTCGCCAGAGCTGATGAAGCGCTCGCGGATCGGCGTTCATTCGGCCTGAGTGCCGCGCAGTGGAAGGCGTTCCTGGCCGCCCTCGATGCTCCGCCGCGTCCTCTGCCCCGGCTGAAGCGTCTCTTCAAAGAACCCGGATTTTTTGATGCCGGGCTGAATCGGTGACCCCTGACCGGCGTGTTGAGAAGCTACTACGCGATCACGTGATCGAAGGCTTCGATTGCGGACGCGAGGCACTGAACCGGTATTTGCTGCGCTATGCCTGGCAGAACCAGCAAGCGGGCGCATCCCAAACTTATGTTGGCATCGTAGGTGATGCCATTGCAGGCTTCTACACTCTCGCCGTGGGCCAGGTGACACGCGAGGAAGCGCCGGAACGGTTGACGAAGGGACTTGCGAAGCACCCGATACCGATCATGTTGCTCGCGCGCCTGGCGGTAGACCGCCGCTGGCACGGGCAGGGTGTCGGCAAGGCACTCTTAAGGGATGCCATGCAGCGCACTTTGCAGGCGGCCGATATTGCCGGCATCCGCGCTCTTGCGGTTCATGCGAAAGACGAGGATGCCAGGCGCTTCTATGAGTATTTCGATTTCGTCCCTTCCCCAACCGACCCCTTGCATCTGTGCGTTCTGCTCAAGGACGTGCGGCGTGTCTTTGGGCGAGCTTAATTAGTATACGTTTCATCAGTACACTCTCGTATTCCGCGAAGATCGCTCCCTCACGGTCGCGGCTCCGATCGGAGCCGCGCGCGTAAGCAAGCGGTTCTTGCTTCGCGTATACTGACGGTCTCGATGCCCTATGCCGTCTGCCTCCGCCTGTTCCTGTTGGATTGCCGGCTGGCGGTCTGCCGCCTGGGTCCTCTCGATGAAGTCCCGGAGTGGGCCGGCGGCGGTGCGTTCAGTTCGGCGACTCGCACCAGCACGGAGTTGTCGATCGTCTGCGCCGAAGGAGCCGTTCCGGACGGCATCCACCGCGAAGGCGGTTGGCGCATCTTCCAGGTGGAGGGTCCGCTCGATTTCGCGCTCACCGGTGTCCTGGCTTCGATCGCTCAGCCGCTGGCCGAGGCGGGCGTGAGCCTCTTCGCCGTATCGACGTTCGACACGGACTACGTGATGGTGCGCGAGCGCGACGTGGAGGCGGCGGTGCTCGCCCTGCGGGCGGCGGGCCATAGGGTAGGCTAATCGCTAAGCGCGTGCAGGATTGAAGGATTGCCCGCCCCACGCCGCCGCGCCACGAACAATGGTAACCTCGATCCGTGCGCCGTTTCATACTCTTTCTCCTCCTAACTTGCGGCCTGACAGCACAGGATCGCCCCTTAACCACGCTGCCCTACACACCCAGCCTGGAGACCAAGTTTCTGGACCGCTCCGCCGACCCGTGCTTGGACTTTTACCAGTTTGCGTGCGGCAACTGGAACCGGCTCAACCCCATTCCGGCCGACCAGCCGCGTTGGGACGTCTACGGCAAGTTGCAGACGGAGAACCTGCGCTATCTGTGGGCAATTCTCGAAGACGCGTCGCAGACCAGCGCCGCGCGGACGCCTTCGCAGCAGAAGATCGGCGACTACTTCTTCGCCTGCATGGATGAAGCCGGCGTGGAGAAGGCCGGCGCCGCGCCGTTGAAACCCAGGCTGGATGCCATCGCAGCTCTGGGCCGCGTGGCCGATCTCGCGCCCCTGCTGGCGCGGCTGCACCTGACGGCCGGACAGGATAGCCCTCTGTTTGGATTCGGCTCCGCGCAGGACTTTGCCGATTCCAGCCGCGTGATCGCGTTCGCCTCCGCCGGCGGCCTCGGCCTGCCGGACCGCGACTACTACGTCAAGACCGACGCCAAATCGCAGGAGATCCGCGGCCGCTATCTGGAGCACGTGGCCGCCATGTTTCAACTGCTGGGCGATGCGCCGGAGGCCGCCCGCGCGCAAGCCCAAACGGTAATGGCGATCGAGACCGATCTGGCCAAGGCGTCGCTGACCCGCGTGGACAAGCGCGACCCGTACAAGCTGTTCCACATGTTCACACAGACCCAACTGGCGGCGCTCGCGCCCTCGTTCGATTGGGCGGCCTACTGGCGCGGCACGGGCCTCGCGGCGCCGGCCGAACTCAACGTGACCGAGCCGGAATTCTTCAAAGAGGTGGAGCGCCAATTGAAGACCCGCGGCCTGGCCGATTGGAAAGCTTACCTGAGATGGCACCTGGCGCACGAGGAGTCCGCCTATCTCTCTACGGCCTTTACCAAGGCCAATTTCGATTTCTACAGCAAGTATCTGCGCGGCGTCGAGGAGATGGCGCCGCGGTGGAAGCGCTGCGTCCGCTACATCGACCGCGACCTGGGCGAAGCGCTGGGTGAAGTTTTCGTCTCCAGGACCTTCACCCCGGATACGCGGAGCCGCGCGCTCGCCATGACCCAAGAGATCGAGAAAGCCATGCAGCAGGACATCCAGCAGCTCACCTGGATGAGCCCCGCCACCAAACAGAAGGCCCTCATCAAGCTGCATGGGGTGGTCAACAAGATCGGCTACCCGGAAAAGTGGCGCGACTATTCGGCAGTGGAGATTGCGCGCGGCGATTTTCTGGGCGACGTGGACCGCGCGGTGGTTTTCGAAAACAAGCGCCAGTTGGCCAAGATCGGCAAGCCCGTGGACCGCGCCGAGTGGCAGATGACGCCCCCCACGGTCAACGCCTACTACGACCCGCAGATGAACGACATCAACTTTCCCGCCGGCGTGCTGCAGCCGCCGCTCTACGATCCCAAAATGGACGACGCGCCCAACTACGGAAACACCGGCGCCACCATCGGGCATGAACTGACCCACGGTTTCGACGACCAGGGCCGCCAGTTCGACGCCAAAGGCAACCTGCACGACTGGTGGACCAAACAGGACGCCGCCGGGTTCGTCCGGCGCGCCGCCTGCGTTTCCGGCCAGTATTCGCAGTACACCGTGGTGGACGACATCAAGAACAACGGCAAGCTGACGCTGGGCGAAGACGTAGCCGACCTGGGCGGCACGATGCTGGCCTACATCGCCTGGAAGGACGCCACCAAGGGCATCGATCTGAAGCCGATCGACGGATTCACGCCCGATCAGCGCTTCTTCATCGGCATGGCGCAATGGGCGTGCGGCTACGAGCGGCCGGAAAACAAGCGCCTCAACGCCATGACCAACGAACATTCGCCCGACGAATTCCGCATCAACGGAGTGGTATCCGACATGCAAGAGTTTGCCAAGGCGTTCGCCTGCAAACCCAGGCAGCCCATGGTGCGTGAGAAGGCCTGCCGCGTCTGGTAGCGCTGTCGCCCCGGCGGGGAAACCCCGGAGCGGCTTGGTGCGTCCGTAGGCATTTACCAAGTAGGTTCCGATTTTGAGAAACTTGAATCATACCGTGAAGAATATACAGATCCCCATCGCCCTGGCCGCAATCCTGTGCCTGCCAGCCCTTTGCCTGGCGCAGACCATTCCCGCGTACACCATTACCACCATTGCGGGAAACAATACCGCCGGTTACAGCGGCGATGCCGCGGCCGCCACTGCCGCCGAGATCGACGGGCCGGCCGCCGTGTGGATCGATTCCAAGGGCAATCTGTACATCGCCGACCAGTTCAACAACCGCATCCGCATGGTGTCGGCATCCAATGGCAATATCACCACTGTGGCCGGTGACGGCACACCGGGCTTTCTGGGCGACACCGGCAGTTCCCAGGTCGAGACCGCCGTCAACGCGGAAATCAACGGCCCCGACGCGGTGATTCTCGATTCCAAAGGCAACATCTATATTGCGGACACGACCAACAACGTGGTGCGCATGGTGACGCCGGCCGGCGCCATCTCCACATATGCCGGCGACAACGCGCTGGTTCCCGGACCCTATGGCGATGGAGGCCAGGCCAACGTAGCGGCCTTGTTCGGACCGGCCGGCCTGGCGATGGATTCGAGCGGCAATCTCTACATCTCCGACAACAAGAACAACCGCATCCGCAAAGTGATCGGGGTCGGCCTGACCAACGCCGGCATCATCTCGACGATCGTCGACGGGAACGGCGACGTCGGGTTCAATGGTGATGGCGGCCTTGCCACGCAGGCGCACATCAATGCGCCGAGGGCCATGGCAATCGATTCGAGCGGCGCGCTCTACTTCGCGGATTCCGGAAGCAACATGATCCGCAAGGTGGTGCCCGCCGCCGCTACGGGCACGATTACGCTAGTGGCCGGAAGCACCCAAGATCTGCCCGGATTCGCTGGCGATGGCGGCCAGGCCACGAGCGCGCTGCTCAACGATCCCACGGGCGTCGCGGTGGATACGTGCGGCAATGTGTACATCGCGGATAGCAGAAACAGCCGCATCCGCATGGTGACCACCGGCGGCATCATCAACACCATCGCCGGCAGCACCGTCGCGGGCACCAGCGAAGGCTATTCGGGCGACGGCGGGCCGGCCCTCAGCGCGCAGTTGAATTTCCCGGCCGGCGTCGCTGTGGATTCCAAGGGAAATGTGTACGTGGCCGATACGCAGAACGCCGTCATCCGGCTGCTGACTCCCGCCTCCGCGCCGCCGTGCGGCGGGGCGCTGCCTGCCGTCAGCACGGGTGGCGTGATTAGCCTTTCGGCTTTCGGGGCCAACCCTTCCATGGCACCCGGCTCGTGGATCGAAATCTATGGCTCCAATCTGGCGGCCGATTCGCGCCAGTGGACCACCGCCGATTTTAGTAACAACGACACCACCGCTCCCACAACGCTCGACCGCACGTCCGTGACCATCAACGGGCAATCGGCCTTCATCGACTACATCAGTCCCGGGCAGGTAGACGCCCTGGTGCCGGCCAATACCGGAACGGGCCCGCTGCAACTCACCGTTTCAACGGCCGCCGGAACCAGCTCGGCAGTCACGGTAACCGTGAACACGGTGCAGCCGGGATTGTGGGCACCCGCGCAGTTCATTGTCGGCGGCAAGCAATACGTCGGCGCCACCCACGCCGATGGCACGTTTGTGGCCCCGCCCGGCGTGCTTCCATCGGGCTACACCTCGTCGTATGCCAAACCGGGCGAGATCATTACTTTCTGGGGCATCGGGTTCGGCGTGGTCGGTCCAGGCGTTTCGCCCGGGCAGGTGGCGCCGGCGTACACCACCTTGGCCCTGCCGATTCAGTTCAATTTCGGCGGTATCGGTGCCGCCGTACCGGCGTACTACGGCCTGGCGCCTGGCTCGGTCGGGTTGTACCAGTTTAACGTCGTGGTGCCGAGCGTCGCCAACAACGATTTCGTTCCACTGACATTCACGCTAGGCTCTGGTAACAATGCTGTGACCAGCAACCAGACGCTGTACACGGCAGTCCACAATTAGGCGGGCGCTTCCAATTATCCCGCTCTTCCCGCATGCCACTTAGTTTTCGCAAAGCTGGAGATTCGGCATAATTGGAGGGCGGACCCCCTGGTCCGCGCGGGACGCCCTCGTCCCGCTTTTCTCTCGAAGAATCAGGCTTGCCACCGGGGTTAACGGGTCAGCCACTTTTACTTAATGGCTGAGTTCCGCCTGTACCGCCGGCATAAGCTTATCGGCGTGCGCCACCAGCGTTGTCAACTGCCAGCGCTCTGTGTCCGACAACGTGCTCCCAAATCCGGGCATGCCGGACAGCCGAATGCCATGCGTCACCTTCCAGAATGTTTCGCCTTCCGGATCATCCGTCACCATGTCTTGCTTTTCGAAAAGTTGCGGCGGAGCCGGAAACATTCCTGTCGATATCAAGGTGCGGGGCTGCCCTGCAATGCCGTGGCAGACCGCGCAGTTCTGTTTGAATATCCGCGCCCCGGCCAGCATGGTGCCGTCATTGAAGGGAAGCGGATTCTTCTGGTCCGCCGCGTGCCCCATACTCGCGTTCAACGCCATGCCGGCGATCGTCTTTTCGAGCGGCAATGGCGCCGCCGTGGTCTCCATCGAAATTCCCCCTGCCTTCACGAACAGGTAAGCGCCGCCGGCGAGAACCACCAGCGTGATGACGATACCGAGAACAAACCACTTCAAGTGTGACGACATTCATCGCTCCTTGGCACTCTCAGTGTAAGCGCCCGGGGCTCAATGCTGTCATCAAAACCGTGCGGACGGGCACGTTTGGCGTTCCTGGACGAGGTTCGGCGAGCGTTAGGACCCTGCTGCCTTGCAGTTTCGCCATACCTGGCAATATACTTCGGGTATGACAGTCCGGGTAGTTCTGGAACATGATTCCGAAACCGGCGATTACTCTGCCGTGTGCCCCGAACTCCCCGGCTGCGCGTCCGCCGGCGAGACCGAGGAGGAAGCCAGGGCGAACATCCGTGAGGCTATCGAGCTCTATCTGTCGCCGGGGGACATCGATTTGCCTGAGAATGCGAAGCTGATCGAGGTCACCGTTGGGTGAGCACGGAACGCCGAGGCTCACTTCAGACCAGGTGATCGGAATTCTTCGCCATCACGGCTTTTTGCGGGCCGGCGCTTCCGGGAGCCACCAGAAATGGCGGCATCCGCTGACGGGCAAACAGGTGATTGTTGCCCATCACAGCGGACGCGTTCTTCCGCTCGGAACCATGAGGGCGATCATCGAAGGCAGCGGCGTTGCGACTTCGGAATGGTTGAAGTGACGGCTCATGAAGAAGAAACTTCCTGAATTCAAGAACGAAGACACTGAAAGGAAATCCTGGGCCACCGCCGATTCCACGGAGTACGTGGATTGACATAGGCCACCCCCCAGCCACTTTTTCGCTTGACATCCATCGCAATTTGCAATATAGTAATCACAGATTGCCATATGAAGCTCGGCGAAAAGCTACGCTACCTCCGCGAAGTGGAAGGCACGCTCCGCGGTCTCGACCGCGAACTCTCGCAACTCGAGATGGCCCGCCTGATCCAAAAGGAGCTCGGCAAATCCATCAGCCAGAGCTACCTCTCGCAGATCGAGAGCGGCGCGCGCCCGCACCTGACTAACTCGACGCGCATGCTGCTGGCGCGGTTCTTCAAAGTGCATCCGGGCTACCTGGTGGACGATCCCGAAGGCTTTCAGAATGAGCTGATCTCCGATGTAGGCGCGCTCGAAGACAAGCTCGACCTGTGGCTGGTGAGCGGCGCGGAGCGTTTCCGCAAAGACCCGGAACTGCACCACGCGCTGCTGGCGGTGGCGCGCCACGCCGATTCGCGCATGTGCATCGTGCTGTTGGGCACGGTGCTCGAAAACCCGGGGCTGGCTGAGCGATTGATGGAAGTGCTCAAGCCATTGGCTTCGTCGCGCAAAACGAGGAGACGTTCATGACCTGGTCCGACTTCTACCTCACCTGTTTCCTGGTGGGCTTCGGCCTCAGCGCGCTGGCGCTGGTGGCCGGTACGACGCATTTGCATCTGCCGCACCTGCACCTGCATCACGGCATTCATATTCCCGGCAGCGGGCGCGGCAGCCAGATGCCGTGGTTCAATTTCGGCACCATCGCCGCGTTTCTGGCCTGGTTCGGCGGCACCGGCTATTTGCTGGAGCACTATTACCACGTCTGGGTGGTCGTCGCGATTGTGGTGGCCACGTTGAGCGGCCTGGGCGCCTCGTCGCTGGTCTTCCTTTTCCTGGCCAAGGTGCTGATGGCCGACGAGCAGCCGCTCGATCCGGCCGATTATGACATGGTCGGCGTGCTGGGCCGCACCTCCATTCCCATCCGTTCCGGGGGCACCGGAGAAGTGGTATACACGCAGGGCGGCACGCGCCATGTCGCCGGGGCCCGCAGCGAAGATGGCGCGGCCATCGCCAAAGGCGCCGAAGTGATTGTCACACGCTACGAGAAGGGGCTGGCGTACGTGCGCCGCTGGGAAGACCCGGCGGAGGAACCGCAGCCCAAGAGTTAGAGGAGAGACGTCACCTTTTATGGATTACACAACTCCAGTTATAATCGCCGGCATTTGCCTGCTGGCGCTGATGTTCATCATGGCAATGTTCGCCAAGCTGTACCGCAAGGCCGGACCGCACGAGGCGCTGATCGTCTACGGCTTCGGCGGCACGCGCGTCATCAAGGGCCGTGGCACGGTCATTTATCCCATGGTGCAGTCGTGCCGTGGGCTGTCGCTCGAGCTGATGTCGTTCGACGTCGCGCCGAAGCAGGACCTCTACACCCGCCAGGGCGTAGCCGTCACGGTGGAAGCGGTGGCGCAGATCAAAGTGAAGTCCGATCCCGAGAGCATTCTCACGGCGGCCGAGCAGTTCCTCACCAAGCCGCCCGAGGAGCGCGAGGGTTTGATCCGCCTGGTGATGGAAGGCCACCTGCGCGGCATCATCGGCCAGCTCACGGTGGAAGAGATCGTCAAGCAGCCCGAAATGGTGGGCGACCGCATGCGCTCCACCTGCGCCGACGACATGAACAAAATGGGGCTCGAGGTAATTTCCTTCACCATCAAGGAAGTCCGCGATAAGAACGATTACATCAGCAACATGGGCCGCCCGGATGTCGCGCGCATCAAGCGCGACGCCGACGTGGCAACCGCCGAAGCCGATCGCGACACCGCCATCAGGCGCGCCGTGGCTTCCCGCGAAGCCGCCGTCGCCAAAGCCCAGGCCGACCAGGAACGGGTGCTCGCGGAGACGCTTTCGCAGGCCAAGCAGGCCGAGGCGCAGCGCGATCTGGAAGTCAAGAAGGCCGAGTATCTGGAGATGGTCAAGAAGCAGCAGGCCACCGCCGACAAGGCTTACGAAATCCAAGGCAACATCATGCAGCAACAGGTGCGCGCCGAGGAAGTCACCATCCACCAGGTCGAGAAAGAGCACGAGGTCAAGGTGCAGGACGCCGAAATTCTGCGCCGCGACCGCGAGCTTACCGCCACCGTGTATAAGGCCGCCGAGTATGAGCGCAAGCGCATCGAAACCCTGGCGGAGGCCGAGAAGCAGCGCCTTACCATAGAAGCCGAAGGCCAGGCCGCGGCCATCCGCGCGCAGGGCGAAGCCGAAGCCGAAATCATTTTCAAGAAGGGCGATGCCGAAGCCAGAGCCATGAACGTGAAGGCCGAGGCCTACCAGCAGTTCAACCAGGCGGCCATCGTCGACAAGCTGATCACCAACATGCCCGAGATCGTCAGGGCCCTGGCCTCCCCGCTCGCCAACGTGGACAAGATCACCATCGTCTCCACCGGCAGCGGCGATACCGCGGGCCTTCACAAGATCACGGGAGACATCACACAAATGGCGGCGCAGATCCCCGCACTGTTCGAGACCCTCTCGGGCATGCCCATGAGCGAGCTCTTCGCGAAGGTGCGGATGATCGGCGACAAGACGCCCAAGCCGGGGGACACGGCGCAGGGCACGCACACCAAACCATAACCCAAGGAGAATTCCATGGCACTCTTAGAGCGAGTCTCAACTTTGGTTCGGGCCAATATCAACGACTTGGTGGATAAGGCCGAAGACCCCGAAAAAATGATCAAGCAAGTCATCCTGGACATGCAGAACCAGTTGCTCCAGGTGAAGACCCAGGTGGCGATCTCGATCGCCGATCAGCAC